>NZ_SCNZ01000028.1:0-117544 GCF_005502655.1 Burkholderia sp. 4NA327C6 | reverse complement strand
GCTCCTCTTTCGCGTCGAAGAAACGTGCGTACGGCAGCGTCTTGATTCCCGCGTGGGTCGTTGCGTCGAGCAGCGCGCCGATGTCGATGTCGGTCAGGTGCTGTTTCTTGAGCAATTCGACGGCCGCTTTGAGCTCGCAGATCTGCGGCTCCCAGTCGGGCGGGCAGGGCGAGGGCGGCTGGACCTTGGCGGGCGACGCGGCGGGTGCGGAAACGGTAGAGGCGACGGAAGCGGCGGAAGCGGCAGAAGCGGCAGAAGCGGCAGAAGCGGCAGAAGCGGCAGAAGCGGCAGAAGCGGCAGAAGCGGCAGAAGTGGGCGGGGCGGACGCCGGCTGTTGCGCACCGACGGACGACACGCACGGCAGAAGCGTGGCCGTGACGGCAGCGCAAACGGCAAGGCGAAGAACGACACGTGTGGGAGGCATCATCGGGGCCGCGCATTTGAACGGAGGGCGAAGGTGCTGTTCCGCCGACGCACGGCCGGCGGGCGGCGCGGCGGGACGGTCACGATTGTAGCCGACGCGCGTGACGGGGCAGGGCGAGCGGGCGGCGCGATGCACGGCAGTGGCGCGGGCATGAAAAAAGCCGGCCCAACCGGGCCGGCTTTTGGTCTGTGCCGAAGCAGCGTGGCGCTTAAACCTGCGCGCCTGCGTTCGGATCGTCCGGATCGTGCGCGGACTTCTTTTCCTTGATCAGGTCTTCGCGCTTGATGCCGAGCCACATCGCGAGCGAACCCGCGACGAACACCGACGAGTAGATGCCGAACATGATGCCGACCGTCAGCGCGAGTGCGAAGTAGTGCAGCGTCGGGCCGCCGAAGAAGAACATCGACAGCACCATCATTTCGGTCGACGTGTGCGTGATGATCGTACGCGACATCGTGGTCGTGATCGCGTGGTTGATCACTTCCTGCACGCTCATCTTGCGCTCGCGGCGGAACGTTTCGCGGATCCGGTCGAAGATGACGACCGACTCGTTGACCGAGTAGCCGAGCACCGCGAGGATCGCCGCGAGCACCGCCAGCGAGAACTCCCACTGGAAGAACGCGAAGAAGCCGAGAATGATCACGACGTCGTGCAGGTTGGCGATGATGCCGGCCACCGCGTACTTCCACTCGAAGCGGAACGACAGGTAGATCACGATGCCGATCACGACGCATGCGAGCGCGAGCAGGCCGTCGGTCGCGAGCTCCCGGCCGACCTGCGGGCCGACGAACTCGACGCGTTGCAGCGTGACGTCCGGGTTCTGCGCCTTCAGCGCGCCCATCACCTGGTCGCTCTGCTGCGCGGACGTGAGGCCTTCCTTCAGCTGCAGGCGGATCAGCACGTTGCGCGACGTGCCGAAGTTCTGCACCTGCGCGTCGGCATAGCCGAGCTTGCCGAGCGTCGCGCGCACGGGCTCGAGCTCCGCGGCCTGCTGGTACTGCACCTCGATCACCGTACCGCCGGTGAATTCGACGGACAGGTGCAGCCCGCGGTGGAACAGGAAGAACACGGCGGCGAGGAACGTGACCAGCGAGATCACGTTGAACACCAGCGCGTGCCGCATGAACGGAATGTCTTTACGGATGCGGAAAAATTCCATGGTCTTCTCCGGGGCCTTATTGGGTCGAGCCCGGTTTCTTCGGCGACACGCCTTGCTGCGCGCGGTTGCGCAGCTGCGGCTTGCCGGCGCGCGGCGCGTTGCCCTTCGCGGGGGCAGCGAGCTTCGCGGCGCGTGCGGTGTCGGTCGATTCGTCGGCGTCGGTGAACGACGCGGCGGCGGCGCCTTCCGGCTTCCACACCTGGCCGATCGCGAGCGACTTCAGCTTCTTGCGGCCGCCGTACCAGAGGTTGACGATCCCGCGCGAGAAGAACACCGCGGAGAACATCGACGTCAGGATACCGAGGCAGTGCACGATCGCGAACGCGCGAACCGGGCCCGAGCCGAACGCGAGCAGCGCGAGGCCGGCGATCAGCGTCGTGACGTTCGAGTCGAGAATCGTCGCCCACGCATGCGCGTAGCCGGCCTGGATCGCGAGTTGCGGCGGCTGGCCCGCGCGCAGTTCCTCACGCACGCGCTCGTTGATCAGCACGTTCGAGTCGATCGCCATACCGAGCGCGAGCGCGATTGCGGCGATACCCGGCAGCGTCAGCGTCGCCTGCATCAGCGACAGCACGGCGACCAGCAGCAGCAGGTTCACCGACAGGCCGATCACCGAGATCACGCCGAACAGCATGTAGTACGCGATCATGAACACGGCGATCGCGCAGAAGCCCCAGATCACCGAGTGGACGCCCATCTTGATGTTGTCCGCGCCGAGGCTCGGGCCGATCGTGCGTTCCTCGATGATGTCCATGGGCGCTGCGAGCGAACCGGCGCGCAGCAGCAGCGCGAGGTCGGCCGCGGCCTGCGGCGTCGGCTGGCCCGTGATCTGGAAGCGGTCGCCGAGTTCCGACTGGATCGTCGCGACCGTCAGCACTTCGCCCTTGCCCTTCTCGAACAGCACCATCGCCATCGGCTTGCCGATGTTCTCGCGCGAGACTGCGCGCACCGAGCGGCCGCCCGCCGAATCGAGGCGGATGTTGACCGACGGACGCTGGTGATCGTCGAAGCCGGCCGACGCATCGATGATGCGGTCGCCCGTGAAGATCACGTCCTTCTTCAGCAGCACCGGCGCCTGGTTGCCCTGCGTGAACAGCTCTTCACCCGGCGGCACCGGGTCGTTCGGGTTCGGGTGCGTGTTGATCGGGTCGGCAAGGCGCGCTTCGAGCGTCGCGGTGCGGCCGATGATGTCCTTCGCCTTCGCGGTGTCCTGCACGCCCGGCAGCTCGACGACGATACGGTCGCTACCTTGCTGCTGCAGGATGGGCTCGGACACGCCGAGTTCGTTCACGCGGTTGTGGAGCGTCGTCAGGTTCTGCTTGAGCGCGGCGTCCTCGACGGACTTCTGCACGGCCGGCGTGAACGTGCCGACGACCTGCGTGCCGCCGCCGCCGGGCTGGGTCGCCCATTGCAGCTCGGTGATCGACAGCGCGAGGAGCTTGCGGGCGTCTTCCGCCGTCTGCGCATCGCTGAAGTTGACGACCACGGACTGGTCGACGCGGCTCACGCCGCCGTCGCGGATGTTCTTGTCGCGCAGCAGCGTGCGCGCGTCGGACGCGTCGGAATCGAGCTTCTTCGTCAGCGCGCCCGTCATGTCGACCTGGAGCAGGAAGTGGACGCCGCCACGCAGGTCGAGGCCGAGATACATCGGCAGCGCGTGCAGGGAGGTCAGCCAGCGCGGCGACGCGCTCTGCAGGTTCAGGGCGACGACGAATTGCGGATCGTTCGGGTCGGCGTTCAGCGACTTCTGCAGCAGGTCCTTGACGCGCAGCTGCGTATCGGTGTCCTTCAGGCGCACGCGGATGTTCGCGCCGGTCGCCGTGTTCTCGAAGGTGACGTCGTCCGGCGTGATCTGCGCGGAGGCGAGCGCCGATTCGACCTGGGTCAGCGTGGTCGAGTCGAGCTTGACCGTGGCCTTGCCGCTCGACACCTGCACCGCCGGCGCTTCGCCGAAGAAGTTGGGCAATGTGTACAGAAGGCCGATGGCGAGCGCCACGACCATCACGACATATTTCCAGAGTGGATAACGATTCATGAGGGAGCCGAACGGGTGGTTGGCGTGAAAGCGTCGCGTCCGGCGCCGCGGCGGCCCGCTCTCTCAGGCGGGCACGGCGCGGGGAGCCGGACGCTCGGTGAAGGGCTTACAGCGACTTGATCGTGCCCTTCGGCAGAATGGTCGTGACCGCGGCCTTCTGCACGGTGATTTCGGTGCCTTCGGCGATTTCGACGCCGATGTAGCCTTCGGTGACCTTCGTCACCTTGCCCACGAGGCCGCCGCTCGTGACGACTTCGTCGCCCTTGGCCATGGCCGCGAGCATGTTGCGGTGCTCCTTCTGACGCTTCATCTGCGGACGGATCATGATGAAGTAGAGCACGGCAAACATCAGGATGAGCGGCAGGAAGCTCATCAGGCTCGATTCGGCGCCACCGGCACCTTGGGCGAACGCGTTGGAAATGAACGGCACGTTGGTCTCTCCGTAGGGGAAGATCGAAAAATAAGCCGGTTATTCTACCACCGGCCCCATGCGCAAACGGCTCGGCAAATGCGCTTTCGGATCAAGCTGTTAAAGCGCGTACCGGTACCGTTGCGACTTGTATGGAAAGGCAATTGTAATGTTTGTTGGATCCGGGCGGCAGTTGGGACTCAATTGTTTAGGACGAGTCTCACCAGATTTTCGATCCGTATAGTGTTTGTCCTATCAAGGGCGGTCCGACCGCCGGTCAGTCGACCCCTCTGGCGCGATCCTCCGCGAAGCGCTGGCGGAACGCGTCGAACGTGTGGGTCTCGATCGCTTCGCGAATCTCGCTCATCAGCTGCAGGTAGTAGTGCAGGTTGTGGATCGTGTTGAGCTGTGCGCCGAGGATCTCGCCGACGCGGTGCAGGTGATGCAGGTAGCCGCGCGAGAAGTTCTGGCACGTGTAGCACGTGCAGCTCGCGTCGAGCGGCTTCAGCGAATTCTTGTGCGTCGCGTTGCGGATCTTCACGTCGCCGAAGCGCGTGAACAGCCAGCCGTTGCGCGCGTTGCGGGTCGGCATCACGCAGTCGAACATGTCGATGCCGTTCGCGACGCCCTCGACCAGATCCTCCGGCGTGCCGACGCCCATCAGGTAGTGCGGCTTGTTGGCCGGCAGCTTCGGGCCGACGTGCTGCAGCACCCGCATCATGTCTTCCTTCGGCTCGCCGACCGACAGCCCGCCGATCGCGAGGCCGTGGAAGCCGAGTTCGGCGAGGCCCGCGAGCGATTCGTCGCGCAGGTCCTCGAACATCCCGCCCTGGACGATCCCGAACAGCGCATTCGGGTTGCCGAGCCGGTCGAACTCGTCGAGCGAGCGCTTCGCCCAGCGCAGCGACATGCGCATCGAGTCGGCCGCTTCCTTGTGCGTGGTCGGCACGCCGTTGGTCGCGTACGGCGTGCACTCGTCGAACTGCATCACGACGTCGGAGTTCAGCACCTTCTGGATCTGCATCGACACTTCCGGCGACAGGAACAGCTTGTCGCCGTTGATCGGCGACGCGAACGTCACGCCGTCCTCGGTGATCTTGCGCAGGTCGCCGAGCGAGAACACCTGGAAGCCGCCCGAGTCGGTCAGGATCGGCTTGTTCCAGCCCATGAAGCCATGCAGGCCGCCGTGCGCGTCGATCGTGTCGAGGCCCGGGCGCAGCCACAAGTGGAACGTATTGCCGAGGATGATCTGGGCCTTGATCTCGTGCAGCTCGCGCGGCTGGATCGCCTTCACGGTGCCGTACGTGCCGACCGGCATGAAGATCGGCGTCTCGACCACGCCGTGGTTGAGCTTCACGCGGCCGCGGCGCGCATGGCCGTCGGTCGTCAGCAGTTCGAATTCGAGCCCGTTCGCCGGGCGGTCCTGCACGGGGGCGTGCGTATCGTGGGATGAACCTTCGGTCATCGAGTCATTCTCCTTGCTACCGGGCTGCTCTGCATGGGACCAGAGTAACCGCTAAAGCGCTAACTCTGGATCGCAAGTCCGGCGCATGTTGGAAACGCTGCCGAGAAACCGGCGGCGGGGAAAAGCGGGTGCGCGCAAAAGCGTCGCGCACACAAAGCGAAAACGGGCGCTGCGCTGCAACGGCGGCCGCGCGGGCCGTCGCGCCCGCCGTGCTTTACGCGCCCGGCGCCTCCGGCACGTCGCGCCGCGTGAGCAGCATCGCGTCGCCGTAGCTGAAGAAGCGGTAGCGCTCGTCGATCGCGTGCCGGTACGCGGCGCGGATCGTCTCGACGCCTGCGAACGCGGACACCAGCATCAGCAGCGTCGACTTCGGCAGATGGAAGTTCGTGACGAGCCGGTCGACCACGCGGAAACGGTAGCCGGGCGTGATGAAGATGTCGGTTTCGGCCTGCGTGGCCGCGAGCGGGCGGCCCGCTTCGTCGGCCGAGCGCGCCGCGGCTTCGAGCGCGCGCATCGACGTCGTGCCGACCGCGATCACCTTGCCGCCGCGTGCACGGGTTGCGGCGATCTTGTCGACGAGCGACTGCGGCAGGTCGTACCACTCGCTGTGCATCTTGTGCTCGGCGATGTTGTCGACGCGCACCGGCTGGAACGTGCCGGCGCCGACGTGCAGCGTGAGCGTCGCGCGCTCGACGCCCATCGCGTCGAGGCGGTCGAGCATCGGCTGGTCGAAGTGCAGCCCGGCCGTCGGCGCGGCGACCGCGCCCGGGTTGCTCGCGTAGACGGTCTGGTAGCGCGTCTCGTCGGTCGCGTCCGGATCGTGCTCGATATAGGGCGGCAGCGGCAGGCGGCCGTACTGCTCGATCAGGTCGAGGCACGGCGCGGGGAAGTTCAGCGTGAAGAACGGGTCGACGCGTTCGCCGACCGTCACGTCGAACGCATCGGCGAGCCGCAGCGTCGTGCCGGCGCCCGGCGACTTGCTCGCGCGGATTTGCGCGAGCGCCGTGTGCGTGCCGGTCACGCGCTCGATCAGCACCTCGATCTTGCCGCCGCTGGCCTTCTGGCCGAAGAAGCGCGCCTTCAGCACCTTGGTATCGTTGAAGACGAGCAGGTCGCCGGCCGCGATGCACGACGGCAGCTCGGTGAAATGACGGTCGGTGAGGCGTGCGGGCGCGACGGTGCCGTCGACCTCGAGCAGGCGGCTCGCGGTGCGATCGGGCAGCGCGGTTTGTGCAATCAGCTCGGGCGGCAGATTGAAATCGAAATCGGAAAGCGTGAACATGCGGGCTGGTTCGAAGCGGCCGGCGGGCGTCGCCGGCAGGGCGGAAACGCGTAAATGGGGCGCGCGAGCCGCTATGATGGCGGGATGCGCGGCCTGGCCGGCGTCGTTCGTTCGGACGACGTGAAAGCCGCTATTGTACTTGCCTTGAGAAGCACCCAGACGATCCGATGCCTGTGTCACCACGCCGTTCCCCCGCTGCCGTTGCCGATTCCGCCGATCCGTTCGACGCGGAGGATGTCGCGCCGCCCGCGCAAGGCGCGGGGGAGCGTGCTTCCGCGCCGCGCGCCGCACCGCGCCGCGCCGGCCCGAAGCGCGGCGCCGACGGCAGGCTCGCGCAGCCGGCCGCCGCCGCGCCCGATGCCGATGGCGCCGCTGAAATCGACACGGCAGGCGCGGCCGGCGCGAAGCGCAAGAAGAAGCCGGCCGCCGACAAACCCGTGAAGACCGTCGACAAGCTCGCGAAGCTCGGCCTCACGCGCTCGATCGATCTCGTGTTGCATCTGCCGATGCGCTACGAGGACGAAACCACGCTCACGCCGATCGGCGAGCTGCTGCCGGGCGGCATCGCGCAGACCGAAGGCGTCGTGTTCGACAACGAGGTCGCGTACCGGCCGCGCCGCCAGCTGGTCGTGAAGATCCAGGACGAAGACGGCGAGCACCTCGTGCTGCGCTTCCTGAATTTCTACGGCTCGCAGGTCAAGCAGATGGCCGTCGGCCAGCGGCTGCGCGTGCGCGGTGACGTGCGCGGCGGCTTCTTCGGGATGGAGATGGTGCATCCGGCAGTGCGTGTCGTCGAAGCGGATGCGCCGCTGCCGCAGGTGCTCACGCCCGTCTATCCGAGCACGGCCGGCGTGTCGCAGGCCTATCTGCGCAAGGCGATCGAGAACGCGGTCGAGCGCACGCCGCTGCCCGAGCTGCTGCCGCCCGAGATCCAGCGCGACTATCTGAAGCCGCTCGACGTGCCGACGCTGGAGCAGGCGGTGCGCATCCTGCACCACCCGCGCGTCGATTCGGACGAAGCCGCGCTGATGGACGGCTCGCATCCGGCGTGGACGCGCATCAAGTTCGAGGAGCTGCTCGCGCAGCAGTTGTCGCTCAAGCGCGCGCACGAGGAGCGCCGCACGCGTGCGGCGCCCGCGATGCCGCGCCGCACCGCGAGCGATGCCGATGCATTGACGACCCGGCTCTACGCCGCGCTGCCGTTCACGCTGACGGGCGCGCAGGCGCGCGTCGTCGACGAGATCGCGCACGACCTCACGCTTGCGCACCCGATGCAGCGCCTGCTGCAGGGCGACGTCGGCAGCGGCAAGACGGTCGTCGCGGCGCTGGCCGCCACGCAGGCGATCGACGCCGGCTACCAGGCCGCGCTGATGGCGCCCACCGAAATCCTCGCGGAACAGCACGCGCGCAAGCTGCGCGCGTGGCTGGAGCCGCTCGGCGTCACGGTCGCGTGGCTCGCGGGCAGCCTGAAGGCGAAGGAGAAGCGCGCGGCGATCGAGGCGGCCGCGCTCGGCACCGCGCAGCTCGTGATCGGCACGCACGCGATCATCCAGGACACGGTCGAATTCGCGCGGCTCGGCCTCGTGATCGTCGACGAACAGCACCGTTTCGGCGTCGAGCAGCGGCTTGCGCTGCGTGCGAAGGCCGCGAATGCGGCCAACGGCGCGCGCGATTTCCAGCCGCACCAGCTGATGATGTCGGCCACGCCGATTCCGCGCACGCTCGCGATGACGTATTACGCCGATCTCGAAGTTTCGACGATCGACGAGCTGCCGCCGGGCCGCACGCCCGTGCTGACGCGCCTCGTCGGCGATGCGCGGCGCGAGGAGGTGATCGCCCGCGTGCGCGAGGCCGCGCTGACCGGACGCCAGGTGTACTGGGTGTGCCCGCTGATCGAGGAGAGCGAGACGCTGCAGCTGCAGACGGCCGTCGAGACATACGAGACATTGGCCGCCGCGCTCCCGGAGCTGAAGGTCGGGCTCGTGCACGGCCGGCTGTCGCCGGCCGACAAGGCGGCCGTGATGGAAGCGTTCACGCGCAACGACGTGCAGCTGCTCGTCGCGACGACCGTGATCGAGGTCGGCGTCGACGTGCCGAACGCGTCGCTGATGGTGATCGAGCACGCGGAGCGCTTCGGTCTCGCGCAGTTGCACCAGCTGCGCGGCCGGGTCGGGCGCGGCACCGCGGCGTCGGTGTGCGTGCTGCTGTACACGGGGCCGCTGTCGCCCACGGGCCGCGAGCGGCTGAAGACGATGCGCGAGACGACCGACGGCTTCGAGATCGCACGGCGCGACCTCGAGATCCGCGGCCCGGGCGAATTCCTCGGCGCACGCCAGTCGGGCGCGGCGATGCTGCGCTTCGCGAACCTCGAGACCGACGGCTGGCTGATCGAACCGGCCCGCGAGGCCGCGACGCGGCTGATTGCCGCGTACCCCGAGATCGTCACGCAGCATCTCGCACGCTGGCTCGGCGCGCGGGAGCAGTACTTGAAGGCCTGATCCGCGGGTGGGGTCCGGATTTAAAACCGCCGTTTGAAGCATTCCAATGCAGAGAAACTTGGCGAACCGGTGTCACAGGGTGTATAAATTAAACCTATCGCCTGTATATCTCTGATTGACCCACAATGACGCTGACTGAATTGAAATACATCGTCGCGGTCGCGCGCGAACGGCATTTCGGCCGCGCGGCCGAAGCATGCTTCGTGAGCCAGCCGACGCTGTCGGTGGCGATCAAGAAGCTCGAAGACGAGCTCAACGTGCAGATTTTCGAACGCGGCGCGAGCGAAGTGAGCGTGACGCCGATCGGTGACCAGATCGTCACGCAGGCGCAGCGCGTGCTCGAGCAGACCTTCGCGATCAAGGAGATCGCGAAACAGGGCAAGGATCCGCTGGTCGGCCCGTTCCGCCTCGGCGTGATCTACACGATCGGGCCCTATCTGCTGCCCACGCTCGTCAAGCAGATGATCCAGCGTGTCCCGCAGATGCCGCTGATGCTGCAGGAAAATTACACGCTGAAGCTGCTCGAACTGCTGAAGCAGGGCGAGATCGACGCCGCGATCATGGCGCTGCCGTTTCCGGAAACGGGCCTGATGGTTCGCCCGCTGTACGACGAACCGTTCGTCGTCGCGCTGCCGGCCGGTCATCCGTGGGAAAAGCGCCATGAAATCGACGCGGAGGATCTCAAGCAGGAAACCATGCTGCTGCTCGGCAACGGCCACTGCTTCCGCGATCACGTGCTCGGCGTGTGCCCGGAGTTGATGCGCTTCTCGCAGACGGCCGACGGCATCCAGAAGACTTTCGAGGGATCGTCGCTCGAGACGATCCGCCACATGGTCGCAAGCGGCGTCGGCATCACCGTGTTGCCGCGGATGTCGGTCGCCGAAGTCGGCCCGCGCGCGAACGGCCCCGATGCCGAACTGCTGTCGTACGTGCCGTTCAACGAGCCGGTGCCCGACCGCCGCGTGGTGCTCGTGTGGCGCAAGAGCTTCACGCGGATGCCCGCGATCGACGCGATCAGCGATGCGATTTCCGCGTGCGAACTGCCGGGTGTCGCGAAGCTCGACATGCCGGCGACGATGAACTGAGCACGCTGCGACATGCGCGTGTGGCAGCACGATGAACGGGGTCTTGCGACCCCGTTTATTTTTCTCTATCGAATAGATAACATTTATCAAATTTAATCAATCGATAGATTTAGATAGAATCCTCAACATGGATCGGCGTGATGTCAACGACTGATCAGCACGTTGAATGCAAGCGTCAAAGGAGGATGTCATGATGCGGTCGGTATTGCAGCACGCGCAGCGGAACATCCCGTCGCGCGACGCGGTCGTACATCGCGCCAGGGCGGCGGTTCGCAGCCTGCGTCCGATTGCGTTCGCGTACCTGGCGGACCGTGTGTATGGCGGATGAGTGCCGCCGCGCGCCGGTCCTGTGTTCCCCCGACTAACTGCCGCCGAGCCATGAGGGAGCATTGCATGTCCGATACCCGAAAAGCCGCCCGCCTCGCCGGCACGACCACTGCCGGCAGCCGCTTTCCCGAGCGCCCCGCCTGCGGCGCGTCGCTGCGGGAAAGCGGGTCGCGGGCCGCGCACGACGTCCCGTAGTACGACAGGAGGAACCGCCTGTTCCGTTTCATCCCCCCGCAATGCTCCACGAACCGCGCCTGGCACGTGGGGGCCTACGAGCAAGACAAGGAGAAAAAGCATGTCGAACGAAACGAAGTGCCCGTTCAACCACACCGCTGGTGGCGGCACGACGAACAAGGACTGGTGGCCGAATCAGCTGAACCTGAACGTCCTGCATCGGCATTCGGCGCTGTCCGATCCGATGGACCCGGATTTCGACTACGCCGAAGCATTCAAGAAGCTGGATCTCGAGGCGGTGAAGAAGGACCTGCACGCACTGATGACGGCGTCGCAGGACTGGTGGCCGGCCGACTTCGGCCACTACGGCGGCCTGTTCGTCCGCATGGCCTGGCACAGCGCCGGCACGTACCGCACGGCCGACGGCCGCGGCGGCGCGGGCGGCGGGCAGCAGCGCTTCGCGCCGCTCAACAGCTGGCCTGACAACGTCAGTCTCGACAAGGCGCGCCGCCTGCTGTGGCCGATCAAGCAGAAGTACGGCCGCAACATCTCGTGGGCCGACCTGCTGATCCTGACCGGCAACGTCGCGCTCGAATCGATGGGCTTCAAGACCTTCGGTTACGCCGGCGGCCGCGTCGATACGTGGGAACCGGACGACGTGTACTGGGGTTCGGAAAAGATCTGGCTGGAACTGAGCGGCGGCCCGAACAGCCGCTACTCGGGCAAGCGCGAGCTCGAAAGCCCGCTCGCCGCGGTGCAGATGGGCCTCATCTACGTGAACCCGGAAGGCCCGGACGGCAACCCCGACCCGGTTGCCGCCGCGCACGACATCCGCGAGACGTTCGCGCGCATGGCGATGAACGACGAGGAAACGGTCGCGCTGATCGCGGGCGGCCACACGTTCGGCAAGACGCACGGCGCCGGTCCGGCCTCGAACGTCGGCCCCGAGCCGGAAGCCGCGGGCCTCGAAGAGCAGGGGCTCGGCTGGAAGAGCACGTTCGGCACGGGCAAGGGCAAGGATGCCATCACGAGCGGCCTCGAAGTCACGTGGACCTCGACGCCGACGCAGTGGAGCAACGACTTCTTCAAGCACCTGTTCAGCTACGAGTGGGAGCTCACGAAGAGCCCGGCCGGCGCCCACCAGTGGGTCGCGAAGGACGCAGGCGAAGTGATTCCGGATGCATTCGACGCGTCGAAGAAGCATCGCCCGACGATGCTGACGACCGACCTGTCGCTGCGTTTCGACCCGGCCTACGAAAAGATCTCGCGCCGCTTCTACGAGAACCCGGCCGAGTTCGCCGACGCGTTCGCACGCGCGTGGTTCAAGCTCACGCACCGCGACATGGGCCCGCGTTCCCGCTATCTCGGCCCGGACGTGCCGGCGGAACACCTGCTGTGGCAGGACCCGATCCCGGCGGTCGATCACCCGCTGATCGACGCCGCCGACGTCGCCGCGCTGAAGGCGAAGGTGCTTGCATCCGGTCTGTCGGTATCGCAGCTCGTGTCGACCGCATGGGCGTCGGCTGCGACGTTCCGCGGGTCGGACAAGCGCGGCGGTGCGAACGGTGCGCGTATCCGCCTGGCGCCGCAGAAGGACTGGGAAGTGAACCGTCCGGCTGAACTCGCGAAGGTGCTCGAGACGCTCGAGGGCGTGCAGAAGGTGTTCAACGACGCGCAGACGGGCGGCAAGAAGGTGTCGCTCGCCGACCTGATCGTGCTGGCCGGTGCGGCCGGTGTCGAGCAGGCCGCGAAGAATGCGGGTATCGCAGTGACGGTGCCGTTCGCGCCGGGCCGTGCGGATGCGTCGCAGGAAGAGACCGATATCGAAGCGATGGCCGTGCTCGAGCCGGTCGCGGACGGTTTCCGCAACTACCTGAAGCACGCATACAAGACGCCGGCCGAGGCGCTGCTGGTCGACAAGGCGCAACTGCTGACGCTGACCGCGCCCGAGATGACGGTGCTCGTCGGTGGCCTGCGCGTGCTGGGTGCGAACGCCGGCGATGCGAAGCATGGCGTGTTCACCGAGCGTCCGGAAGCGCTGACGAACGACTTCTTCGTGAACCTGCTCGACATGGGCACGGAATGGAAGCCGGCGTCGGCCGCGAACGACGTGTTCGAAGGGCGCGACCGCGCGACGGGCGCAGTCAAGTGGACGGGCACGCGCGTCGACCTGATCTTCGGCTCGCACTCGCAACTACGCGCGCTGGCCGAGGTGTACGGCAGCGCCGATGCGAAGGAGAAGTTCGCGCACGACTTCGTCGCGGCCTGGAACAAGGTGATGAACCTGGACCGCTTCGACCTTGCGTAAGCGTCGCCGCGCAGTAGTGCGGTGAGGCAGTAACGTGAAACGGCCGGTCGCCCGACCGGCCGTTTCTCCCGACCTTGAGTTTTGTTGAAGGAGTGACGATCATGACGCAAATGATGCACAACATGCGCGCTGCACTGGCGACGCCGGGCGAGGTCGCGCGATACGTTGTCGGATCCGCCATCGTCATCGGCGGTGCGGCCGAACTGGTGTCGCAGGCGCTGCACGCGATCGCCTGAGCGCGGCGTTTCACGCGCCACGCGCCGTGGCGGGCCGCGTATGCGGGTAGTGCGGTATCTACAGGCAGATAGCCCGATTCGCTTTCATTGCTCTGCTTTCTTGAATAAGGAGTCCGGAACATGGCTAGGAAAATTCAAGCTGCCCAGATCAACATCGGCATCAGCGACAAGGACCGCAAGAAGATCGCGGAGGGCCTGTCGCACCTGCTTGCCGATACGTTCACGCTGTACCTGAAGACCCACAATTTCCACTGGAACGTCACGGGCCCGATGTTCAACACGCTGCACCTGATGTTCGAGGAGCAGTACAACGAACTGTGGCTCGCGGTCGATTCGGTTGCCGAACGCATTCGTACGCTCGGCGTCGTCGCGCCGGGCACCTTCGGCGATTTCGCGAAACTGTCGTCGGTGCCCGAAGCGAAGGGCGTGCCGGCCGCGGAAGACATGATCCGCCAGCTCGTCGAAGGGCACGAGGCCGTCGTGCGTACCGCGCGTGCGATCTTTCCGCTTGCCGATGCGGCGAGCGACGAGCCGACCGCCGACCTGCTGACGCAGCGCCTGCAGATTCATGAAAAAACCGCGTGGATGCTGCGGTCGTTGCTCGCGTAAGTGTGCCGCGCGCGGCATGCTGGCTCCGGCCCTGATTGATCCACCCCCGTCGGGCCGAATCTCGGCCGGTGCCTTGCGTGGATCCACGCGTGCACCGGCTCTGTCCCTTGATTGATGCGTGCCGCGGCTCGGCCACGTGCGGCGGGCGCGGGCAGTGCGCTGGCGTCCGGCCGCTACCGCCCGCGAGCCGCGCCGACATGACGCGAAGCACCGCTCGGCTCTAAAATGCCGGGGTTATCTTCCCGGTGCTTCGCCATGCTTGCCCGCTTTCCCCTGTATCTGCGGCTCGTCCGGATGGACAAGCCGATCGGCAGCCTGCTGCTGCTGTGGCCGACGCTCAACGCGCTGTGGATCGCGTCCGACGGCCATCCGCGCTGGCCGCTGCTCGTGATCTTCTCGCTCGGCACGCTGCTGATGCGCTCGGCCGGCTGCGCGATGAACGACTACGCCGACCGCGACTTCGACCGCCATGTGAAACGCACGGCCGACCGGCCGCTGACGTCGGGCAAGATCCGCGCGTGGGAAGCCATCGCGATCGCGGTCGGGCTCGCATTCATCTCGTTCCTGCTGATCCTGCCGCTCAACACGCTGACGAAGCAGCTGTCCGTCGTCGCGCTGTTCGTTGCGGGCTCGTATCCGTTCATGAAGCGCTTCTTCGCGATTCCGCAGGCCTATCTGGGCATCGCGTTCGGCTTCGGCATCCCGATGGCGTTCGCGGCCGTGCAGGACACGGTGCCGGCGATCGCGTGGGTGATGCTGGTCGCGAACATTTTCTGGTCGGTCGCGTACGACACCGAATACGCGATGGTCGATCGCGACGACGACATCAAGATCGGCATCCGCACGTCCGCACTGACGTTCGGCCGCTTCGACGTCGCGGCCGTGATGCTGTGCTACGCGGCGACGCTCGGCATCTACGTGTGGATCGGCGTGACGCTCGGCTTCGGCCTCGCGTACTGGGCCGGCTGGGCGGCGGCGGCCGGCTGCGCGCTGTATCACTACACGCTGATCAAGGACCGCGAGCGGATGCCGTGCTTCGCGGCGTTCCGGCACAACAACTGGCTCGGCGGCGTGCTGTTCGCCGGGATCGCCGTGCATTACCTGTTGGCAGGGAGCTGAGTTTCCCGATCTCACCGCAGGCGGTATGCGGTGCGGAACGCGGCATCAACAAAAAAGCGGCCTGGGCCGCTTTTTTGTTGTGCGTGCACATCAGCATGACGGGGCAGGGCGCTCCACCCGTGTAGCGGGCGCCGGGCCGGCCAGGCACCGCCGGTGCGCTTACGCGCGGCCGAGCTCGTCGCCCATCTCCTTCGCACGCGCTTCGGCCGCGAGCGCACCGCGCACGATCGCATCCTTCACGCCTTGCGCGTCGAACGACGCGAGCGCGGCGGCCGTCGTGCCGCCCTTCGACGTCACGCGCTCGCGCAGCACGCTCGCGGGCTCGCCCGATTGCGCGGCGAGTTGCGCCGCGCCCGTGAACGTCGCGACCGCGAGTGCGCGGCCCTGTTCGTCGTTCATGCCGAGCTGGCGCGCGGCTTCCTGCAGCGCTTCGATGAAATAGAACACGTACGCGGGGCCGCTGCCCGAGATCGCGGTGACAGCGTCGAGCTTCGATTCGTCGTCGAACCACACGATCTCGCCGACCGCGCCGAGCACGTTCGACGCGAGTTCGCGGCCCGCCGCGTCGACGCCCGGCAGTGCGGCGAGGCCCGTCACGCCCATGCCGACGAGCGCGGGCGTGTTCGGCATCGTGCGCACGATGCGCGCGTAGTCGCCGAGCCAGCGCGCGAGGTCGCTGCCGCGGATGCCGGCCGCGATGCTGATCACGAGCTGCGACTTCAGGTGCGGCGCGAGCGCCTGCGCGACGTCCTTCAGCACCTGCGGTTTCACCGCGAGCACGACCGCGTCGTAGTCGGCGAGCGTCGCGTCGATGGCTGCGCCGGTGCGCACGCCGAACTGCTGCGCGGCGCGCGCGCGTACTTCTTCGTTGACGTCGATGGCATACAGGCCGTCAGCGGCGACGCCGCGCTTGATCAGGCCGCCGATCAGGGCCGCGGCCATGTTGCCGCCGCCGATGAATGCGATTTTCATGATGTCGGGAATGAGCGAGTGAGTGAACGGAAAGGCGGAAAAGGGGCGTGGCGTTCAGTGCGAGTAATCGCGCGCGCCGAAGATCGCGGTGCCGACGCGCACGATCGTCGCGCCTTCGAGCACGGCCGCGTCGAGATCGGCGGACATGCCCATCGACAACGTGTCGAGCGGCAGGCCGTCGGCGCGCAACGTGTCGAACAGTGCGCGCAGCGCACGATGCGGCGCGCGTTGCGCGTCGGTGTCGCCGGCCGGTTCGGGAATCGCCATCAGGCCGCGCAGCCGCAGCGACGGCAGCGCGGCGACCGCGCGTGCAACCTCGGCCGCGTCGGCCGGCGCGACGCCGCTCTTCGACGCCTCGCCGCTGATGTTCACCTGCACGCATACGTTGAGCGGCGGCAGGTGCGCGGGGCGCTGTTCCGACAGGCGCTGCGCGATCTTCAGCCGGTCGACCGAATGAACCCAGTCGAAGCGCTCGGCAACCGGGCGCGTCTTGTTCGATTGCAGCGGCCCGATGAAATGCCATTCCAGGTCCGCACGCAGGTCGGCGAGCGCGTCGATCTTGTCGATCGATTCTTGCACGTAGTTTTCGCCGAAGGCGCGCTGCCCGGCCGCATGCGCGGCGCGCACGTCGTCGGCGGGAAACGTTTTGGACACGGCGAGCAGCGACACGGTGGCGGGATCGCGGCCGGCCGCGCGGGCGGCGTCGGCGATGCGGCGATGAACGGATTCGAGGCGGGCGGCGAGATCGGACATGACGGGCACGAAAGCAGGCACGGAAGCGGGCGTGGTGCGGATGCGCCGCGGCACGCGACGCATCGATCCGCCCATTATACGGACGCCGCGCGCGACGCCCAGCGCCGATCCGTCATTCGCATGAGCATGCGCTAACCGTACAGCAGATGCTCGACGAGCTGGATCCAGTGGGCGACCGGAATCTGCGTGCCGCTCTGCAGGTGCGCGATGCAGCCGATGTTGCCGGAGACGATCATCTGCGGTTCCAGCGCCTGCAGCTTCAGTAGCTTCTGCTTGCGCAGCCGGTATGACAGCGACGGCTGCGTCAGCGAATAGGTGCCGGCCGACCCGCAGCACAGATGGCTGTCGGCCGGCAGCCGCACGTCGATGCCGAGCGTCTCGAGCAGGCGTTCGACCTTGCCGCGCGACTGCTGGCCGTGCTGCAGCGTGCACGGCGGGTGGTACGCGACGGTATGGATCGCGCGGCGCCGCGCGAGCGTCGCGAGCTCGGCCTCGAACGCGAGCAGCACGTCGGAGATGTCGCGCGTGAGCGACACGATGCGCTGCGCCTTCTCCGCATAGGCCGGGTCGTCGCGCAGCAGGTGCGCGTATTCGAGCACCGTCGCGCCGCAACCCGACGCATTCATCACGATCGTCTCGACGCCCTGCTCGACGTGGGGCCACCACGCGTCGATGTTGCGGCGCGCGTCGTCGAGCGCTTCGTCGTGATAGTTCAGGTGCAGGCGGATCGCGCCGCAGCAGCCTGCATCGGGCGCGACGACCGTCTCGATGCCGAGTGCGTCCAGCACGCGCGCGGTCGCGATGTTGATGTTCGGCAGCATCGACGGCTGTACGCAGCCGCCGAGCATCAGCATCTTGCGCGTATGCGTGCGGTGCGGCCATTCGAGCAGCCGCGTGCGCGGCGGCACCTTGTCGCGCAGCCGCTTCGGCAGCAGCGGCCGCACGTGCTGGCCGAGCCGCATGACCGGCGAGAACAGCGCGGCGTTCGGCACGAGGCTCGCGAGCAGGCGACGCACGAGACGCTGCTGCACCGGGCGCTGCACCTGCGCCTCGACGTGCTTGCGGCCGATCTCGACGAGCCGGCCGTACTGGACGCCGGACGGGCAGGTCGTCTCGCAACTGCGGCACGTGAGGCAGCGATCGAGGTGCTGCTGCGTGCTGCGCGTGACAGGCGCGCCTTCGACCATCTGCTTGATCAGGTAGATCCGGCCGCGCGGGCCGTCGAGTTCGTCGCCGAGCAACTGGTAGGTCGGGCAGGTCGCGGTACAGAACCCGCAATGCACGCACTTGCGCAATATCGCGTCGGCTTCGTCGCCGTCGGGCGTATTGCGGATGAAATCGGCGAGGTTCGTTTGCATTTAGGGTCTGTTTACCTATGGAATGCGCATGCGTTGCCACGAGAACGGCCGCTCGCTGCGAGGCGCGTGACGCCGCGAATACTGACGTATCGCCAAGGAGCGCAACGCGGCGAGCGGCCGTTCTCGTGACAACCCCTAATTAAAGAATCCATTCCACGGGAATGCCCGAAATCGCCCGTATGGCGGCGTCGCTCGTCGCTTGTCCCCCAAGAGGACTTCTTTCGGGGCGTTTGGCAAGGCCAAACGGCGCTCCTCACTTCGTGCCCTACGCCCCGGAGGAAGTCCCCTTGGGGGAAGGGCGATTTCGGGCATTCGCATGTGCATTCCATAGGTAAACAGACCCTATAGGTCCGGGTAGAGCCGGCCGCGGTTGAAGATGCGCGCGGGATCGAACGCGGCCTTCAGCCCGCGGTGGATTTTCATCATCGGGGCGGGGAGCGGTGTGAACACGCCCGCGCTGCGGTCGTACGCGTCGCCTGCGCGGAACAGCGTCGCGTGGCCGCCGGCCTGCTTCGCGCTCATCCGCACGGTCTGCGCGTCGGCATCGGTGATCCACCAGCGCTGCGCGCCACCCCATTCCATCAGCTGGGTGCCGGGCAGGTGCATCGGTTCGGTGATCGACGGCAGCGCGAGGCGCCACAGCGCATAGCCGGGCGGGATGCCGTTGAAGAACGGGTCGGTGTGCTCGCGCAGGCCGGCCCAGAAGCGCTCGGCCTCGACCGCGTCGACGACTTCGCCGCCGAGCAGCGTCTTCGCGGATTTCACGGCCGCTTCGGCGCCCGACAGGCGCAGCACGAGCGTGCCGTTGCGCCAGCCGCTCGCGCTGACGGGCAACGGATGGCCGCCCCATTCGTTGAGCTTGCGCACCGCGTCGGTCGCGGTCATCTCGAACTTCAGCGTGACTTCGGCGACGGGCATCGGCAGCACCTTGATCGACAGGTCGAGCATCAGCCCGAGCGTGCCGAGCGCGCCGGCCATCAGCCGCGACACGTCGTAGCCGGCGACGTTCTTCACGACCTGGCCGCCGAAGCGCAGCATTTCGCCGCGGCCGTTCATCAGCGTGACGCCGAGCACGAAATCGCGCGGTGCGCCGCAGGTGGCGCGCCGCGGGCCCGCGAGGCCGGCCGCGATGCAGCCGCCGACGGTGGCCGCACGGCCGAAATGCGGCGGCTCGAACGGCAGCATCTGGCCGCATTCGGCGAGGACGGTTTCAAGCTGCGCGAGCGGCGTGCCCGCGCGGACCGTGACGACGAGTTCGGCCGGATCGTACGACACGACGCCCTGAAACGCGCGCGTGTCGAGTATTTCGCCCTCGAGCGCCTGGCCGTACCAGTCCTTGGTGCCGCCGCCGCGAATCCGCAGCGGCCGGCCGTCGGCACTGGCGGCGCGGATGCGCTCGGCCCAACCGGCGACGATGTCGTCCTCTTCCATGTTCTGTTGCTGCCTCGACTTGTTGTTCGGTCGATTGTACCGGGGTGGCGCGAATCCACATCGCGACTATCCCTAAGCCCCGTATTGCAGGCCGCATGCTTGCGCCGTCGTGCGAGCGGGCCACGCGGGCGCGGCCCGCCGCCGCGACCCGGCCGCCGGCACGGGCCGCGTACCGCGCGCGATGCTCAGAAGCGCGGCAGGTCGGGGTGCGGCAGCAGCCCGCCGCGCACGTGCTGGCGACCGTACTCGGCGCAACGCGCGCGGGTCGGGATGCCCTTGTCCGGATTCAGCAGCCCCGCCGGATCGAACGCGCGCTTGACCGCGAAGAACGCATCGCGCTCCTGCGGCGAGAACTGTACGCACATCGAATTGAGCTTCTCGATGCCGACGCCGTGCTCGCCCGTCACGCTGCCGCCGAATTCCACGCAGCATTCGAGGATTTCCGCGCCGAACTGCTCGGCGCGGTGCAGTTCGTCCGGATCGTTCGCGTTGTACAGGATCAGCGGATGCATGTTGCCGTCGCCCGCATGGAACACGTTGATGCAGCGCAGCCCGTAGCGCGTCTCGAGCTGTTCGATGCGCGCGAGCAGCGGGCCGATCGCGCGGCGCGGCACGGTGCCGTCCATGCAGTAATAGTCGGCGGAAATGCGGCCGGCGGCCGGGAACGCGTTCTTGCGGCCCGACCAGTAGCGCAGCCGCTCCTGTTCGTTGCGCGACACCTGGATGCGCGTCGCGCCATGCTCGCGCAGCACGGCCGTCATCCGCACGACTTCCTCGGCGACTTCTTCCGGCGTGCCGTCCGATTCGCACAGCAGGATCGCCTTCGCGTCGAGGTCGTAGCCCGCGTGCGTGAATGCCTCGACGGCTTGCGTGGCCGGCTTGTCCATCATCTCGAGCCCGGCCGGGATGATGCCCGACGCGATGATCGCAGCAACCGCCTCGCCGCCCTTGACCACGTCGTCGAAGCTCGCCATCACGAGCTGGGCCGTCTGCGGCTTCGGAATCAGCTTCACCGTGACCTCGGTGACGATCGCGAACATCCCTTCGCTGCCGATCATCACGGCGAGCAGGTCGAGGCCCGGCATGTCGAGCGCGAGCGAGCCGAACTCGACGATCTCGCCGTCGATCGTCACCGCGCGCACGCGCATCACGTTGTGCACGGTCAGCCCGTATTTCAGGCAGTGGACGCCGCCGGAATTTTCCGCGACGTTGCCGCCGATCGTGCACGCGATCTGCGACGACGGATCGGGCGCGTAATACAGGCCGTACGGCGCGGCGGCTTCCGAGATCGCGAGGTTGCGCACGCCGGGCTGCACGGTCGCCGTGCGCGCGTAGGGATCGACTTCGACGATGCGCGTGAAGCGCGCCAGCGACAGCACGACGCCGAGCGCGATCGGCAACGCGCCGCCCGACAGGCTCGTGCCCGCGCCGCGCGGCACGATCGGCACCTCCATGCGGCGGCAGATCTGCACGATCCGCTGCACCTGCGATTCCGTTTCGGGCAGCGCGACCGCGAGCGGCAGGCGGCGGTATGCCGACAGGCCGTCGCATTCGTACGGCGCCGTGTCTTCGTCGCGGTACAGCAGGCAGTGCGTCGGCAGCACGGCCATCAGCGCCTGCACGACTTCGCGCTGACGCTGCGCGCGTGCCGCGCTCGACAGTTCGACGGGAGCGTTCATGGGGTCTCCTGCAGCAGGCGGCGCGGCGTCGCGCCGCCGTGTCAGCACGTGAAAATCTTGCCGGGATTCATCAGGTTGCGCGGATCGAGCGCGAGCTTGATCGCACGCATCGTATCGATCGCGTTGTCGCCGTGCTCCTTCGGCAGGAAGCGCATCTTGTGCAGCCCGACGCCGTGCTCGCCCGTACAGGTGCCGCCGAGGCGCAGCGCGCGCTCGACGATCCGGTCGTTGATGTGCTCGGCTTCGGCGATTTCCTCGGGCTTGTCGGGGTCGATCAGGATCGCGACGTGGAAATTGCCGTCGCCGACGTGGCCGACGATCGGGCAGGGCAGCGACGACGCGCGCAGGTCGACCTCGGTTTCCTCGACGCACGCGGCGAGCTGCGAGATCGGCACGCACACGTCGGTCGTCACCGCGCGGCAGCCGGGTTTCAACTGCAGCATCGCGAAATACGCGTTGTGGCGGGCGGCCCAGAGCCGGCTGCGGTCCTCGGGGCGGGTGGCCCATTCGAAGCCCTGGCCGTTGTTCTGGCCGGCGAGCGCCTGTACGAGCTCGGCCTGTTCCTTCACGCCAGCCTCGGTGCCGTGGAATTCGAAGAACAGCGTCGGCGCTTCGGCCAGTGTCAGGTTCGAATGGCGGTTGATCGAGCGTACCGCGAGCGCATCGACGAATTCGACACGCGCGATCGGCACGCCGATCTGGATCGTCTCGATCACGGTTCGCACCGCGTCGCCCATCGACGGGAACGTGCAGATCGCGGCCGATACGGCTTCGGGCAGCGGATGCAGGCGCAGCGTGATCTCGGTGATCACGCCGAGCGTGCCTTCGGAGCCGACGAACAGCCGCGTGAGGTCGTAGCCGGCCGACGATTTGCGGGCGCGCGAGCCGGTTTTCACCACGCGGCCGTCGGCGAGCACGGCGCTCAGGCCGAGCACGTTCTCGCGCATCGTGCCGTAGCGCACGGCGTTGGTGCCCGACGCGCGCGTTGCGGTCATCCCGCCGATGCTCGCGTCGGCGCCCGGGTCGATCGGGAAGAACAGGCCGGTGTCGCGCAGTGCTTCGTTGAGCGCCTTGCGCGTGATGCCCGGCTCGACCGTCACGGTCAGGTCTTCGGGGTTGATCGACAGCACGCGGTTCATTTCCGACAGGTCGAGCGAGACGCCGCCGCGCACCGCGAGCAGGTGGCCTTCGAGCGAGGAGCCGGCGCCGTACGGGATCAGCGGGACGCTGTACAGCGAGCACAGCGACACGACTTCGCGCACGTCGTCCGCGCTGTGCGCGAACACGACGGCGTCGGGCAGTTGCGGGTCGAACGGCGATTCGTCGCGGCCATGGTGGGCGCGGACGGCGTCGGCAGTCGACACGCGCTCGCCGAAGGCGGCGCGCAGCGCATCGAGCATGGCGGGGGGAAGGGGGCGGCGCGTGGCGGCCGGCTGGGCAGGGTGATTCACGTACGTCTCCTTGTCGATCCGGGTGAGCGCGTTGGCGCAGGCCCGGCTCCCGTGCTGCAGGGTTTCGGCCCATTCTACGCTGAACGCCCGCTGCGCCCGCCACCACGGGCTGCGATAATCGCGTTCGAACGCAACCGGGCCGCCTTGCGGCCGCGCACGAGAGGACATTCGCATGGGCAACCGCTTGAGCAAGATCGCCACGCGCACGGGCGACGATGGCACCACCGGCCTCGGCGACGGCCGGCGCATCGGCAAGGACGACACGCGGATCGCCGCGATCGGCGACGTCGACGAACTGAACTCGAACCTCGGCGTGCTGCTCGCCGAAACGCTTCCTGACGAGATCCGCACGGCGCTCGTGACGATCCAGCATGACCTGTTCGATCTCGGCGGCGAATTGTGCATTCCCGGCCATACCGTGCTCGACGACACGCATCTCGCGCGTCTCGACCGCTGGCTTGCCGACTACAACGCGACGCTGCCGCCGTTGAAGGAATTCATCCTGCCGGCGGGCTCGCGCGCGGCGTCGCTCGCGCACGTGTGCCGAACCGTGTGCCGCCGCGCGGAGCGTTCGATCGTCGCGCTCGGGCGCACCGAGACGCTCAACGATGCGCCGCGGCGCTACGTGAACCGGCTGTCGGACCTGCTGTTCGTGCTGGCGCGCGTGCTGAACCGCACGGATGGCGGATCGGACGTGCTGTGGGAGCGCGGCCGCGTCCGCTGACGGCTTGCCCCTTTGACGCACTGCGACAATTTGTCCGGGGAGCATGGATTTTTAAAGATGTATTGTGTGTGCATGTTTAACGGAGAACGAACATGACCCACATCACCGCTGACCAGATGGCTCGCGTGAAGGCCACTGCCCCTGTCCTCGCCGTGCACGGCGCGACGATCACGAAGCACTTCTACCAGCGCATGTTCGCGCGCCATCCGGAACTGAAGAACCTGTTCAACCAGACGCACCAGAAGACGGGCAGCCAGCCGGAAACGCTCGCGAAAGCCGTCTACGCGTATGCGGCGAACATCGACAATCTCGGCGCGCTGGGTGGCGCCGTGACCAGGATCGCGCACAAGCATGCGAGCCTGAACATCCGCCCCGAGCATTACCCGATCGTCGGGGAAAACCTGCTTGCGTCGATCGTCGAGGTGCTGGGCGACGCGGTCGATGCCGAAACCCTCGAGGCGTGGCGCGTCGCGTACGGCCAGCTCGCGCAGATCCTGATCGGCGTCGAGGCCGACCTGTACGCGGGCGCCGCGTGGAGCGGGTTCCGTCCGTTCAAGGTCGAGCGCAAGGTGCGCGAGAGCGACGAGATCACGTCGTTCTACCTGACACCGGCTGACGGCGGTGCGGCGCCGACGTTCGAGCCTGGCCAGTACATCACGGTGAAGCGCTTCGTCGGCGACCTGGGCGTCGACCAGCCGCGCCAGTACAGCCTGTCCGACGCGCCGCACCGCAAGTGGCTGCGCATCTCGGTGAAGCGTGAAGCCGGCAAGCCGGAAGTCATTCCGGCCGGCAAGGTGTCGACGCTGATGCACGACGGCGTGGAAGAGGGTGCGATCGTCGAAGTGACCGCGCCGATGGGCGAATTCTCGCTGAAGCGTGGCGTCGAGACGCCCGTGGTGCTGATTTCCGGCGGCGTCGGCATCACGCCGATGATGTCGATGGCGTCGACGCTGATCGCCGAGGGCAGCCAGCGCGACGTGCGGTTCGTCCACGCTTGCCGCTCGGGCGCGGTGCACGCGTTCCGCGACTGGCTGAACGATACGGTGCGCGAGCATGCGAACGTCAAGCGCACGGTGTTGTACGAGCGGGTTGGCCCGAACGATCGCGCCGGCATCGACCACGACCTGGAAGGGCGCCTCACGCCGGAGCGCGTGCAGCAATACGCGCTCGTGCCGGATGCCGACTACTACATCTGCGGCCCGATCGGGTTCATGAAGACGCAGCGTGACGCGCTCGTCGCGCTGGGCGTCGCGCCGGAACGCGTGAATACCGAGATCTTCGGTTCGGGCGCGCTCGAGTGATGCGCGGGTGGAGGGGCTCCGGCCAATGAAAAAACCCGGCGCGAGCCGGGCTTTTTGTTGAGCGCATAGGGCGTCAGGCGCGCAGCATCAGCGTCGCGTGATAGCGCCACACTTTCGGATCGGCACTGACGAGCGGCATGCCTTCATGGAGCGCCTGCGCGACCATCACGCGGTCGAACGGATCGGCGTGATCTGGAAAATCGGGCAACGCGGCGACACCTTCGACGTGATCGCTGCTGATCGGTAACTCCGCAAAACCGGCGAGCCGAAATGCCGAGCGTGCATCACGTGGGTGAACGGGCAGATTGCCTTTGCGGTATTTGATCGCGATTTCCCAGATGGACGCGGCGCTGACGTACAGCGTGTTCTCGGGATGCTCGATCAACGCGGCGGCGGTCGCCGAAAGTTGAGGTGCGCCTTCAGCCGCCCAGAGTGCGATGTGCGTATCGAGCAGCAGCTTCACGGTGCGAGCCCCTGTTCCGAACTGACATCGAAGTCGGCCGCGATCGATTCGTCACCGGCATTGAATGCCTCGACGGTTGTCGGGATGTTCAGCCCGGCAAGCAATTGACGAGCGGCACCGATTCGCTTCGGCGCCGCGTAAGGAACGATCCGCGCAACCGGATGACCATTGCGGGCGATCACGACTTCGGACTCGCGCCCCAATTCAAGCGCTTCGACGAGGCTTGAGAGCCGCGACTTGGCATCGTGCATGTTGACGGTCGGCATCGTCGCCCCCCTGGTTAGCTAGATAACGTTAGCTAGTCTAGCAGAGCGAAATGACGACCGCACGCTGGCCGCACGGCCAATCCACCGACAGGCGGGGTCATGCGGCCAGCCTGTTTGCGTCCGTCAGTTCCCGCTGCCGCGCGAGACGCGGCGCGCCTTCACCGATTCCGCGAGGCCTTCGAGCACCTTCACGCTGTCGTCCCACGCGATGCACGCGTCGGTGATGCTCTGGCCGTAGGTCAGCTCGCAGCCTTCCTTCAGGTCCTGGCGCCCCTCGACGAGATGCGATTCGATCATCACGCCGACGATGCGGGCGTCGCCGGCTGCGATCTGGCGGCCGATGTCGGCGCACACGGGGATCTGGTTTTCGTGCTTCTTCGAGCTGTTCGCGTGGCTTGCGTCGATCATCAGGCGCGCGGCGAGGCCGGCCTTGCCGATGTCCGCGCACGCGGCGTTCACGCTGTCCGCGTCGTAGTTCGGTGCCTTGCCGCCGCGCAGGATCACGTGACAGTCTTCGTTGCCCGCCGTCGACACGATCGCCGAATGGCCGCCCTTCGTCACCGACAGGAAATGGTGCGGCTGCGAGGCGGCCTTGATCGCGTCCACCGCGATCTTCACGTTGCCGTCGGTGCCGTTCTTGAAACCGACCGGGCACGACAGCCCCGACGCGAGTTCGCGGTGCACCTGCGATTCCGTCGTGCGCGCGCCGATCGCACCCCACGAGATCAGGTCGGCGATGTATTGCGGGCTGATCATGTCGAGGTACTCGGTCGCGGCCGGCAGCCCCATCTCGTTGATCTGCAGCAGCAGCTCGCGCGCAGTGCGCAGCCCTTCGTTGATCTTGAAGCTGTTGTCGAGGTGCGGATCGTTGATGAGGCCCTTCCAGCCGACCGTCGTGCGCGGCTTCTCGAAATACACGCGCATCACGATTTCCAGTTCGCCCTTGAAGCGCTCGCGCTCCTTCACCAGCCGGCCCGCGTATTCGATCGCCGCCTTCGTGTCATGGATCGAGCACGGCCCGATCACCACGATCAGCCGGTCGTCCATCCCGTGCAGGATGCGGTGCATCGACTGGCGCGAGTTGTAGATCAGCTCGGACGCGGCTTCGGAGCACGCGAATTCGCGGATCAGGTGGGCGGGCGGCGTCAGTTCCTTGAGTTCGCGAATACGGACGTCGTCGGTGTTGTGCGGGGGCATGCTGTTTCTCCTTGGTTCCGGGCGCGGTTCGGTCAGTGCGAGTGCGCGTGCGGCAGATTCATCAATTCAGGCAATTCAGTGGTTTCGGTCGGGGCCGCGGGACCGCTGCGGCGGCGACCGGGTGGCGAAGGGCGAAAAAAAACCGCCGGGTTCGCCGGCGGTTTTTTCGGGAATTTCGGTTGCGCTTTACGCGCCATCAACCCTCTCGATCCGCCAGCGGTCTGAGATGCCAAAAAAAGTAAAAGTAAAACTTGGCGGACATGACGGAGATTCGGTTCGTCAAAAAAGTTGATTCGGAATTTATACCCGGTCGCCGGTCGGCTGGCAACCGGGACACGTCGAAAATGCGGACATTCCGCGCGTTTTCTTCAAAATGCGCGGAATGTCTGCGCCGCGATGCGGTTATGCCGTACCGCCGACCGTCATCCGGTCGATCCGCAGGGTCGGCTGGCCGACGCCGACCGGCACGCTCTGGCCTTCCTTGCCGCACACGCCGACACCCGAGTCCAGCGACATGTCGTTGCCGATCATGCTCACGTCCTTCAGCGATTCGGGGCCGCTGCCGATCAGCGTCGCGCCCTTCACCGGGTAGGTGATCTTGCCGTTCTCGATCATGTACGCCTCGGACGCCGAGAACACGAACTTGCCGTTCGTGATGTCGACCTGGCCGCCGCCGAAGTTCACCGCGTACAGGCCGTTCTTCACCGATGCGATGATTTCCTGCGGATCCTTGTCGCCGTTCAGCATGTACGTGTTCGTCATGCGCGGCATCGGCAGCGCCGCGTACGACTCGCGGCGCGCGTTGCCGGTAACCGGCATCTTCATCAGGCGCGCGTTCAGCGTGTCCTGGATGTAGCCCTTCAGGATGCCGTCCTCGATCAGCGTCGTGCACTGCGTCGGGTTGCCTTCGTCGTCGATGTTCAGCGAGCCGCGGCGGTTCGGCAGCGTGCCGTCGTCGACCACCGTCACGCCCTTCGCGGCGACGCGCTCGCCGATCCGGCCCGCGAATGCCGACGAACCCTTGCGGTTGAAGTCGCCCTCGAGGCCGTGGCCGATCGCTTCGTGCAGCAGCACGCCCGGCCAGCCCGGCCCGAGCACGACCGTCATCGCGCCGGCCGGCGCGGGGCGGGCGTCGAGGTTCACGAGCGCCGCATGCACGGCGTCGTCGACGTAGCGCGACAGCACGTCGTCGGTGAAGTAGCCGTAGTCGAAGCGGCCGCCGCCGCCGCCGGAGCCGATCTCGCGGCGGCCGTTCTGCTCGGCGATCACCGTGACCGACACGCGCACGAGCGGGCGGATGTCGGCCGCGAGCGCGCCGTCGCTGCGCGCGACCAGCACGACGTCGTATTCGCCGGCGAGGCCAGCCATCACCTGCGTGATGCGCGGGTCGCGGCCGCGTGCCATCTGCTCGATGCGCTCGAGCAGCTTGACCTTGGCCGTCGCGTCGAGCGACGCGAGCGGATCGGACGGCAGGTACAGGTCGCGGCCCGAGATGCCCTTCAGCGACGATGCCGCCTTGATCTTCTGGCGGCCGCCGCCGGCCGCCGCGATTGCTTTGGTGGCCGCAGCGGCTTGCGCGATGGCTTCCGGCGACAGGTCGTCGGAATACGCGAACGCGGTGCGGTCGCCCGCGACCGCGCGCACGCCGACGCCCTGGTCGATGCTGAAGCTGCCCGATTTGACGATGCCTTCCTCAAGGCTCCACGCTTCGCTGCGGGTCGCCTGGAAGTACAGATCCGCGTAGTCGACGCGATGCGTGAAGATGTCGGCGATCGTGCGCGTGAGCAGGCTTTCGTCGAGGCCGTACGGCGTGAGCAGGATGTCCTTCGCCAGCGCGAGGTTGCGGATGCCGGGTTCGATGATGTTCATGCGGATATCGGGGTTTCTCAAAAAGTTGTCGGGTGCTTCTGGGCAGATGGGTTGGCCGCGCGGCGTTTCAAGCGGCGCGGCGGATTCAGGTCAGCACGCGGTGCCGCCACGCGGGCAGGCTCTGGCGCACGTCGGCGATGCGCTGCGGATCGATCGCGCCGAGCACGACGCTGGCGCCCACGTCACGGACCGCGACGATCTCGCCCCACGGGTCGATCAGCATGCTGTGGCCCCAGGTGCGCCGGCCGTTCTCGTGCTTGCCGCCTTGTGCGGCCGCGAGCACGTAGCACTGGTTCTCGACGGCCCGCGCGCGCAGCAGCGTTTCCCAGTGCGCGCGGCCCGTCGTATACGTAAACGCCGACGGTACGACGATCAGCGCGCAGTCGCCCATCCTGCGATACAGCTCCGGAAAGCGGAGATCGTAACAGACCGACAGGCCGACCCGCCCGAACGGCGCGTCGAACGCGACGACCGTATCGCCCGCGCGGATCGTGCGCGCCTCGTCGAACGATTCGTCGCCTTTCTCGAAGTTGAACAGGTGGATCTTGTCGTAGCGCGCGGCTTCGTTGCCGGACGGATCGAACACGAGCGTCGTGTTGAGCACGCGATCGGGCTCCGGCGCCTTCAGCGGCAGCGTGCCGCCGATCACCCAGATACCGTGGCGACGCGCGGCTTCCGCGAGGAAGTGCTGGATCGGGCCGTCCTGGTAGGGTTCGGCGAGCGCGAGCTTGTCGGTGTCGCGGTGGCCCATGAAGCAGAAATACTCGGGCAGCAGCACGAGCTGCGCGCCTTCACCGGCGGCTTCCGCGATCAGGCGGCGGGCTTCGGCGAGATTGCGCGCGACGTCCGGCGTGCTCACCATCTGCAGCGCGGCGACCTGGAAGGGCGTGGCGGAACGGGTGTGGTCGGTCATCGCGGGATCGGTTGCGTCATAAATGGGGTGCGGCCCGGCACCGTATGCGATTCGACGCGCGGCTCAATGATTCGCCGCATCGGCCGGACCGTGATTCATCTTACCCTGATCGCCCCGCACCCGCTCGATGTGCGGGTGCGCCCACGAGCCGGTGATCGCGTAGTCGAGCGCGAACGCGCGCGACAGCGTCTCCGACAGCGCGTAGTTCGCGGCCAGCACGCCGACGCCGAGCAGCGGGTTGATGATGGCCGCCCCGATCGCGGCGGCGCCCGCGCTGATCTTCGGTGCGACGTGCGCATGGAGGTCCTGCGTCTCGGCGCCGAGATCGACCGCGCCGCGCACGGCGACGTTCGCGGGCCCCGTCATCATCGAGAAGTCGTCGGTGCGGGCGATCCCGTTCGAGATCTGGCCGGTGCCGGTGATCTTGTCGAACGGCAGCCCCTTGCCGATCACGTCGCGGAAATTCAGCGTCAGGAAGCGCGCGAGGCTCTGCAGGCTCAGCACGCCGAGCAGCTTCGCCGCGCCCGGGTCGACCTTCAGGATCTGGCCGTGTTCGAGATCGATCGCGATCTGGCCGCCGAGCGACGGGAAGTCGAGCGCGGTCGGGCCGCCGCGCCAGCCGACCTTGCCGGTCACCGAGCCATGGCCGCCCGCCAGCGTGCGCGGCAGGCCGACGCGGTCGAGCAGTGCGCCCGCGTTGCCGATGTCGAGCTTGAAGTCGAACACGGTACGGCGCGGTGCGTCGCTCTCGTCGGCACCGCGGGCGAGCGCGCGGCGCGACGTGCGCCAGTTGCCGGTCGCCGTCAGCTTTGCGTCCGGGTTCGACAGCTCCAGCTTGTCGAGCTGCCAGACCGGCGTGCCGGCTTCATCGATATTGCGCGCGTTGACGACGAGGCGGCCGATGTCGTGGTTGCGCGCGACGACCTGGTCGACGATCAGGTCGATCGACGGCATCGGGCGGTCGGTCGGTGTCGGCAGGTTCATCGCGCGGCCGACGAGATCGTGCTGCGCGCTGTCGGGCACCACGAGCTTCGCGAGCCGCGCGTTCAGCACGCCCGCGCCGTTGTGGCCGCCGCCCGGCGCCCACGACAGGTAGCCCGACACCTGGTTCGACGCGATGTTCGCCTGCCACAGTTCGTCGACGTGCGACGCGCCGATGATCACGTTTTCCCAGTTGCGCTTGAGCAGCTTCAGCGTGCCGAAGTGGAGCGCGAAACGCTTCGGCGCGAAGCTTGCGAAATCGACGCGCGGCGCGGCCTGCGGCTCCGGCGCGCGCGGCGTGTCGGGCTTCAGCGTATGGGCAAGCGCGAGCCAGGCGTCGGCGTCCAGTTCGTTGACGTCGACGGCCGCGCTCACGCCGTCCTGCGGCATGTCGGGCATCCGGTGGATGCCCATCGCGCCGCGCACCGCGCGCAGCGGCTGGCCGCGCGTCGCGTCGAGCAGGTAGGTGGCCGACACGGAGCCGAGCGTCAGGTCCGCGTGTTCGAGGCGCTTGCCGTCGGTTTGCGGCGCCGGCTGCAGTGTGAAGCTGAACGGCATCGGCGTGCCGGCCGTCTTCGCGAACGGCGCGGGGAAATTCAGCGCGACGCCGGTCAGGTCGGAGTGCGCGCTGATGTCGGGCAAGCGGCCCGGTGCGCCGCGCACGGCGACCTTGTACGGTGCGTCGCCGACCACGTGTTCGAGCAGTGCGGCGGCCGGGCCGTGCAGGTTCAGGCCGCGTGCGGCGTCAAGCGCGAGCCGGCCGTCGACGTCTACCGAGTACGGGCCGTGCGACTGGAAGTTGCCGTTCGCGCGCACCGGGCCGCCGAGGAAGCGTCCCGACAGGTCGTGCAGCGACGCGCCGGCCTCGGTGAACCGGACACTGCCGCGCAGTGCCGACAGCGGCGGCACGCCATTGGTCGTCAGCGTGTTGCCGCCGAATGCGAGTGCGCCTTCGACGTGCGTGTGCGGATGCGCGACGTGCTGCGGAATCGTGATCTTGAGCCCGAGCGACGCCGGTCCCTGCGCATCGATCCGCTGGCCGATGTGCCCGCTCATCGTGCCGAGCGAGCTGTTGTCCGCGTAGTCGATCAGGTCGGCGAGCGGGCCCTGCGCATGGCCGTCGATGATGAGCGGCGAGTGGGTCGGATTGCCGAGATCGTCGATGCGGCCGGCGACCTTCGTCAGCGCGACGCGCTTGTAGTGTGCGCGGTGGATGTCGAAGCGCAGCTTGTTCTGCGCGAGCTCGAACACGCCGTCGATCCCGTCGAGCGCCGGCCAGACGCTCGGCGTGCCGTTCGCGAGCTTGCGCGGCGGGTACGGCGTCGGTTCGAAGCGGCCGCCGGTGAACGGCGCGACGATGTGGAACACGCCGGCGTCCGGCTCGTGTTCGAACGGGAATTTCTCGAGCGGGCCACGGGCGACGATCGACGCGCCCTTGGTCACCTGGCCGTCCTGCAGCGCGTGGCCGAGATAGTCGCGCAGGTGTTCGGACATCCCGGTCGGCAGGTAGCGGGGGATGCGCGCCACCGACGCGCGGGCGAAATCGGCGCGCAGGTCGAGCGAGCCGCGGCCGTGGCCGGGGTTCGCGTACGAGCCCGACACCGCGATTTCGGCATCGGGGTTCGAGACGAGCAGGTCGGGCAGCGATACGTCGACGCGCGCGTGCTTCTCGCCGGGCGCGGGCGTGATCGTCCATTTGGCATTGCCGCGCAGGCGGTCGAACGTCAGGCGCGGCTCGTCGAATTCGCCGGGCACCGTGACGGCCGCATTGACCGTGTCGAAATGTGCAGAGCCGCCTGTCTCGTTCGCGTCGACGCGGCCCCACAGGTTCTCGACACCCGGCCAGCCGGCGCGCGGGTGGCCGCGCGGCGAGAGCCCGGGCGGCGGTTCCTGCGCCGCGAAGCTGATGCCTTGCAGGTCGCCGAGGAAGCGGTAGCGCACGATCGGCGCGGCGCCCATGCGCCGCTCCTCGTCGGCGAGGTCCGCGTGCGCGGGTTTCGCGCGTTCGACCTCGATGTGATAGTTCGACACCATTCCGCGCGGGTCGATCTTGATCAGCTCGTTGCGCAGGCGTGCCGGCAGCGGCAGGCCGCGAATGAATTCGCTGAGGATGCCGAGATCGACGCGGTCGCCGACGACGCTCAACAACTGCCCCTGGTTCGCGGTCGGCACGCGGTAGCGGGCCGTCAGCGTCGACAGCGCGAGCGAGCGGGCGAGCGGCGTGCCGTCCGGCAGCGGCGGCTGGCCGAGCTCCGCGTTGAAGCGTGTCAGGTGCAGCTTGTAGTCGTGGCCGGCGTCGAGCTGCATGTCCCAGCCGAAGCCGACCGTCGGCACGTCGAGCCGCGGCTGCGTCGGGCGCACGCGCAGCGCGACGTCCGCGCCCTGCAGGTCGCCGCCCGCCGAATGCAGGTGGCCGTCGCTGAAGGTAGCCCAGATCGCGTTGTCGATCCGGCCCGCGTGAATCGTGAGCGGCATGTCGAGGTAGCGCGCCAGCGTCTGCAGGTCGACCGGGCCCGTCGACAGGTACGCGTCGCCCGTCCAGTTCGCCGGCTTGCCGATCGGCGCGAGCGGCTTGTGCTTGAAGCGCGCACGGAAGTCGAGCGGGCCGAGCAGCAGCGTGCCGTTCGCGGGCGCCTGCAGCGCGGCCTTGTGCACGCGGCCGGTGTTGAGCACCGCGAGCCGGATGCCCGACAGCACGAGCTCCGGCGCGTCATGCTGCGCGTCGCGCCAGCGCAGCGTGCCGCCGCGCAGCACGATCGCCTCCTGGTTCAGCAGCCACGTGCCGAACGTGTCGTTGCCGCCGTGGGTGGTCCCCACGCCGACGCCCGCGATGCTCAGCGAGCCGTCGGCGGCACGCGCGACGACCAGGTCGGGCTGGTCGACGATCAGGCTCGACAGCGCGGGCGACAGCCGCAGCAGCGACATCCATGACAGCGCGGCCGTCGCATGCGGCACCGACAGCGCGACCTTGCCGTCACGGCCGCGGATCGTCAGGTTCGTGAGTTCGACGCCCGGCTGCATGCCGGACCAGTTCGGGGAAAGCTTGCCGATTGAAAGCTGCGCGTGGAGCTTGTCGGACACCGCGCGTTCGATGCGCGGGCGGAATTCGTCGATGCGGGGCAGCAGGACATAACGCAGCCCGAGGAACGCGCCGGACGCGACGAAGTAGGTGCCGATCCCGACTGCCAGCGTCACCCTGAACACGCGACGCAGGACCGGATGATCGTGCTTCGGAGGTCCCGCTTCGGGCGCAGCTACGGCGGATTCCTGACGGTCGGACATGCGGCGGACGGGCGGCGATATGGTAGTTTTGCAGACTGACGTTGAAATGTATCACACGGGTTCGTGCCGGCGGCCGTTGCGGCAGCGCGGCACGGGCTTTCCGGCGCGCGGTTTCGCGACGGGCGCACCTGCCCCGCGACGCCGCGCCGAGTCCATGGAGCCGGTCGGGAGCGGGGCGCGCGTGCGTTTCCCGTGCCGGCCGGCCGTTCCGCCAGGCCCGCTTCTCGATGACCGACGCTTCCGCCCTGATCTGCACGTCCTATTCCCGTTACCTGGCCCGAGCGGCCGCCGCGCGGCCCGCGCTGGCCGAACAGATCGCCGTGTGGGCCGCCGCACCGCTCACCCGCGCGCAGCAGGATGCGCGCCTCACCGAGCTGCTCGGCACGCCGGCCGCCGGCGCGGCTGCGCCGACCGAGGAGCAACTGAAGCGCGCGCTGCGGCAACTGCGCGCCGAGGTGTTTGGCGCGGTCGCGGAGCGCGACCTGCGCGGGCTGGCCGACGTCGCCGAAGTGACGGGCGCGATGACCGATCTCGCCGAGGTGTCGGTGCAGCGCTCGCTCGCGCTGCTGTCGGCCGAGCTCGAGGCGCTTTACGGCGAGCCGCGCGGCGCCGACGGCCAGCGCGTCGTGCTCGGCGTGGTCGGGATGGGCAAGCTCGGCGGCCGCGAGCTGAACGTGTCGTCGGACATCGACCTGATCTTCGTCTACGAGGACGACGGCGAGACGACCGGCGGCACGCGTTCGCCGTTGTCCACGCAGGAATACTTCACGCGGCTCGGCCGGCGGCTGATCGGCGTGTTGTCGGAAGTCACGGCCGACGGCTACGTGTTTCGCGTCGACATGCGGCTGCGTCCGAACGGCGATTCGGGGCCGCTCGTCTGCAGCCTCGGCATGCTCGAGGAATATTTCTACGTGCAGGGCCGCGAGTGGGAGCGCTACGCGTGGATCAAGGGGCGGCTCGTGTCGGAGGGCGAAAGCGACGCGGCGCAACGGCTGGAGTCGCAACTCGAGTCGCTCGTCAAGCCGTTCGTCTACCGCCGCTATCTCGACTTCGGCGTGATCGGCGCGATCCGCTCGCTGCACCAGCAGATCCGGCAGGAAGCCGCGCGCCGCGCGTCGATGCGGCCCGACAAGGCCGACGACATCAAGCTCGGGCGCGGCGGGATCCGCGAGATCGAATTCAGTGCGCAGGTGTTCCAGCTGATCCGCGGCGGCCAGGATGCGGAGTTCCGCGTGCGGCCGACGCTCGCGGTGCTGCGCCATGCGCAGGCGCGCGGGCTGATCGGCGAGGATGTGCGTGCGCGCCTGACCGATGCCTACAATTTCCTGCGCACGCTCGAGCACCGGCTGCAGTACCGCAACGACGCGCAGACGCACGCGATGCCGGTCGAGCCCGACGAACGCGCGGCGCTGGCCGCGTCGCTGGGCTTTGCCGACTACGCGGCGCTGATGACGGTGCTGGACGGCCACCGCACGTTCGTCGAAGCGCAGTTCGACCAGATTTTTGCCGACAAGGCGAGCGGCGCGCCCTGCGCGGCCGGCGACGACACGGCAGCCGCGTGGATCTGGAGCGGCGCGCTGGCCGACGACGGCGAGGACGACGCGCTGGTCGCGCGTCTCGACGGCCTCGGTTTCAAGGATCCGGCCACCGTGCTCGCCCGGCTGCGCGCGATCTGGCAGTCGTCGCGCTACACGGGCCTGCCGGAAAAGAGCCGGCAGCGCTTCGACAGCGTCGCGCAGCGGGCGCTCGACGCCGCGCCGAACATCGACGCCGCGCGCCGCGACGACACGATCGTGCGCCTGTTCGACCTGCTCGAGACGGTCAGCCGGCGCGGTGTCTATCTCGCATTGCTGACCGAATATCCGGCCGCGCTCGACCGCGTGCTGTCGGTGCTCGGTGCGACGCGCTGGGGCGGCGGCTACCTGATCCGCCATCCGCAGCTGCTCGACGAACTGCTCGACGACGAGGCGATCGCGAGCCCGTTCGACTGGCCCGCGTTCAAGGACGCACTGCGCGCGCGACTCGCCGCGGCCGACGGCCCCGAGCAACAGATGGACCTGCTGCGGCACGCCCAGCACGCGGAGGTGTTCCGGATCCTGCTGATCGATCTGGCCGGGCAACTGTCGGTCGAACACGTGAGCGACCGGCTTTCCGAGCTGGCCGACGCGGTGCTCGACGTGACGATCGAAGTCGTCTGGTCGCAGCTTGCGAAGCGCCATCGCGACGTGCCGAAGTTCGCGGTGATCGCGTACGGCAAGCTCGGCGGCAAGGAGCTCGGCTACGCATCGGATCTCGACCTGATCTTCCTGTACGACGACGCCGACGAGCGCTCGGCGGACGTCTACACGACCTTCACGCGGCGCCTGATCACGTGGCTCACCACGGCGACCGGGGCGGGCGCGCTGTTCGACATCGACCTGCGGCTGCGGCCGAACGGCGAGGCCGGGCTGCTCGTCACCGATCTCGACGCGTTCCGCCGCTACCAGCTGCGCGAGGGCGACGCCGCGAATACCGCGTGGGTCTGGGAGCACCAGGCGCTGACGCGTGCCCGCTACAGCGCGGGCGACGCGCAGATCGGCGCGGACTTCGAGGCGATCCGCCAGCAGGTGCTGACGACGCCGCGCGACGGCGGCGTGCTTGCGAAGGAAATCGTCGACATGCGCGGCAAGGTGTTCGCCGGCCACCCGAACCAGACCGAGCTGTTCGACTTGAAGCACGATCGCGGCGGGATGGTCGACATCGAGTTCATCGTCCAGTACTGGGTGCTGCTGCACGCGTCGAGCGATGCCGAGCTGATCCGCAACACGGGCAACATCGCGCTGCTGCGCGAGGTCGCGCGCTTCGGGTTGATGGGCGAGGACGAGGCCGAGCGGGTGGGTGCGGCGTACCGGAAGTATCGGAAGCTGCAGCACAAGCTGCGGCTCGATGGCATGGAAAAGGCGCGGGTCGATCCGGCGGTGGTGGCCGACGAGCGGGCCGCTGTCACGGCGCTGTGGGAGCGCGTGTTCGGGACGGTTGAAACGGATAGTTGAAACGGCCGTTCGACGCGGTGCGGCAGGATGGACGCGCTTGCGCCACCGGGGCCAAAAAAAGACCGGCGCGTGCGCCGGTCTTTTTGCGATCGATGAACGGATAACGGGTGGCCTGCGTCAGGCGGCCAGCATTTCCTTCGCGTGCTTGCGCGTGGTCGCCGTGATCTCGAGGCCGCCGAGCATCCGTGCGACTTCCTCGATGCGGCTGGCGCGGTCGAGTGCGACGACGGTCGACACCGTACCGCCACGGTCGTCGGCGCCTTTTGCGACCTGGTAGTGGTGATCCCCGCGCGCGGCGACTTGCGGCAGGTGTGTCACGCACAGCACCTGGCGATCGCGCCCGAGCTGGTGCAGCAGGCGGCCGACCACTTCGGCGACGCCGCCGCCGATGCCCGTATCGACTTCGTCGAAGATCAGCGTCGGCGTCGGGCTTGCCGCGCTGGCGATCACCGCGAGCGCGAGGCTGATCCGCGCGAGCTCGCCGCCCGACGCAACCTTCGCGAGCGGCCGCAGCGGCACGCCGGGGTGCCCGGCGACCCGGAATTCGACCTGCTCGAGCCCGTGCGGGCCGCCGTCGGCGAGCGGCACGAGCGCGACTTCGAAGCTCCCGCCCGCCATCGACAGTTCCTGCATGCCGGCCGTGACGGCCGTGCCGAGCGCCTTGGCGGCCTGCGCGCGTGCCTTGGACAGGTGTTTGGCGTCGGCGAGATAGGCTTCCCGCGCCTTGGTCTGCGCCGCCACGAGCGCGCCGAGATCGGCCGCCGCATCGAGTGCGGCGAGCTGCGCGCGGCGTGCCGCGTGTTCTTCGTGCAGCGTGTCGGGCGGCAAGCGGAACTTGCGGGCGGTCGAGTGCAGCGCATCGAGACGCGTTTCGACCTGCGCGAGCCGTTCGGGATCGAGATCGACGCGCTGCGCATAGTGCTGCAGCGAATAGACGGCTTCCTGCAACTGGATCTCGGCCGGTTCGAGCGACGCGAGCGCGTCGCTGAGCGAGGTGTCGTAGTCGGCGAGGCTGCGCAGCTTCGACACGATCGCGCCGAGCTGCGCGAGCATCGCGTCGTCGGACTCGGACAGCGCGTTAAGCGCACCGCGCACGCCTTCGATCAGGTTCGCCGAATGCGACAGGCGCTTGTGCTCGTTGCTGACTTCGTCCCATTCGCCGGCTTGCGGCGCGAGCTTGTCGAGTTCGGCGAGCTGCCAGGCGAGCTTTTCGCGTTCGAGCTGCAGCTCGCGCTCGTGCGCTTTGGCTGCCTCGATCGCCTGCGTCGCGTCGCGCCACACGCGCCATGCGCGCGCGACGTTCGCGGCATCGGCGACGAGGCCCGCGTGCGTATCGAACAACTCGCGCTGCGCATCGGGCCGCATCAGCAGCTGGTGCGCATGCTGGCCGTGGATGTCGACGAGCATTTCGCCAAGCTCGCGCAGCTGCGCGAGCGTCGCGCTGGTGCCGTTGATGAACGCGCGCGACCGGCCGTTCGCATCGATCACGCGGCGCAGCATCACGGTGTCCTCGGTGTCGAACGCGTGTTCGTCGAGCCAGCGCGCGACGCGGTCGTGCGGCGTGAATTCGGCGGTGATGTCGGCGCGGCTGCAGCCGGTGCGCACGACGCTCGCGTCGGCACGTTCGCCGAGCGCGAGGGCGAGGGCGTCGATCAGGATCGATTTCCCGGCGCCGGTTTCACCGGAAAAGACGGAAAAGCCGCTGTCGAATTCGAGATCGAGCGCGGCGACGATGACGAAGTCGCGGATCGAGAGGTGGCGGAGCATGATGTCGGGCAGAGCGGCGTCAGGACGCCTTGTCGTCTTCGTTCGAGGCGTGTTCGTTCCAGTGCAGCTTCTTGCGCAGCGTTGCGTAGTAACTGTAGCCGATCGGGTGCAGGAACGGCACCGTGTGCTTCGAGCGGCGCACCTCGATCGTGTCGTTCAGTTCGAGCGCGGTGAACGACTGCATGTCGAAGTTCACGTTGACGTCGCGCCCGCCGACGATCTGGATCGCGATTTTCGAATCGTCGGGCAGCACGATCGGCCGGTTCGACAGCGCGTGCGGCGCGATCGGCACGAGCACGATGCCCGCCAGCTGCGGATGGAGGATCGGGCCGGCCGACGACAGTGCGTAAGCGGTCGAGCCGGTCGGCGTGGCGACGATCAGGCCGTCCGAACGCTGGTTGTACATGTACCGGCCGTCGACCGATGCGCGCAGCTCGACCATCCCGGAGAAGCCGCTGCGGTTCACGACGACGTCGTTGAAGGCGAGCGCGTGGTAGATCGGTTCGCCGTCGCGCATGATCCGGGCCTCGAGCAGCGCGCGCTCCTCGCGCTCGAACTTGCCCGACAGGATCACCGGGACGAGCGCCTGCATGTCGGCCGCCGCGATATCGGTGATGAAGCCGAGCCGCCCGTGGTTGATCCCGATCAGCGGTGTCCTGTACGGCGCGAGCTGACGGCCGATGCCGAGCATCGTCCCGTCGCCGCCCAGTACGACCGCCACGTCGGCGCGCGCCCCGATTTCGGCCGGGGTCAGCGCCGGATAGCCGGTGATGCCGATCTCGCGCGCGGTTTCGGCTTCGAAGACGACCTCGAAGCCCCGCTTGGCGACGCAGGCGGCCAGTGTGGCGAGCGGCTCGGCGATGTTCGGCGTGTTGCTCCGGCCGACGAGCGCGACAGTGTTGAACTGATTACCGGTTTTCATGCCGGCATTACACCATAGCTCGTTGACGAAAAGAACCGGCTGTGGGCAGACGGGGCCGGATCGGGCCGGCCCGCGCAACGGCAACCGACGCCACTCGCCGTGGTCGCGCGGTTGCGCTAAAATTTTCCACCATGCTAGATCCTCGCGCACGAACCCTCCTGAAAACCCTGATCGAACGGTATATCGCCGACGGTCAGCCAGTCGGATCGCGCACGTTGTCCCGTTACTCCGGGCTCGAGTTGAGCCCGGCAACGATCCGCAACGTGATGTCCGACCTGGAGGAGCTCGGCCTCGTGTCGAGCCCGCACACGTCGGCCGGCCGCGTGCCGACGCCCCGCGGCTACCGGCTGTTCGTCGACACGATGCTGACGGTCGAGGCGCCGATCGACGCCGAAGCCGTTGCGCGGCAGGTGCAGAACACGCTGCAGGCCGGCGAGCCGCAGCAGCGCGTCGTGGCGGCCGCCGCGAGCGTGCTGTCCAACCTGTCGCAGTTCGCGGGCGTGGTGCTGACGCCGCGCCGCAGCCACGTGTTCAAGCAGATCGAGTTCATGCGCCTGTCGGACAAGCGCATCCTGCTGATCATCGTCACGCCCGAGGGCGACGTGCAGAACCGGATGCTCGCGACGCCGCGCGATTACTCGCCGTCGCAACTGACCGAGGCGTCCAACTACATCAACGCGCATTTCGCCGGACTGTCGTTCGACGAGGTGCGCCGCCGCCTGCGCGACGAGATCGACCAGTTGCGCGGCGACATGACCGCGCTGATGCATGCCGCCGTGACGGCTAGCACCGAGGTGCCGGACACCGAGGACACCGTGCTGATTTCCGGCGAGCGCAACCTGCTCGAAGTGGCGGATCTTTCGTCCGACATGGCTCGGCTGCGCAAGCTGTTCGACGTATTCGACCAAAAGACGGGCCTCCTGCAACTGCTCGACGTGTCGAGCCACGCCCAGGGCGTGCAGATCTTCATTGGCGGCGAATCGACGCTCGTGCCGATCGAGGAAATGAGCGTCGTGACCGCGCCTTACGAGGTGAACGGGCAGATCGTCGGCACGCTCGGCGTGATCGGCCCGACCCGCATGGCGTACAACCGCGTGATACCGATCGTCGACATCACCGCGCGCCTGCTGTCGCTCACGCTGAGCCAGCAGTAGCCTGCCGTCGCCAGCCCGATCCTGCCCCGTCATCGTGCCGCGGCACCGTGTGTGCCGACAGTCGGCCGAACGGCCAGCCGACCGGCGCGCAGCGGCCCGCTATAATTGAGAGCCGTCCGGTCCCGTGCCCAGAGCACGTAATTGCCCATGCGTTTCGATCTTGAGCCGCCTTCGAGCACCGCGGCTGCCCATCGCATCGGCGTGCTGCTAATCAATCTCGGCACGCCCGACGCACCCACGCCGCGCGCGGTACGGCGCTACCTGGCCGAATTCCTGTCGGATCCGCGGGTCGTCGAGATTCCGCAGGCTATCTGGCAGGTGCTGCTGCGCACGGTGATCCTGCCGCTGCGCGGCCGCGCGTCTGCAAAGAAATACGCAGCCGTCTGGATGCCCGAGGGCTCGCCGCTGCGCGTGTACACGGAACGCCAGACCGACAGCGTGCGGCACCTGCTCGTGTCGAACGGCTATCAAGTGCAGGTCGACTACGCGATGCGCTACGGCAGCCCGAACATTTCGCACGCGCTCGCGCAGTTCAAGCGCGCGGGCGTCGAGCGCGTGCTGCTGATGCCGATGTACCCGCAATATTCGGCGTCGACCACGGCCACGGCCTTCGACGCCGCCTTCGAAGCGCTCGCGCGCATGCGCAACCAGCCCGAGGTGCGCACGGTGCGGCACTACGCCGACCATCCGGCCTATATCCATGCGCTGGCCGAGCAGGTGCGCCAGTATTGGGCGCAGCACGGCCGGCCCGACTTCGCGGCCGGCGACAAGCTCGTGCTGAGCTTTCACGGCGTGCCGAAGCGCACGCTCGACCTCGGCGACCCCTATCACGACCAGTGCCAGCAAACGGGCGCGCTGCTGATGGCCGCGCTCGGGCTGTCGACCACCGAATGCCGCGTCACGTTCCAGTCGCGCTTCGGCAAGGCCGAATGGCTGCAGCCTTACACCGCGCCGACGCTGCGCGAGTTCGGCGAGGCCGGCGTGCGGCGGGCCGACGTGTTCTGTCCCGGTTTCACGGCCGACTGCCTGGAGACGATCGAGGAGATCGGCATGGAAGTGCGTGACGAGTTCCTCGCCGGCGGTGGCAAGGCGTTTCACCGCATTCCATGCCTGAATGGCGCGCCCGCGTGGATCGGTGCGCTCGGCGAGATCGTCGCCGAGAATCTGCAGGGCTGGCCGGTCAGGGCCGCGCAGCCCGAAACCGTGGGTTGAGATGAAACGACCCCCACGCTCATTTCGTTCACTGCCGCCCGAGGGGGCGGTCAGCCTCCTTCGGGCGGCCCGGCGGAGGCTGCGATGAACTACAAGATTTCGACCGAACCGGGCGCGAAGCTGCGCATCGACAAATGGCTGTGGGCGGCCCGGTTCTTCAAGACGCGCTCGCTCGCGACCGATGCGGTCGACAAGGGGCACGTGAAGATCGGCGGCGCGGCGGTCAAGCCGGCGAAGGAAGTGCACGTGGGCGACGAGGTCGAGATTGCGATCGACGGCATCGTCTGGCACATTGCCGTGCTCGGCGTGTGCGACGTGCGCGGGCCGGCGAGCGTCGCACAGACGCTTTACGCGGAAACGGAAGCAGGGCGGGCCGCGCGGCTCGCCGAACTGGAGCGGCGCCGCACGTATCGCGAGCCGGCAGCCGAGCTGCACGGCCGGCCGACGAAGCGCGACCGGCGCATCATCGACAGATTTTCTGGTGGGAGCTGAACATCTGGTCGAACGTCGCCCGCGCGCTTCCGTATTCGGTCGTGCGGTCGGTGACGGCTCCCGACAGGCAGATGGTGGTGGTGCCGGCAATGAGTACCAGCGCGACCACCGAGATCGCAAAGGTCAGTTTCATGGTACTCCCCTCGAGAAGAAGGGTGAAAACGGCGCCAGGTGGATGTCAGGCGACGGTCAGCTAGGGGTAAACACGCTTTTCCGACGCTTGAGTGGAGTGTAGTGCAGCGGGCCTGTGCCAAGCTAGTACTTGCCAGGTAAGCGTTGTTACCGGCCGTTTCGCCCGATCTGGCGGACTATGCGGCCGATGCCCCGGCGTGACGCGCGGTTGTTTCGCGGTATTGGAGAATGCCGGCGAATAACCCTCTTGAAATCGTCGTTTTCACCCTTATTTGCACCAGCAATGTGCGGTGCCACCGGATATATAGTCCGGCGGTTGCCGATTTGGCTTCAACCTCTAATCGACTTTCAGCGACATGGAAAACACGCAAGAGAACCCGGCATCCCAATCGGCCGAAGATATCGGCAGCGAGAAGCAGGCGGCGCAAGGCGCTGCTCCCGCCGCCGAAGCAGCCGACGCGGCGCTCGCGGAGGCTCAAGCCAAGGTCGCCGAGCTGCAGGAGAGCTACCTGCGGGCGAAGGCCGAAACCGAGAACGTCCGCCGCCGCGCGCAGGACGACGTCGCGAAGGCGCACAAGTTCGCGATCGAGAGCTTCGCGGAGCACCTGCTGCCCGTGCTGGACAGCCTGGAAGCGGCCGTCAACGATACGTCCGGCGACATCGCGAAGGTGCGCGAAGGCGTCGAGTTGACGCTGCGCCAGCTGACGAGCGCGCTCGAGAAGGGCCGCGTCGTCGCGCTGAACCCGGTCGGCGAGAAGTTCGATCCGCATCAGCACCAGGCAATTTCGATGGTGCCGGCCGAGCAGGAGCCGAACACCGTCGTCACCGTGCTGCAAAAGGGCTACACGATCGCCGACCGCGTGCTGCGTCCGGCGCTCGTCACCGTCGCGCAGCCGAAGTAAGGCCGTCGCGATGCTGCCAGCCGGCGTCGATCCGGTCGCGTTCAACGCGTTCGACATGCAGGCGCTGGACGCCGGCACGTTCGACGCGGCGATCGGCGGCGCGGGTGACGCGCTCGCGGTGGTGTTCTTCTGGGGCGTCGACTGCTTCAACTGCGAGATCGCGAAGAAGGCGATGCTTGCCCAGCCCGACGCGATCCGCGCGCTGGACCTGAAGTGGTTCCATTGCAACGTGTACGAACACCACCAGCTGGGGCGCCGCTTCGGGCTGCACGGCGTGCCGACGTGGTTCTTCTTCCACCGTGGCAAGCGGCTCGGGCGCGCGACGGGCTGGCATGGCCTCGCGCAGTTCCAGGCAGCGGTGTCGGCGGCACGCGCGAAAATCGCCGCGTCGGGCGGCGATCCGTCGGGCGGCGATCCGCTAGCAGGCAGCGATTGAAAAAATTTAATATCCGCATCGCTCGTCGGGTCTTGAAAACGGATCGGACGGACGCATTTCGGGAACAGAGTTGAATTCTGGCGCGCGAAACCGCCCACAAACGCGGCGTTTTGCGCAGCAAACAAGCATTTCTGGAGATTAGGAAAAATGGGAAAGATCATCGGTATTGACCTCGGCACCACGAACTCGTGCGTCGCCATCATGGAAGGCAACCAGGTCAAGGTCATCGAGAACTCGGAAGGCACGCGCACCACGCCGTCGATCATCGCCTACATGGACGACAACGAAGTGCTCGTCGGCGCGCCGGCCAAGCGCCAGTCGGTGACCAACCCGAAGAACACGCTGTTCGCAGTGAAGCGCCTGATCGGCCGCCGCTTCGAAGAGAAGGAAGTCCAGAAGGACATCGGCCTGATGCCGTACACCATCATCAAGGCCGACAACGGCGACGCATGGGTTGAAGCGCACGGCGAGAAGCTCGCGCCGCCGCAGGTTTCGGCGGAAGTGCTGCGCAAGATGAAGAAGACGGCAGAAGACTACCTCGGCGAGCCGGTCACGGAAGCCGTGATCACGGTGCCGGCGTACTTCAACGACAGCCAGCGCCAGGCAACCAAGGACGCCGGCCGCATCGCAGGCCTCGAAGTCAAGCGGATCATCAACGAGCCGACCGCGGCTGCGCTCGCGTTCGGCCTCGACAAGGCCGAGAAGGGCGACCGCAAGATCGCCGTGTATGACCTCGGCGGCGGCACGTTCGACGTGTCGATCATCGAAATCGCGGACGTCGACGGCGAAATGCAGTTCGAAGTGCTGTCGACCAACGGCGACACGTTCCTCGGCGGCGAAGACTTCGACCAGCGCATCATCGATTACATCATCGGCGAGTTCAAGAAGGAGCAGGGCGTCGACCTGTCGAAGGACGTGCTCGCGCTGCAGCGCCTGAAGGAAGCCGCTGAAAAGGCGAAGATCGAGCTGTCGTCGAGCCAGCAGACCGAAATCAACCTGCCGTACATCACGGCTGACGCATCGGGCCCGAAGCACTTGAACCTGAAGATCACCCGCGCGAAGCTGGAAGCGCTGGTGGAAGACCTGGTCGAGCGCACGATCGAACCGTGCCGCATCGCGATCAAGGACGCAGGCGTCAAGGTGTCGGACATCGACGACGTGATCCTGGTCGGCGGCCAGACGCGTATGCCGAAGGTGCTGGAGAAGGTGAAGGAATTCTTCGGCAAGGATCCGCGCCGTGACGTGAACCCGGACGAAGCCGTCGCAGTCGGCGCGGCGATCCAGGGCCAGGTCCTGTCGGGCGACCGCAAGGACGTGCTGCTGCTCGACGTGACCCCGCTGTCGCTCGGTATCGAGACGCTCGGCGGCGTGATGACGAAGATGATCAGCAAGAACACGACGATCCCGACGAAGCACGCTCAGGTGTACTCGACGGCGGACGACAACCAGGGCGCCGTGACGATCAAGGTGTTCCAGGGCGAACGCGAAATGGCAGCCGGCAACAAGCTGCTCGGCGAGTTCAACCTCGAAGGCATCCCGCCGGCACCGCGCGGCGTGCCGCAGATCGAAGTGACCTTCGACATCGACGCGAACGGCATCCTGCACGTCGGCGCGAAGGACAAGGCGACCGGCAAGGAAAACAAGATCACGATCAAGGCGAACTCGGGCCTGTCCGAGGCTGAAATCGACCAGATGATCAAGGACGCGGAAGCGAACGCAGCGGAAGATCACAAGCTGCGCGAGCTGGCTGATTCGCGCAACCAGGGCGACGCGCTGGTCCACAGCACGAAGAAGGCGCTGACCGAGTACGGCGACAAGCTGGACGCGGGCGAGAAGGAAGCCATCGAAGCGTCGCTGAAGTCGCTCGAGGAAGTGCTGAAGGACACGTCCGCCGACAAGGCTGCGATCGACGCGAAGGTCGAGGAACTCGGCAAGGTTTCGCAAAAGCTCGGCGAAAAGATGTACGCCGACATGCAGGCCCAGCAAGCAGGTGCGGCCGGCGCAGCGGGTGCGGCGGAAGGCGCGGCTCACGCGGGCGGCGCACAGCAGGCTGCCGACGATGTCGTCGACGCCGAGTTCAAGGAAGTGAAGAAGGACTAAGCCGGGTTGCCCCGGTGCCGCACGCCGCGCGCGCAACCCGCGCGCGGCGCGGCCGACGGGTTGGCTGACAAGCGGTCTGTCTTTCCTTCCGGATGGCCGGATCGACTCCACGCCTGGCGGGCTTCGCGGCCCTCCGGGCACATTTGTTTTTTGGCGGGTGCTGCGCGAGCCGTCCGCGGCGGGCGCAGCGCCAGACGAGTCGAGAGACTTTACTGCAGGCGAAAGGAGCCGCCGTGTGCGCGATGCGCGGCGGCACAGTGAATCGATATGGCGAAACGGGATTACTACGAGGTTCTGGGCGTCGCGAAGAATGCGAGCGACGACGAAATCAAGAAGGCGTATCGCAAGCTTGCGATGAAGTATCACCCTGACCGCAATCCGGACAACAAGGATGCGGAAGAGCATTTCAAGGAGGCGAAGGAAGCCTATGAAATGCTGTCGGACGGCCAGAAGCGGGCGGCGTACGACCAGTACGGCCATGCGGGCGTCGATCCGAACATGGGCGGTGCGGGTGGTCAGGGTTTCGGCGGTTTCGCGGACGCGTTCGGCGACATCTTCGGCGACATCTTCGGCCAGGCCGCGGGCGGTGCCGCGCGCGGCGGCCGTGGCGGCCCGCAGGTGTATCGCGGCGCGGACCTGCGCTACAGCATGGAAATCACGCTCGAGCAGGCTGCACACGGCTACGACACGCAGATCCGCGTGCCGAGCTGGGTGTCGTGCGAGGTCTGCCACGGGTCGGGCGCGAAGCCCGGCACGAAGCCGGAAACCTGCCCGACCTGTCACGGCCAGGGCACGGTGCGCATGTCGCAGGGCTTCTTCAGCATCCAGCAGACCTGCCCGAAGTGCCACGGCACGGGCACCTACATCCCCGAGCCGTGCGTGCATTGCCACGGGTCGGGCAAGGTGAAGGAAACCAAGACGCTCGAAGTGAAGATCCCGGCCGGGATCGACGACGGGATGCGGATCCGCTCGGCCGGCAACGGCGAACCGGGCATCAACGGCGGGCCGCCGGGCGACCTGTACGTCGAGATCCACATCAAGCCGCACTCGGTGTTCGAGCGCGACGGCGACGATCTCCACTGCCAGATGCCGATCCCGTTCACGACCGCCGCGCTTGGCGGCGAGATCGAGGTGCCGACGCTGGCCGGTCGTGCTTCGTTCCCGGTACCGGAAGGCACGCAGTCGGGCAAGACGTTCCGCCTGCGCGGCAAGGGCATCAAGGGGCTGCGTTCGAGCATCGCGGGCGATCTGTACGTCCACGTGCAGGTCGAGACGCCGGTGAAGCTGACCGACAACCAGCGCGACCTGCTCAAGCAGTTCGAGAAATCGCTGGCCGAGGGCGGCGCGCGTCACAGCCCGCAGAGCAAGAGCTGGTTCGACCGTGTGAAGAGCTTCTTCGAGTAACTCGAGTAACAGCATGACTGAAGGCAACGAGAGCGCGTCGTTCGCGCTCTTGGACGATTGCGACTCGACCGCGCTCGCGCGGTCGAGTCGTTTGTATTCGGGGTTCGTGCGCGAACGCGTGTGCACGGATCCGGCTCGGCTCGACGAGGTCGACGCGGCCGTGGCGCAGGACCTGCGCGACGGGCTGCACGCGGTCGTCGTCGGCGATTACGAATTCGGACGCAACCTGCAACGAGCGCAGCCGGGCCATGCCCCGCTGCGCTTTTTGCTGTATGCGTGCTGCGAGCGCCTGTCGTGCGACGAAGTCGACGCGTGGCTCGCGCACCAGGACGGCGGCGGTACGCCGTCGATTGCGGGCGTCGCGCATGTCGGGAAGAGCGTGTCGCGCGATGCGTTCGACGCGGCGATCGCCGCAGTGCACGACGCGCTGCGCGCGGGCGATTCGTATCAGGTCAACTACACGTACCGGCTGAACTTCGACGTGTTCGGCACGCCGCTCGCGCTGTACCGGCGGCTGCGTGCGCGCCAGCCCGTGCGCTACGGCGCGCTGATCGCGTTGCCCGACGGCACGTGGGTCGTGTCGTGCTCGCCCGAGCTGTTCGTCGAGAAGCACGGCGACGTGCTGCGCGCGCGGCCGATGAAGGGCACCGCACCACGTTCGGCCGACCCGCGCGACGATGCGGCCGCCGCCGCGTTTCTCGCGAACGATCCGAAGAACCGCGCGGAAAACGTGATGATCGTCGACCTGCTGCGCAACGACGTGTCGCGGATCGCGCGCACCGGCACGGTCCGCGTGCCGGCGTTGTTTTCCGTCGAGCCGTATGCGTCGGTGTGGCAGATGACGTCGACGGTCGAGGCCGGCTGGCGCGACGGGACGACATTCGCGCAGATGCTGCGCGCGCTGTTTCCGTGCGGATCGATCACGGGTGCGCCGAAGCACAAGACGATGGAACTGATCGACGCGATCGAGTCGACACCGCGCGGGCTCTATACGGGCGCGATCGGCTGGCTTGACGCTGCGAAGCAAGATGCCGAATCCGACGCGCCGGGCGATCGCCTGGCCGGTTGCGGCGATTTCTGCCTGTCGGTCGCGATTCGTACGCTGACGCTCGATGCGGCCGGCGAAAGCGCTGACTGCGAAGGTGTGACGCGAACCGATGCCGAAACACGCCGTCCGGAAGCGGCAATCGCCGGCCGGCGCCGCGGCACGATGGGCGTCGGCGCGGGCATCGTGCTCGACAGTGTCGCGTCGGACGAATATGCGGAGTGCGAATTGAAAGCGCGATTCCTGACGGACGCCGATCCCGGCTTCCAGCTGTTCGAAACGACGGCCGCCACGCGTGCGGACGGCATCCGGCATCTCGATCGCCATCTGGCGCGGCTGCAGCGTAGCGCGGATGCGTTCGGTTTCCGCTTCGACGCCGACGCGTTGCGTCGCGAGATCGACGCGCGCTGCGCGGCGCTCGATGGCGACGGCGCTTACCGGATGAAGCTCGCGCTCGCGAAGGACGGCACGATCGAGATCATTGCGGCGCCGCTCAAGCCGCTGCCGGCGGGGCCGGTCGGCGTGCTGCTGGCGTCCGCGCACGGCTTCGCGCCGACCCGGGCGAACGATGCGCTGCTGCTGCACAAGACCACGCGCCGCGCCGAATACGATTGCGCGTGGCAGGCGGCGGAGGCGCTCGGCGGTTTCGACATGCTGTTCGTCAACGAGCGCGGCGAGGTGACGGAAGGCGGGCGCTCGAACCTGTTCGTGAAGCTCGACGGCCGGTGGGTGACGCCGCCGCTCGAGTCCGGCGTGCTGCCGGGCGTGATGCGCGGCGTGCTGCTTGACGATCGTGCGTTCGGCGCGACGGAGCGGGTCGTGACTGGCGACGATCTCGCGCGTGCGGAGGCGCTCTTGCTGACCAACGCGCTGCGCGGCGCGCTCGACGCGGTACTGAAGTAACCGGTAGATCATCGACCGCTACTGGCAGCGTAAGCAAGAAAAAGCGCGGCGCCCCGCAAAGGGCGCCGCGCTTTTTTCATCGGGGCGCCGGCGAACGCATCGCCGGCACTTCGCCGGACCTCAGAACGAATGCTCGGGGCCGGGGAACGAACCGTCCTTCACCGCGCGCACGTACGCTTCGACGGCCGCCTGGATATTCGATTCGCCCTGCATGAAATCCTTCACGAAGCGCGGCCGTTTGCCGGGGAACACACCGAGCATGTCGTGCAGCACGAGCACCTGGCCCGAGCAGTCGGCGCCTGCGCCGATGCCGATCGTCGGCACGCGCAGCATCTGCGTGACTTCGGACCCGATCAGCGTCGGCACGGCTTCGAGCAGGACGACCTGCGCCCCGGCCGCTTCGACCGCGCGCGCGTCGCGCAGCAGTTGCGCGGCGCCGGCTTCGGTCTTGCCTTGCACCTTGAAGCCGCCGAACGCGTGCACCGACTGCGGCGTGAGGCCCACGTGCGCACACACGGGCACCGCGCGCTCCACGAGGAAGCGGATCGTCTCGGCGAGCCATTCGCCGCCTTCCAGCTTGACCATCTGCGCCCCGGCGCGCATCAGCTTGACGCTGCTTGCGAATGCCTCGGCCGGCGTGCCGTACGTGCCGAACGGCAGGTCGGCCATGATCAGCGCGCGCGGCTGCGCACGGGCCACGCAGGCGGTGTGATATGCGATGTCGTCGAGCGACACGGGCAGCGTGGTCGTGTGGCCCTGCAGCACGTTGCCGAGCGAATCGCCGATCAGCAGCACGTCGACGCCCGAACGGTCGAGCAGTGCGGAAAAGCTCGCGTCGTAGCAGGTGAGCATCGCGATCTTCTCGCCGGCGTCGCGCATTGCCTGCAGCTTGGGCACCGTGACGGCAGGCCGGCTCGATTCCTGGAGATAGGTCATGGGAAATCCGGTTCGAATGGGTGAGGAACGACAGGCGAGGACGCGTCAGCGCGTCGTTTCGCCCTTGACGAAGAATTCCTTGCGGCCGCGCATCGTCTCGATGCGCTCGACCAGCAGGGCGAGATCTTCGGGGGAATCCAGCGGGTTCAGGTGTTCGGCTGCGACCGTCAGCACCGGCGTGCGGTCGTAGTGGTAGAAGAATTCGTTGTACGCGTCGACGAGCGAGCGCAGGTACGCATCGCTGATCTGCAGTTCCATCGGCAGCCCGCGCTTCTGGATGCGCGAGAACAGCACTTCCGGGCTTGCCTGCAGGTAGACGACGAGGTCGGGCGACGGCGCCTGAGGCACGTCGACGTGCGTCGCGACCGAGCGATAGAGCTGCCACTCGTCTTCCGGCAGGTTCAGCCGCGCGAAGATGTCGTTCTTCTGCGGCATGAAATCGGCGATGACCGGGCGGCCCGTTTCGAGCGCACCGATCAGCTCACGAGCCTGCTGCGCGCGCTGCAGCGCGAACGACAGCTGCACGGGCAGCGCGTAGCGCGCGGTGTCGCGATAGAAGCGTTCGAGGAACGGGTTGTCCTGCGGGCGCTCGAGCAGCGTCTGCATCGACCAGCGTTCGCCGAGCAGGCGCGCGAGCGTCGTCTTGCCGACGCCGATCGGGCCTTCGATCACGAGATAGCGATGCGGGGCGCGCAGGTCGGGCGCGGTGACGGTGAGGGGAGTCGGGGTCATCGGCAGCGGTTCTTGTCGGCGGCTTCGCTGGCGGCGAGCGCTTTCTGCATCAGGCACTGGCAGGTCTGCACCTTCTCGACGCGCTGGTCCGCGACGGCGGCGAGGAAGGCATCGGCCCGGCCGCGCGCGGGGATGTCGAGTGCCGGCTCGATCTCGACGAGCGGCACGAGTGCGAACGCACGGTCGGTGAGGCGCGGATGCGGGACGATCAGGTCGGGCTCGTCGATCGAATCGTCGCCGAACAGCAGGATGTCGAGATCGAGCGTGCGCGGCGCGTTGCGATACGGGCGCTCGCGGCCGAAGTGATGTTCGATCTTCTGGCACAGCGCGAGCAGCTCGCGGGCCGACAGCGTCGTGTCGAGCTTGACGACGCAGTTGTAGTAGTCGTCGCCGCCCGCTTCGAAGGGCGCCGTGCGATACAGGCTCGATTTGCCGAGGATCGAGATGGTGCGCTGCTGCGCAAGGCACACCACCGCGTCCTTCAGGGTCTGGCGCGCATCGCCGAGATTCGCCCCCAGTCCGATATATGCAACCGTCATGGCATCACTTCCTACGTCGTTCGCCGGCGAGCGCGTCAGTCGTCGGAACCGCTCGCGGTATCGCCCGAGGCATCCGGTGCCTGCTCGGCGGCACCTTCACCCGGCTTGCGGTTTCGCACGCCGCCGCGGCGGCGCCGCTTGCGGGGCGATTTTTCCTTCGTGCCGCCCTGCGTGAGCAATGCCTCGCGAGCGGCCGCGTCGCCTTCGATGAAATCCGTCCACCACTGTCCGACTTCCGCATCGAGCTCGCCGGATTCGCAGCGTAACAGGAGGAAATCATACCCCGCTCTAAACCTTTGGTGTTCCAGCAGCCGCATCGCGCTGCGGCCCGAGCGTTTCTCGAGGCGCAGCTGCAGGCCCCAGATTTCGCGCATGTCGGCCGAGTAACGCTTGTGGATCGCGAGTTTCTCGGTCTGCATGTCGAGCACGTCGTCCATCGCGCGATGGAGCGCCGGCACCGGGATTTCGCCTTCGGCCGTGTATTGCTCGAAGCGCTGGCGCATGTCGTGCCACAGCAGCGTCGCGAACAGGAAGCCCGGCGACACCGTCTTGCCGGCGCGCACGCGCGCGTCGGTGTTGTTCAGCGCGAGCGTGATGAACTTCTCGCCCTGCGGCTGTTCGAGCACGACGTCGAGCAGCGGCAGCAGCCCGTGGTGCAGGCCTTCCTTGCGCAGCTTCGTCAGGCACGCGAGCGCGTGGCCGGACAGCAGCAGCTTCAGCATTTCGTCGAACAGGCGCGCGGCCGGCACGTTGTTGATCAGGTCGGCGAGCGCGTTGATCGGTTCGCGCGTGTGCGGCTCGATCTCGAAACCGAGCTTGGCCGCAAAGCGCACGACGCGCAGCATCCGCACCGGATCCTCGCGGAACCGCGTGGCCGGATCGCCGATCATCCGCAACAGGCGGGCGCGCACGTCGGCCATCCCGTCGTGGTAGTCGAGCACCGTCTGCGTCGACGGGTCGTAGTACATCGCGTTGATCGTGAAGTCGCGGCGCGCGGCGTCTTCGTGCTGCTCGCCCCACACGTTGTCGCGCAGCACGCGGCCGCTCGCGTCCACCGCATGCGTGCGGCGATCGAGTTCGTCGCGCTTCAGGCGCTTCGGCGGCTCGGCCGTGGCAGCAGCCGCCTCGGGCGGCGCGTCGACCAGCGCGCGGAACGTCGACACCTCGATCAGCTCCTGACCGAACTGCACGTGCACGATCTGGAAGCGGCGGCCGATCAGGCGCGCGCGACGGAACAGGCGCTGCACCTCGGTCGGCGTTGCGTCGGTCGCGACGTCGAAGTCCTTCGGCGCGATGCCGAGCAGCAGGTCGCGTACCGCACCGCCGACGATGAACGCACGGAAGCCCGCCTGCTGCAGCGTGTCGGTCACGCGTACGGCGTTCTTCGAGATCAGCGCCGGGTTGATGCCGTGCACGCTGGCCGGCACGACGGTTGGTTCATGGTTGCTGCGCGGTTTCTTCGCGCCGCCGCCGCGCGTGCCCTTCGGGGCGCGCGGGGTAGCAGGGGCCGCTTCTTCGGCCGGGGCCGTTGCGGGAGACGTTTGCTCGGTTTCGTCCTGGCCGAGCAGCTTGCGGATGAATTTTTTGATCACGACGTTCAGAAGAGATCGAGGATGCGCCAGCCGCGGTTGCTTGCATGCGCACGCAGCGTGTCGTCAGGGTTGGTCGCGATCGGGTCGGTGACTTTCTCGAGCAACGGGATGTCGTTGTGCGAGTCGCTGTAGAAGTAGGTATGCGTGAAGTCGCTCCATTGCTTGCCGAGCGACGCGAGCCACGCTTCGGTCCGCACGATCTTGCCTTCGCGATAGCTCGGCGTGCCGGTCGGCCGGCCCGTGTACGGCGAATCGGGATGCCCGTCGGTCGTTTCGACCTCGCAGGCGATCAGCGTGTCGACACCGAACGCGGTGGCGATCGGGCGCGTGATGAATTCGTTGGTCGCCGTCACCACGCAGCACAGGTCGCCTGCATCGAGGTGCTTGCGCACGAGTTCGAGCGCGGCGGGTGTCATTGCGGGCCGGATCACCTCGTGCATGTACTGCTCGTGCCATTCGGCCAGCTGCGCGCGCGAATACTTCGCGAGCGGCGTGAGCATCGCCGTGAGGTACGCGTGGATGTCGAGCTTGCCGGCCTTGTAGTCGGCGAAGAACTGATCGTTCTGACGCGAGAAGCTTTCCGCGTCGACGATGCCGAGCTTCACCATGAAGCGACCCCATTCGTGGTCGCTATCGGTCGGGATCAGCGTGTGATCGAGGTCAAAGAGTGCCAGATTAGTCATGGAAGCGCATTTTACTCGAAGCGGTTCGGGCCCGTGCCCGGTGGTGGGATGTCGTCGCCGGGACGCGCCAGCATGCGGCGCAGCAACGGCAGCGTGACGGCGCGTTTCTGCTCGAGCGAGAAGCGGTCGAGCGCGTCGAGCAGTGCCATCAGGCTCGGCATGTCGCGGCGGAAATGGGTCAGCAGGTAGGCGGCGATGTCGTCGGTGAGCGCGATCCCGCGCTCCTTCGCCGCGAGCTTGAGCACGGCGATCTTGCCGGCGTCGGACGGCGGCGACAGGTGGAACACGAGCCCCCAGCCGAGGCGCGTGCGGAGATCCTCGCGCACGTCGAGCGCGAGCGGCGCCGCGGGGCCTGCCGCGACGAACGCGCTCGACGGGTGTGCGCGCACTTCGTTGAACAGGTTGAACAGCGCGACCTGCTGCGTGTCGCTCATCTTGTCGCAGTCGTCGATCGCATAGATGCCGATGCGCGGATCGAACGTGAACGCGCCGAGCGGGCTCTGCGGCGTCAGGTAGCGCGCATAGCCGTACGACGCGTCGCTCACGAGCGCCTGCAGCAGATGGGTGCGGCCGCAGCCGGGCTCGCCCCAGATGTAGAACGACCGATCCGGCACGGGGCCCGCCGCGAGCGCGAGGTCGAGCTTCTGCAGGCGCGAGATGAGCTCGTCGTTCTCCTCGTTCATGATGAAGTTGTCGAACGTGGCGGGCGGCGGCGTGCCGAGATCGAGCGTCAGTTGACGGGACACAACAGTCACAATGCGGGTCGGTTGAAAATACGCGTGCCGTACGCCGGGCACGCGCCGGGGCTTGCGTCTTCACGGGCTTCACGCGCGGCCGCACGCACGGCGCCACGCCGGTTTCGGCGCGGTTCGCTCGGCGATGAAAACGGGGACGTGTTGACCAAGATGCAATCCCTGACGATTCGGTGCTGGGAATTCCGGCCAACGGGCCGGCTTCGGGTAAAATCGCATTTTACCGACCTTCTCGCATTCCCCCATGAATCCTCCGAAATCCGCTCCCGACGCTCAGGGTCTGTCCTATCGCGACGCAGGTGTCGACATCGACGCGGGCGACGCACTCATCGACAAGATCAAGCCTTTTGCGAAGAAAACCCTGCGCGACGGCGTGCTCGGCGGCATCGGCGGGTTCGGCGCGCTGTTCGAAGTGCCGAAGAAGTACAAGGAGCCCGTGCTCGTGTCGGGCACCGACGGCGTGGGCACCAAGCTCAAGCTGGCATTTCATCTGAACAAACACGACACCGTCGGCCAGGATCTCGTCGCGATGAGCGTGAACGACATCCTCGTGCAGGGCGCCGAGCCGCTGTTCTTCCTCGATTACTTCGCGTGCGGCAAGCTCGACGTCGACACCGCTGCAACGGTCGTCAAGGGCATCGCGCAGGGTTGCGAACTGTCGGGCTGCGCGCTGATCGGCGGTGAAACGGCCGAAATGCCGGGCATGTACCCGGACGGCGAGTACGACCTGGCCGGCTTCGCGGTCGGCGCGGTCGAGAAGAGCAAGATCATCGACGGCAGCACGATCGCCGAAGGCGACGTGGTGCTGGGCCTCGCATCGAGCGGCATCCACTCGAACGGCTTCTCGCTGGTGCGCAAGATCATCGAGCGCGCGAACCCCGACCTGTCGGCCGATTTCCACGGCCGCTCGCTGGCCGACGCGCTGATGGCGCCCACGCGCATCTACGTGAAGCCGCTGCTCGCACTGATGCAGAAGCTGTCGGTGAAGGGCATGGCGCACATCACGGGCGGCGGTCTCGTCGAGAACATTCCGCGCGTGCTGCGCGAAGGCCTCACCGCCGAGCTCGACCAGAACGCATGGCCGCTGCCGCCGCTGTTCAAGTGGCTGCAGGAGCACGGCGGTGTCGCCGATGCGGAAATGCACCGCGTGTTCAACTGCGGCATCGGCATGGCCGTGATCGTTTCGGCGGCCGATGCCGACGCAGCGATCGCCGACCTGACCGCCGCCGGCGAACAGGTGTGGAAGATCGGCACCGTGCGTGCGACCCGCGAAGGCGAGGCGCAGACGGTCGTGGTCTGACGCACTGCCTGCAGCAGATGCAGCAAGGAAAGCCGCCCGGAGTCGATCCGGGCGGCTTTTTTCATGCCGACGGGCGCGGTGCGCTCGAATTCGCGTTGCGTGCGCCGGCTAGCAGCGGCGGCACGAACAGGTACAACAATCCAGCCGTGGCCCAGACGAGCCCCGGCCACGTCGCGCGGGTCGCCGCATAGGTCGCGGTGACGACCAGCGGCCCCGCGACGCCGATCAGGCTCGCCACGCTCGCGAGCGCGCCTTGCAGTTCACCCTGGCGCGCATCGTCGACCTGCCGCGCGAGCATCGCCTGCAGGGCCGGCAGCGTCATGCCGCCTGCTGCGAACAGCGGCAGCAGCGCGAACGGCACCCACGCGGCGGTCGCGAACGCGATCGCCACGAGCCCGAGCGCGTCGCCCGCAAGGCCCAGAGCCAGTGCGCGGCGCTCGCCGAGCCGCGCGATCAGCGGACCGATCGCGAACGCCTGCGCGAGTGCGTGACACGCGCCGTAGCCTGCCAGCGACAGCCCCGCGATCGGCGTCGACCAGCCGAAATGCTCCTGGCCGTACAGGATCCATAGCGTCGCCGGCGCCTGCGACACCAGCGCCACGATCACGTAAATGCCGATCAGCGGTGCGAGCGCCGGTGCGCCGCTCAGCCGGCGCAGGCTGGCGAACGGGTTGAGCGCGCCGATCGTATGGCCTCCGCGGGCCGAACGCGGCCGTGACTCCGGCAGCGCGCGCCAGACGAGCACGAGATTGAGCGCGTTGAGCACGGCAGCCGCGACGAACGGTGCACGCAGGTGCAGCGCGCCGAGCAGGCCGCCGATCAGCGGGCCCGCGATGAAGCCGATGCCCATCATCGCGCCGAGCTGGCCGAAGCGTCGGGCGCGATCGGGTTCGGCTGTGACATCGGTGACGTAGGCAGTTGCGACCGCGACGTTCGCACCGGTGATGCCCGCGATCAGTCGTCCCGCGTAAAGCCACGCGAGGGTCGGCGCGAGCGCCATCAGCAGGTAGTCGAGTGCGGCGCCCGCGAGCGACACGAGCAGGACGGGCCGGCGGCCGAAGCGGTCGCTCAGCGCGCCGAGCAGCGGGGCGCACAGGAACTGCGCGAACGCGTACAGCGCGAGCAGGATCCCGTAATGGGTGTCGGTGCTGCCTGCGTCGGCGAGCGAGCGCAGCAGCCCGGGCAGGATCGGCATCACGATCCCGACGCCGATCGCGTCGAGCAGGACCGTCGCCAGGATGGCAATCAGGGATGGATTCAAGAGCGTGACTCTATCGGTGATAGAGTGGCGATTATTCCACAGCTTTCCCTATCGGTGATAGAGATGAAGGACACAGGGGCGCGGCTGACGCGCGACACGGTATTGCGCGCAGCGCTCGAACTGCTCGACGAAGTCGGCATCGACGGGCTGTCGACGCGCAAGCTCGCCGAGCGGCTCGGCGTGCAGTCGCCGACGCTTTACTGGCATTTCAAGAACAAGGGTGAACTGCTCGATGCGATGGCCGAGGCGATCATGCTCGAGCGTCACGATGCGTCGCTGCCGCGGCCGGGCGAAGCGTGGGATGCGTGGCTTTTGGACAACGCGCGCAGTTTCCGTCGTGCGCTGCTGGCCTATCGCGACGGCGCGCGCCTGCATGCCGGTACGCGGCCGCGCGCGCTGCACTTCAGCTCGATCGAGCGCAAGGTCGCGCTGCTCGGCGATGCGGGTTTCGCGCCGGACGAGGCGGTCGACGTGATGTATGCGCTGGGCCGCTTCGTGGTCGGATGGGTGCTGGAAGAGCAGGCGGAACCGGACGGCGACGCCGATGCGCCGCTGCCGGACCCGGCCGAATACCCGTTGCTCGCCAAGGGCTGGGCCGCGCTGCGCGAGCGCAGCGGCGACGAGGCGTTCGAGCGTGGTGTCGCGTGGATCGTCGACGGCGCGCGCGCACGCCTCGCAGCGCGCAGGCGCGGCTGACGCGGTCAGCCTGGCGGGGTGCCGTCGAGCACGCGTTCGAGCGCGTCGAGTGCGCGGGCCGTCGAGTCCGGCGCAATGCAGTCGACGACGATCCGCTCCGGCATCGCGCGCAGCCAGGTGATCTGGCGCTTGCAGAGCTGGCGCGTCGCGAAGATCCCCTTGTCGCGCATCGTCCGGTAGTCGGTGTCGCCGTCGAGGAATTCCCATGCCTGCCGGTAGCCGACGCAGCGCATCGACGGCAGGTCGGGATGGAGGTCCTCGCGACGGCGCAGCCGCTCCACTTCGTCGATGAAGCCCGCGTCGAGCATCGCATCGAAGCGCTGTGCGATCCGTTTGTGCAATACCGCGCGATCCGACGGTTCGAGCGCGACCGGCACGAAGCGGTAAGCTGCGGCCGCATCGTCCGTGCGGCGCGGTGCGGCGAGCAGCACCGACATCGGCTGCCCGCTCAGCATGAACACTTCGAGCGCGCGCTGGATCCGTTGCGAATCGTTCGGCGCGAGCCGCGCGGCCGTGTCGGGATCGACCTGTGCGAGCCGCGCGTGCAGCGCGGGCCAGCCATCGCGCTCGGCTTCGGCATCGAGCGTTGCGCGCACGTCCGGATCGGCGCCCGGCAGGTCGTTGAGCCCCTGCGTCAGCGCCTTGTAGTACAGCATCGTGCCGCCCGCGAGCAGCGGCGTGCGGCCGCGCGCGGCGATCTCGCCGATCAGGCGCAGCGTGTCCGCGCGGAAGCTCGCGGCCGAATACGCGTCGGCCGGATCGATGATGTCGATCAGGTGATGCGGCACGCTCGCGCGCTCGTCGAGCGACGGTTTCGCGGTGCCGATATCCATGTCGCGGTAGACGAGCGCCGAATCGACACTGACGATCTCGATCGGGCGGCGCGCGGCGAGCGCCAGCGCCGCGGCCGTCTTTCCCGAGGCGGTGGGGCCGAGCAGGCAGGCGATCGTCGTCGGGCTGGGGTTGGCGTGCGGTGCTGCGCTCATTGGCCGCGCATGAAGAGGCGGTCGAGATCGTTCAGCGTGAGCTGATACCACGTCGGCCGGCCGTGATTGCACTGGTCCGCGCGTTCGGTCGCTTCCATCTGCCGCAGCAGCGCGTTCATCTCGTCGAGCGTCAGGCGCCGGTTCGCGCGCACCGCATGGTGACACGCGAGCGTGCCGAGCAGTTCGTGCTGACGCTCGGTGAGCACCCGCGAGCCGCCGAACGCGTGCAGGTCGGCGAGCACCGCGCGCGCGAGCGACTGCAGGTCGGCATCCTTCAGCAGCGCCGGCACCGCGCGGATCGCGAGCGTCGTCGGCGACAGCACCGCCAGGTCGAAGCCGAGCGATTCCAGCGTGTCGCGCTCTTCCTCGACCGTCCCGATCTCGACCGGCGTGGCCGTCATCGAGATCGGCAGCAGCAGCGCCTGCACGGCGACCGAGCGGTCGGCCAGCGCGTTCTTGAACTGTTCGTACAGGATCCGCTCGTGCGCCGCGTGCATGTCGACGATCACGAGGCCGTGGGCGTTCTGTGCGAGCACGTAAATGCCGTGGATCTGGCCCAGCGCGAAGCCGAGCGGCTGCTCGTCGTGCGTGGTCACCGCGATCGGCGACGCGGTGAAGCCCGACAGCGGTGCGATCGGCGCGTCGGCCGAATTGCGGGCGACGGTCGTCGTGCCGTCCGGCGTGCCCGCGCCCGTGTCCTTGCGGCCGAACAGCGCGTCATAGAGCGCGAGCGGCTGTGCGACGGGCAGCGTGCCCTGGGTCATCCGCGCCTGGCGCATCCACGTGTTGCCCGACGAAGAGGACGACGACGGCGAGAAGCCGCTGCCGCCGAACGCGTTGCCCTGCTGGCTCTGGCCGAGCGGTGTATCCAGGAACGAAGAAGGCCCGCGTGGCGTCGGTTCGATATGTGCGGCATGGCCGCCCGCCGTGGTTTCCGGCGACGCGCCCGCGTGGCGTGCAAGCGCGCGCTGGACCGCGTGGAACACGTATTGGTGGATCGAGCGCGAATCGCGGAAGCGAACCTCGATCTTCGACGGGTGCACGTTCACGTCGACGGCTTCGGGCGGCAGGTCGAGGAACAGCACGTACGACGGGTAGCGGTCGCCGTGCAGCACGTCTTCGTAGGCGGCGCGCACCGCGTGTGTCAGCAGCTTGTCGCGCACGAAGCGGCCGTTGACGAAGAAGTATTGCTGGTCGGCGCGCCCGCGGCTCGCGGTCGGCAGGCCGGCGCAGCCGTAGACCGCGAGCGGGCCGGCCTGCTCGTCGAGCGGCAGGTGGGCGGTCGCGAAGCTGTCGCCGAGAATCTTCGCGACGCGCTGTGCCGGCTCGGTTGCATTCCAGTGCTCGACCGCCTTGCCGTTGTGCAGCACCGAGATCGCGACGTCCGGCCGCGCGAGCGCTGCGCGGCGGATCATTTCCAGGCAATGGCCGAACTCGGTCTGCTCGCTCTTCAGGAACTTGCGGCGCGCGGGCGTGTTGAAGTACAGCTCGCGGACCTCGATCGTCGTGCCGGTCGCGCCGGCGGCCGGCGACAGCACGCCCGTCTGCGCGTCGATCTTCATCGCGTGCGCGGCATCGGCCGTCCGGCTCGTGATCGACATCTCGGCGACCGACGCGATCGACGCGAGCGCTTCGCCGCGGAACCCGAGCGTGGCCACCGCCTCGAGCTCCTCGAGCGAGCGGATCTTGCTGGTGGCATGGCGCATCAGGGCGAGCGCCAGCTCGTCCGGCGGAATCCCGCAGCCGTCGTCGGTGATCGAGATGCGCTTGACGCCGCCTTCTTCCAGCACGATGCGCAGCGTGCTGGCGCCCGCGTCCATCGCGTTTTCGAGCAGTTCCTTGACGACCGACGCCGGGCGTTCGACGACCTCGCCGGCGGCGATCTGGCTGATCAGCTGGTCGGGCAGGGGCTGGATCGCGCGCAGCGGGCGCGGAGCAGGGGCGGGCACGGCGCCCGCGGCCGTTTCGGTGATATCGGACATGGCCGAATTATAGCGAGGCGGCGAATGCGTGCCGGGGCGACCGGCGGTTACGTTTTTTCACGGAGCCTTAAGGTAGTTTCGGTATCATGGGTCCGTAACACGCCCGGCCTTGACCGGTGGGCGCTTCAGCCTTTTCGGCCGTTCCGGCCCTATCGCCTTCGAGGAATCGCATTTGGATACGCTGCTTCATTTCGTCAACCTTGTCCTGCATATCGACGCCTTCCTCGGCGATTTCATCCGGCAGTACGGTGCGTGGGTCTATCTCGTGCTGTTCCTGATCGTGTTCTGCGAGACGGGGCTCGTCGTGTTCCCGTTCCTGCCCGGCGATTCGCTGCTGTTCATCGGCGGCGCGTTCGCGGCGACGGGCGAGATGAATGTCGGCCTGCTGATCGTGCTGCTGCTCGTCGCGGCGATTTCCGGCAACACCGTGAACTACCTGATCGGCCGCTGGATCGGCCCGAAGGTGTTCAATACGCATATCCCGGTGCTCGAGCGCTTCCTCGATCGCGCCGCGCTGCAGAAGACCCACTCGTTCTACGACAAGCACGGCGGCAAGACGATCGTGCTCGCGCGCTTCATTCCGGTCGTGCGCACGTTCGCGCCGTTCGTCGCGGGTGCGTCGTCGATGAGCGCCGCGCGCTTCCAGCTCTTCAACGTGATCGGTGCGCTGGTGTGGGTGCTGCTGCTCGTGCTGCTCGGCTATTTCTTCGGCAACATCCCGTTCATCCGCCAGTACCTGAACGTGATCGTGCTGGTCGGGATCGGGGCGGCGGTCGTGCCGGTCGCGCTTGGCGCGGTGTGGAAGCTGGTGCGCGGGAAGCAGTCGGATAATGTGCCGAAGGCGGGTGGGCGCTGAGCGGGTGCTTCGTTTTTAGGGCAATAAAAAAGCGTGGCGGGTGCCACGCTTTTTTTTCGTCCGCTGCCGCCGTTACGCGTTGCGATGCGAGATCGGGGTTTCGGGCGTCGGGTATTGCGCGTCGCGGAACGTCTCGATGATCACGCGGTTGGTGTCGCAATACACCTGCCAGTAGTGCTCGGGTGCCGTGGACGGGCGCACGAACAGCAGCGGGCCTTCCGGCGTGAACTGCAGCACGCCGACGTCCGGCGCCGGGGTGGTCAGCACGTTCGGGATCTGCTGGATCGACGACTTCAGGCGGTTGATCGCGTCCACTGCGTCGACGCCGTTCGCGATCTTCGCGGTCAGGTCGACGCGACGGTGCGACGTCGCGCTGTAGTTGGCGATGTTGTCCGAGAAGATCTTGTTGTTGCCGACGATCGTCACGATGTTGTCGGGCGTGATGATCGTCGTGCCGAACAGGCCAAGCTCCTTTACCGTGCCCGTGACGCCGCCTGCGCTGATCACGTCGCCGATCTTGAACGGGCGCAGCACCTGCATGAACACGCCGGCGGCGAAGTGCGCGAGCAGGCCGCCCCAGGCGGTGCCGATCGCGAGGCCGAGGCCGGCGAGCAGCGCGGCGAACGAGGTTGTCTGCACGCCGAAGATCTGCAGGATCGCGAGGATCAGCAGGATCGTCAGCAGCACGCCGACGACGGAAGTCAGGTAGTCGGTCAGTGTCGGGTCGACCTTGCCGCTGCGGCGCACGACCTTGCCGAGCAGGCGCGTGCCGATGCGGATCGCCCAGCGGCCGACGAACCACAATACGATCGCGGCGAGGAGGTTGAGGCCGAAGTCGAGACCGCGGGTCATCAGGAATTGCTGGGCTGTGGCGAGATCGATCATGCGTTCTCCGAAGTCAGGGGTAGAAAGGGCGGCGCATGCACCGGGTGGGTGGCGCTTTTATAACCTGACCTGTGAGGGGCGGGCAACCGGCCTGACATTGGTTGACGTAATGAAAATACGGGGAGGACGCGTGTGCGTGCAGCCCGCGAGGTGTCTTGGATCGACGCCGGTTGAGGCGCACGATCCGGACGTTGCTGTGTTTACGACGCTGCGCGGCCGTAGGTGTCTTTGAAGCGGACGATGTCGTTCTCGCCACGATACGCACCCGATCGGGCTTCGATCAGTTCGAGCGGGATGTAGGTCGCCTGGTTCTCAGTCAGCATGATTTCCTTGTCGCCGTTCGTGACCATCGCGGTGCCCTTCACGGCGATCCAGTGCTCGGCGCGATGGTGGTGCATTTGCAGGCTCAACTGTGCGCCGGGTTTCACGATGATGCGTTTGACCTGGAAGCGATCGCCGGCGTCGATGCTTTCGTATGATCCCGTGGGATGCTGCGATGTGTGACCGATTCATTGCGGCCCAACGCGTTAGTATTCCGTCTCGGTCGAAGTGGAGTCGAGATACGGTTCGTCGGTAATTCCAAGACTTGGTCTTGCATACATGCTCGCGTCGAGATTGTTGCCAGATGGATGCCTGGTGCTTTAGGGGAAGGGCGATGATCATTGTTGTGACCTGCACGTGCCGTCGTGCAGATTTCGGCGGTGCATGGCTTGTTCATCTTTCCCGGTCGGTGTAACGGCAGCGCGTCGCCGTACGGGCGGGTGCCTGGCGCAGCCGACTTATCCATCGAACGCGATTCACCCTGAATATGCGTTGCGGTGGCAACGATCTCTCCAGCTACTTGTGCCGCGGACCGAACGGCCGCTGCTGCACATCGGCGCCCTGCGCGACGATCGCCGTGCTCTCCGGCACTTCCTCCCAAGCGCCCCGCAAGTCGACGAGCGGCTCGGACACGACCATGAACGCGTCGTCGCCGGCTTCGGCGATGCGCGGGTTGTGCGGATACAACTCGTGCAGGTGCTTGAACGACGTGCTGTGGAACAGCGAACGCGACCGCCGTTCGCTCGAGTAGCGCACCGCGATGATCCGTTCGCCGTCGGTCGCGCAGATCGTCATGTTGAGCGGGGTGGCCACGCGATGCTGCGTGGCGCTCTCCTCGATCACGCCGACCATCCGCTCGAGCGCCGGCAGCGGCGTCTGCTCGAGGCCGTAGGTCAGCGCGAGGCGGAACATCAGTTCGGAGTCGGTCGAGCCTTCGAGCGTCGGGAACAGCGCGGGATCGACCTTCATCGTCAGGTCGCGGCGCAGCTTGTGGAAGTCGCGGATCAGCCCGTTGTGCGCGAACAGCCAGCGGCCGTGGCGGAACGGGTGGCAGTTGGTTTCCTGCACGGGGGTGTCGGTGGCCGCGCGGATGTGCGCGACGAACATCCGCGAGCGGATCGCGCGCGCGGCTTCGCGCAGGTTGCGATCGTTCCACGCGGGATGCACTGAGCGGTAGCGGAACGGGAGTTCGTCGGGGTGCCCGTACCAGCCGATGCCGAAGCCGTCGCCGTTGGTGGTCGTTGCCCCCAGCTCCGAATGCAGGCTCTGGTCGATCAGCGAATGCTTCGCGCGGAACAGTACCGTCTCGAGATGAATCGGATTACCCGTATAGGCGAGCCAGCGGCACATGGAGCGCTCCTTCACGATGGATCGTTCGCGCATGGTAGCCGACTTCACGGTGCGTCCGTGCTTGTACACGGCCTGGCCGGCCCTTCGGGCAGGTACGCTGGCCAATCGTCATACATCGCTTGCCCGGATCCGCGTCCGCGACGCTCAACCGGGCGGTCATCCGGCCATCCGACCGGGCGCCGCCACACGACGGCAGGGCCGCGGCCGTCAGGTTCACTCGCCGAGCGCGTCCATCACACGCGCCGAATAGACGAGCGCCGCACCTGCGTTCAGTGCAATCGCGACGCCGAGCGCTTCGGCCACTTCCTCCTTGGTCGCGCCATGCTTGGCCGCTTCCGCGGTGTGCACGGCGATACAGCCGTCGCAGCGCGTCGTGACGGCGACCGCGAGCGCGATCAGTTCGCGCGTCTTCGCGTCGAGATGGCCCGTCTTGGCGCCTGCGCCCGACAGCGCCTTGTAGCCGGCCAGCGTATCGGGCGACAGCTTGGCGATCTCGCCGATGCGCGTCGAGAGTTCCTTCCGGTATTCGTTCCAGTTCAGCATGATGCGTCCTTTCGAGTAGGGGTGAGGAGGGCGGCGGGTGCCGCGATCTCGGCGATGCAGGGCTATTCTGATCGTTCGCGCTGAGGGTTTCGATACGCTAGAGTGTCAATTTTTAGCGCGATCGTCTCATGGATGCGTTGAGCCAACTCATGTCGCTGGGCCGCAGCCATGTCGAGCTCGACGTGCGCTGCCTGCTCGACGGGCCGTTCGCGATGCCGCACGACCCGCTGCCGTCCGGCGAGGCGGCGTTTCACCTGGTGCTGGCCGGAACCTGCCGGCTGCGTACCGCGGACGGGCGCACGCTGCAGCTCGCCGACGGCGATTTCGTGCTGCTGCCCGCGGGTGGCGCGCACGACCTGCTCGATGCCGGGGGCGGCCGGCCGCGGCCGGCTGCGGCGCTGCGCGAACAGGGCGCCGGCGGCGCGGTGCTGCCGGTCAAGTCGAATCTCGATCCGGCCGAACCGGGCGGCGCGAGCGTGGACCTGCTGTGCGGGCGGTTCGTCTATGCGCGCGGCGCGGGCGAACTGCTGATGCGCACGTTGCCGCATGTGCTGCATGTCGGGTTGCGCGAGGCGTCGGGGTTCGCGCCGCTGCAACTGCTGACGAGCGTGCTGCGCGCCGAGGCGTCGAACGGACAGCCGGGCGCCGGCGCGATCGTGAACGCGCTCGGGCAGGCGCTGCTCGCGTACGCGTTGCGCGCATACGGTCGGGGTGCGCGCGTGCCGTCCGGCTGGCTGGCGCTGGCGGCCGACGCGCGGCTCGGCCCGTCGGTCCAGGCCGTGCTGCAGGCGCCGGAGAAACCGTGGACGGTCGAGTCGCTCGGCGACGCCGCCGCGATGTCGCGCGCGACGTACGCAAGGCATTTCCGCGAGCGGGCCGGGATGAGCGTCGGCGCATTCGTCGCGCAGATCAGGATGATGCACGCGTGCGCGCTGCTGCAGGACACGCAGCGCGGGCAGGCGGAGATCGGTCAGGCGGTCGGCTACCAGTCCGAGGCCGCCTTCGGCAAGGCGTTTCGCGCAGTGCTCGGCACGACGCCGGGACGCTGGCGGCGGGCGCAGCGCGGCATGTAAGACTGCAAGCGAGGCTGTCGTCGCACGCGCCAAAGCTGCTACCATGCGCGAAACGCAGTTCAACGAAAACGATTTCGAACAAGAAGAAAGAGAGGGCAAAGCAATGAACCAGACCACCATCCAGCAGCCGTCGTTCGCGTTCGTGGCCGCGTCGTGGGCCGCGCTGCTCGCCGGTTTCGCGGCATTCCTGATCGGTCTCTGGAACGCCGGCATGCAGCTCAACGAGAAGGGCTATTACTTCACCGTGCTGGTGTTCGGTCTCTACGCGGCAATCTCGCTGCAGAAGAGCGTGCGCGACCGCGCGGAAGGCATTCCCGTCACCGGCATCTACTACGGCCTCAGCTGGATCGCGCTGCTGCTGTCGATCGCGCTGCTGGTCGTCGGCCTCTTCAACGCGACGCTGCAGTTGAGCGAGAAGGGCTTTTACGCGATGTCGTTCGTGCTCGCGCTGTTCGGCTCGGTCGCCGTGCAGAAGAACACGCGCGACCTGCAGAACGCGAAGCCGCGCTATACCGACGCGGAATCGGCGCCGTCAGTCCAGGAGTGACGGCACGCAAAGCGGGCGCCTTCCCGGCCGTCCGCTTTGCGACGACGGCCACGGGCGACCCGCATTCGCCGATGCGTCGTGGGCTCCCCGCCCATTCGTTTCATCCATGCCGGTGCGCATGACGATGGAGATATTCCGGATGCCTGACTTCACAGAAACCACGCGGCGCTCCCGCGCGGCTGCCCATGCCGTGGCGGCGCACACCGCGCTCGTGCTGGAGACGAACAACCTGCGCGGCGGTGCGGGGCTGGCGCAGGCCGTCGACAGCCTGAAGCGCCTCGTCTCGGCGCTGTCGAAGCAGACCGTGCCGCCCGCGGCGCTCGCGCAATGGATCATCACGCACGACGGCCTGCCGGCCGATGCGTGCGCGGAAATTGCCGCGCTGGCCGGCCGCCCGATCGACTTCGTCGAGATCGGCGCGAGCACCGGCTACTACGATGCGAAGAACGACGGGTTCGATCGCGTCGACGCGGCCCGCTGCGACATCGTCGTGTTCGGCGATGCCGACTGCCGGCCGGCCGACGACTGGCTCGAGCACCTGCTCGCACCGTTCGCGCGCGAAGCCGGCGATATGCCCGCCGCGGTGGCGGGGCGCACCAGCTATGCGCCGAACGTGCTCGGTATCGCGCTGACGTCGATCGATTTCATGTATTTCCCGAGCCCGCTGCGTGACGGTGCGACGCGCAATTTCTACGCGAACAACGTCGCGTTCCGTCGCGACGTGTTCGCGCAGTTCCGCTACGAGCCGCTCGACGGCGTCTATCGCGCGCATTGCCAGGTGATGGGGCTGCGGATGCAGGCCGCCGGCGTGGCCGTCGAGTTCGCACCGGCCGCGCACACCGAACATAGGCTGCCGGACACGCAACGCGAATCGCTGAAGCTGCGCTGGATGCGCGGCGAGGACAGCGTCGGCCTGACGCCGTATCTCGTGAACGCGTACCTGCCGCGCGGCTGGCAGTGGCTCGGCCGCAGCGGCCCGCTCGGCCCGTTCTGCGTGATGGCGATGCGGCTCGGCTACAGCCTGCGCGCGCTGAATCGCCAGCAGTTGCCGCGGCTTGGCGCCGTCCGCTATCTCGCGGCGGTTGGCGTCACGATCGCGGCGTCCGCCGTCGATACGCTCGGCGCACTCGCACGCGGTTTGGGTCTCACCGGGCGGGCATCGGCCCGGCGCGATCTTGAAGCGCTGTCCTATCACCGTCATTGAACCGGCGCCGCGCACCACGCGCGGCCACGGCACGCCGACATCCTGCATCCCTCCCGACAACAACCATGTCCTCTCTCGCCACCCGTGTTGCCTGCCTTGCCCTGTTTGCCGCCAGCGCCGGCGCCCATGCCGCGCCGGTCGATCATGCGGGGCGCGGGATCTACCACTTCGCATCGCAAAGCGGCTGCCCGTTCGCGAACGCGGCCGCTGCTGACTGCAATCGCGTCGCGCTCGATGCGCAGGACGTTCACGCGAGCATCGACACCGATGCGCACGCGATCGTCTTCTCGAGCGATGCGACGCGCCGCACGAAGGACGTGCTCGGCGACGTGCTGCTGCAAGGCACGGGCGTCGACGGCGACGGCCGGCGCGTGCCGCTGGGCGTGCACGTGCTGCTGCGTCGCGACGGCGTGAAATGGGACCGCGACGTGTACGTCCATGCGCCCGTGCACGGCAGGTTCACCGATGTCCGGATCGATCCGTATCGCGTGCGCGTGAAGGAGGGCGAGGCCGAGCGCGACGTGCTCACGCCGGACGAAACGCAGGCGCTGTTCGCGCATCCGTCGCTTGCATCGCGGCTCGCGCGGCATCTCGTGAAGGTCAGTGCGACCGATCCGAAGCAGCCGTCCGCGGACGACATCACGATCGCGCTGGGCGTTGGCGGCCTGACGAAGTCGGTCGCGCGCGCGAGCTTTACGTCGAATGCGCCGCACGATGCCGACGTCGATCGCGCGCTCGCATCCGGCACGTGGACGATTCGTTTCGACGCGCTGAGCAATCACATTCCGGTGTGGGTTGCCCAGCGCGAGCTGTTCCTGTTCGGCCTGGACGGCAGCGCGCTGGTGAAGGACATGCTCACGCGCGGCTTCAGAAAGAACGACCGGATCGAATTCGGTGCGCGTGACGGTAATGGCTATCTGCGCGTCAACGGCCGCGAGGAGGCATTTGCGGGTGCGACCGCATCCGCGCACGCGTTCATGCAGGAAAGCTTCATCGGCCTGATCCTCGGATGGCGTCGCGATCCTGCTGGCGCTGCGGCGGCTGCGACGAAATCCGTGTCTGCACGAGGCGAGCCGGCATGAGCGCGGCAGGCGAACTGCCGGCGTCGCCGCAGGCAGCGCACGATGCACGCTTCGATTGTCTCGAGGCGCCCGTGCCGCGCGGGGCGGCGCGGATGCGCGCATACCTCGTCGATCGCCTCAAGCGCGCGGCGATCCGGCAGTTGCATCGCAGTACACATGGCGAGCGCTGGGTGCTGCGCATGTACCTGATCGGCGAGGAAGCGACCGAGTGCGCGTTGCACGAGGACTGGACCGGACAGCCGCCGGACTGGCTCGCGCCGCGAATCGAGCAGCATCTCGCGGACGAGCGTCGCCATGCCGCGGCGTTCGCCGATGCGCTGCGCGAGCGCGGCGTCGCGCCGTCGACAGCACCGCATGAGCCCGACTGGTTGAGCCGGCGCAAGATCATGCGATGGCGCCGGCTCGCGCAGCGCCATGCGCCGCGTTTCTCGCAAGGCGTGCTCGTGCCCGCCTATGCGACGGGTCTGTGCGCGGAACAGATGGCGATGCGCGTGCTCGCGCGTCACTGCGCGACGATCGGCGATGCACATCCGTTGTACCCGTTACTCTCGCGCGTGCTTGCCGACGAGACGCGGCATGTCCGGCTCTGCTCGGACACGCTGCGCCGTCTCGTTGCGCCGTCCGAGGCCGCGCATCTCGCCGTGTTGCTCGACGAGATCCGCGCGATCGAAGCCGGCTTCGGCGTGACGGGTGCGCTGGCGATGGTCGCGGCCGGCTGGCTCCAGTCGCTTCGTCCGCGCGCATGATGCCGCGGATCGTCTATCTCGCGACGGCCGACGCACGCGGCCACCTGATGCGCGCGCAACTGCTCGTGCATGCGCTGCGTGCGGCTGGCGCGCAGGTCGACGTGCTGACGACGTCCGATGCGGGGCAGGCGTTCCTGGCTGCGTTCGACATCGACGCGGCCGTGCTGTCCCGTCACTACGCGGTGCAGTTCGACGAGCGGCAGAACATGCTGCGCGACGCGACCGATCGCAATGTCGCGCACTACGTGTTCCGGCCGACGCGCATGCTGCGTGACATCATTCGGCTGCGTGCGATCGTCCGCGATGCCGATCTCGTGATCAACGACTCGTTTCATCCGGCGCTGCTGTTCATGGGGGCAATGCCGGGCTGGCGACGCCGCATCGTCCACGTGTATGGCGGCAGCCTGCGCCGCGCGTTGACCGCGAATTTCGATGCACGTCTGCCGCGCGCACTGGCGCGTGCATTCGCATGGATCGTCGACTGGCAGATCGATTCGGCGCGATGCTGCATCGAACACGATTTTGCATACGATGCCGCCGATGACATTCGGCGATCGTGCGCGCATTACCGTCTGCCGACGCCGGTGCCGATCGTCGCCGAGCGGCCGGCTTCGGAACCGGCTGAAGCCGCCATCTATCTGAACCCGCACTTCCGCGATATCGCGCTCGCCGATGCGTTGTCGGCCGGCATGCGCGACGCGGGGCTCGCCATCCATCGCGTGGGCGAGGGCTATGCCGGGCACGACGGCTGGACCGGCGTCGACGCCGACTGGGTGACGCGCGCCGCCCATGCACCGCTGATCGTGTCGGCGCCCGGCATGGCCGCGTTGTCGATCGCGCGCGTGTATCAGCGCCCGATCCTGCTCGTGCAGTCCGACCAGCCCGAGCAGGCGAGCAACGCCGAGCGCGCCGCGCGGCTGCAACTCGTGCATCGCGTCGTCACTTGGCGCGGCGATGCGGTTGCGTTCCGGCGGGCCGTCGGGCAAGCTGCCGCAGAACTGATGCGCGATCCCGGTACGCAGGCTGGATCGATCGCCGGCCGTGAGCATGCGCGTGCACGCGTCGACGCATGGACGTCACGCCTCCTCGCGTTGCGTCTGCATGCGAAGCTGACCGATACGGAGACACGATGCGAGGCGCCGGCACCACGATGAATTCGCTGTCGTTTCGTGACGATCGCCGGCCCGATATCCGGCAGATGCTGGCTGCGACGTTCGGCATGGCAGCCGGCCTCGCGATCTTCTTTGTGCTAGAGCGCAGCGTCACGCCGCGCTACGTGTTTGCCACGTCGATCGATGCGCGGATTCCGTTCATCGCGTGGTCGTGGTTCGTCTATGTCGGCTTCTTTCCGTTCGTGATTGCGCTTGCCGCGTATGCACGGCCGCCCGCGTTCGCCGCGTTCAAGGAGGCCGTGCTGATCGCGTTCGTACTCGGTGTCGTCTGCTTCCTGCTGTTTCCGGAAGCCGTGCCGCGGCCCGACGTCGCGGAGATCGGCAACACGTTCGTGCGCCACCGTCTTGCGCGCATGTGGCAGCTCGATCTCGCGGCCAATGGTTTTCCGAGCCTGCATGTCGCGGTGACGTGCGTTGCCTGCCGGATGCTGGCGGACCGGCGACGGCTCGTGACCGCGGCGATCGGCCTGCTGATCTGCACGTCGACACTGACGCTCAAGCAGCATACGGTCATCGATGTGCTGGGCGGCGTGGCGCTCGCGATGGTCAGTGCGCGGTGGGTCGAGCGGCGTTCGCTGCGCGGGAGGCTCGCGTGACGGATGCCCATGTTCACCATGCCGGGTCGAATGTCGAGCTTGCGCGCTTCGTGCCCGATCCCGCGCTGTTTCGCGTGAGCACGTTGCGTGTGGGTGCGGCGCTGGCGGGCGACTGGCTGATGATTGCGGTCGCGTTCGCGGTTGCGATCGCGTTTGGGCATCCGCTCGTGTACGCGTTGGCCGCGATCGTGATCGCGCGCAGCCAGCTTGCGCTCGCGGTGATGATGCACGAAGGCGCGCACGGGTTGCTGGCGCGGAACCGGCATGTCAACGACGCGGTGGGCCAACTGTTCGCGGCCGGGCCGCTGTGGCTGGCGCTGCGTACGTATCGTGCGGGCCACCTGAAGCATCATCGAGCGCCGATGGAGCAGGACGATCCCGTCGCGCTGCTGTTCGGCGTGCACGACTATCCGGTGACGCGCGGGCGGCTGATCGGCCGCCTGCTCGCATACGCATGCGGGATCGGCTACGTGACGAGTGTCGTGAAGCTCGCGCGCGGCGAGTTTGCGCATGCGATGCCGAAGGTCGGGAAGTCGCGTGCGTACGCCGCGTGGGAAGTTGCGTCGATGCTGGCCGGCAACGGTGTGCTGTTCGCCGCGCTCGCATGGGCCGGGCATCCGCTGCTGTACGTGACGTTATGGATCGTACCGTCCGTCACGCTGCTGCCGCTCGCCGGGCAGGTGCGGGCGATCTTCGAACACGCGGGGCTGCCGGCCTGTGCGGACCAGAGCCGTAACGCGCGCACGATCGTCCGGCGTTCGTGGCAGACGTTCCTGTTCGGCCCGCACGCGATTCATTTTCATATCGAGCATCACCTGTTCGCGCGGATGCCGTTTCATCACCTGCCGGTCGTGCATCGGCAGCTTGCGCAGCGGCAGTTGCTGCCGGACGGCAATCTGTACGCGGGATATGGTGGTGTGCTGCGCGACGTCAGTGTGCGCTGATGTGCGGGCAAGTCGGGAGGGTGCGGCTGAGTGTGTCGCAGACATCGCGGGGATGTCGTGCGCGATACGGAAGCGACAGACGCAAAAAAGCCTCCGCTTGGGAGGCTTTATTTTGCACTATCGAAGATAGTTGGTAGGGTGGGAGGGACTCGAACCCTCGACTCTCTGATTAAAAGTCAGATACTCTAACCAACTGAGTTACCACCCCACGTTCTTGAAACCTGTTGGTTCGTTGCTTGAATAACTTGGGCAACGACCCGAAGAGCAAAAGATTATAGCGACGGGTTGTGAGGCTGTCAACAACCCGCCGCGATAATTATTTGATCGTCTCGAGCTTGCCCTGCGCGGTCTGCGCAGCGTTCGACCCGGCGTACTGCGAAACGACCTGCTCGAACGTCTTCTTCGCGGCCGCCTTCTGGCCTTGTTCGAGCTGGTTCGTGCCGATTGCCACGAGGGCGTCGGCCGCGCGCGGATGCTGCGGGAACTTGCTGACGATCCCTTGCCACGTTGCAGTCGAACCGCGGTAGTCGCGCAGCGCGTATTGCGCATTGCCGTACCAGTACTGCGCGGTCGGCTGGTAGGGGCTCTGCGGATACTTCGCGATGAACGCGCGGAACGAAGCCGCGGCCGCCTTGAAGTTGCCGTTGCGGAACTGCTGCTGCGCCGCATTGAGCGCATCCGTTTCACCCGGCTGCACGGTGCCTTCGACACCATCGATCGTCGCTTGCTGTGGCTCGAACTTCTTGAGCCGCGTGTCGAGATCCTGGTAGTACTCCTTCTGCTGCCGCTCGAGCGTCGTCAGCCGGTTCGTCAGATCCTCGTTCTCGCCGCGCAGCGTCGCGACCTGCTGGTTCAGCTGGTCGAGACGGCCGGATTGATCGAGGATCGTACGCTGTGCGGCGGACAACTGGCTCGCCAGGTTGTCGGTTTTGCTGCGCAGATCGAGCACGGCGCGGCGCGCTTCGTTGTCGTCGAACACGCCGGCGTGCGCCGGCGCGGCCGACCACGCCGCGCCGGCGACGCAGAATGCTGCAGCAACGCGCAGCAGGGATACACGGTGCGTCATACGGCGATTCTTCCGTTACTTACTGTTGGTAGACGAGGTCGGCGCGACGGTTCTGCGCCCACGATGCTTCGTCGTGACCCGTTGCTTGCGGCTTTTCCTTGCCGAGGCTCACGGCTTCCATTTGCGAATCGTTCACGCCGAGCAGTGCCATCGCACGACGGACGGCTTCCGCACGCTTCTGGCCCAGCGCGAGGTTGTACTCGCTCGTGCCGCGTTCGTCGGTGTTGCCCTGGATCAGCACGTGGCGCTGCGGGTGGCTCTTCAGGTACTGAGCGTGCTGCTGCATCAGCGGCTGGTACTCGTCCTTCACCGAATAGCTGTCGAAGTCGAAGTAGATGCTGCGCTTCGCGAGCGGGCTGTTCGGGTCGTTCAGCGGATCGACGTTCACTTGCGCGACGTTGTCGGCGCTCGGTTGCGTGCTGACTGCGCCCGCGTTGTTTGCGTTGTCGTCGAGCTTCACGCCCGACTTGCACGCTGCGAGCGCGCTGATCATCATCACGGCCAGGGCCAGACGAGCTTTATTCGACATCATGTTTACTCTCCTTGTGGTCATTGCATGAAGGGCCCCCACGACGGCTCACGAACGGAGCCGCCCTGGACGGACAGGATTTGCGGCGGCGCGCTGCCGTCGGAGGGCACTGCTGCCAGAACATTGCGACCACCCGACTGGGTAGCGTACAGAAGGTACTGGCCGTTTGCCGCGAAGCTCGGCGATTCGTCGCGATTCGTATTCGTGATGGCGTTCGCCGCGCCGGTCTGCAGATCCTGAACGTACAGCTTGAAGCCCCCACCCGTGCGGGAGATGTAAGCGAGCAGCTTGCCGTCCGGGCTGATACGCGGACTCGTGTTGTAGCTGCCGGTGAAAGTCACGCGCTGCGCGGCACCGGCGCTTTCACCCTGGGCCGGCATCCGGTAGATCTGCGGCGCGCCGCCGCGATCGCTCGTGAAGTAGATCCAGTGGCCGTCCGGCGAGTAGAACGGCTCGGTGTCGATCGAGCTGCTCTGCGTGAGACGGCGCAGGCCGCCGCCCGTCGAGTTGACCGTGTAGATTTGCGTGTTGCCCGTCAGCGACAGCGCGACGGCCAGCGTGTTGCTGTCCGGCGACCATGCCGGGGCGCTGTTGTTGCCCTTCTGGTCGGAGACGATGTAGCGGCGGCCGGTCGGCAGGTCGTGGATGTAGACGATCGGCTTCTTGCGCTCGAACGAGACATACGCGACCTTCGTGCCGCTCGGCGACCACGACGGCGAGATGATCGGTTCGGTGCTCGACAGCGCGATGCGCGCGTTCTGGCCGTCCGAATCCGAGATCTGCAACTGGTAGCGGTTGCCGGTCTTGATCACGTACGACAGGCGCGTGGCGAACACGCCGCGCACGCCGAGCAGCTTCTGGTAGATGTAGTCGGCGATCTTGTGGCCGGCCGTGCGCAGCGTGGTGTCGGTGGCCGTCAGGGACAGGCCGCCGAGGCTTTGCTGCTTCACTGTGTCGTACAGGATGAAGTTGACCTTGTACTGGCCGTTCGCGTCGCGGTTCACGCTGCCCGCGACGAACGCATTCGCACCCTTGGCCTTCCATGCGCCGAGATCGACCGATGCGCTCTCCGGCACCGGCGTGCTGCCTGCGTCGATGTTGGTGAATTTGCCGCTGCGGGCGAGGTCGGCGCGGACGATCGACGTGACCTGCTGCGGCAGGTTCGCCTCATTCGCGAAATTCGCGGTGGCGATGGGGAACTGGGTCGACCCGACACCGGTGATCAGCACGTTGACCTGGGCGTTAGCGGCGCTGCCCGCCGTGATCAGACACGAGGCCACGAGTGCCCTGAAACCTAGCTTTGTCATCAAACTCATGCTTCTTGCTTCCCGTATGTAACGCTGCGCATCCGCAGAGACTAAACGAATTACTGTTTCGTTCCCGGTGCGACGGCGGAGTGTAACGCCGATTCAATTCAGCCCGCCGCCCGAAAGGTAATCTTAATACTCGGTGGGGTGTGACCGTCAGTATCGGGTGGTAATGGTGCCGCACGTTCGATGGCGTTAGTGACCGCCTGATCCCACCCCGGATTTCCGCTTGATCGTACGACGGACACACTCAGGACATCGCCGGAAGGAGAGCAACGGATGAGTACGACCGTTTGCAACCCTTCGGTTGCTCCAGCCCAGTTGATGTACGGCTTCACGCGGCGCTTGACCTTGTCAGGATAGCCTGCCGAGGTCGCATTGCCGCCTGAGCCCGTGCCCGTGCCGCTTTTCGCGAGGCCTTCGCCGCCGCCTTCGCCGGCGCCGGACAGGCCCTGCATCTGTGCCAGGCGTGCGCTGCGCTCGCGGTCGAGCTTCGCGTTCGCTGCCGCGCTGGCCTTTGCGCGTGCTGCGGCTTCGGCCTTCGCCTTGGCCTGGGCTTCCGCCTTTGCCTTCGCGGCCGCGTCGGCTTTCGCCTTCGCCGCCTGCTGCGCTTCGAGTTGCGCCTGCTTCTGCTGCTGGAGTTTCTGCTGTTCGAGCTTTTGCTGCTCGGCGAGCTGCTGTTGCCTGAGCTTGTCGGCCTGCTTCTGCTTGTCGCGCTCCGCGGCCTTCTGCGCGGCGAGCGCGGCTGCCTGCTGCGCCGCGAGCTGTGCGCGCCGAGTTTCCTCTTCCTGCCGGGCCTTCAGTTGCTGCGCGCGGCGCTGCTGTTCGAGCAGTGCTTCACGCGCGGCTGCTTCCTGCTGCCGCTTCTTCTGCTGCAGTGCGATGTCGGCCTGCTCGTCGCGCACCGGGGGAGGGGGCGGCGCGACCTTGACGGGCGGCGCGGGTGTGACAACGGGCCGCGGTGCGGGGACATCGGGCACTTCGGTCCACAGCTCGGCTTCGGCGCCGGCCGGCGTGCTGTTCTGCCACTGTACGCCGTGATACAGAAACAGCGCGAGCAGCACGTGCATCAGCGCGGCGAGCGCGAATGCGCGCCAGGTGCCGCGCTCGCGGGGAGGCTGAGGCGGGTAGGCGGAGCTGCGCGTGGATTGCTGCCGGTTCATTGCGATTTGACGAGGAGGCCGACGCGCTTGACGCCGCGCGCCTTCAGATCGGACATCACGGTCATGACCGCATCGTACTGCACGGTCTTGTCGGCCGCGATCACGACCGGCTGGTCGGGATGGTCAGCCTGCCGGGCCACGATGAAGCTGTCGAGCTCGGCCTTCGTCATCGTGTCTTCCTGGGTCGCGCCCGAGTCGCCCTTGTACTTGACGCTCATCGTGCGATCGGCCTTGATGTTGACGACGACGGGCGGCGTCTGCTCCTGCGGCGCGGCGTTGCCGACGGTCGGCAGGTTGATGATCGACGGGGCGACGAGCGGTGCGGTGACCATGAAGATCACGAGCAGCACCAGCATCACGTCGATGTACGGCACGACGTTGATGTCGGCCATTGCGCGGCGCGAGCGGCCGCCGCGCATGCTGGATCGGATGGGACTTCCTGCCATGGCGCGCTCCTTACTGGGCCTGACGCTGCAGGATGTTCGAGAACTCTTCGATGAAGGTCTCGAAGCGGATCGCGAGGCGGTCGATGTCGTGCGCGTAGCGGTTGTACGCGACCACCGCCGGAATCGCGGCGAACAGGCCGATCGCGGTGGCGACGAGCGCCTCGGCGATGCCCGGCGCGACGTTCGCGAGCGTGGCTTGCTGCACGTTCGCGAGGCCGCGGAACGAGTTCATGATCCCCCAGACCGTGCCGAACAGACCGATGTACGGGCTGACCGAGCCGACCGATGCGAGGAACGCGAGGTTCGCTTCGAGCACGTCCATCTCGCGCTGGAAAGACGCGCGCATCGCGCGGCGCGCACCGTCGAGCACGAGGCCCGGATCGCTGATGCGCTTTTCCTTCGCCTTCAGGAACTCGCGCATGCCCGATTCGAAGATCCGCTCCAGCGCGCCGATCGTGTGGCGGTTGTTGGCGGCGCTCTGGTACAACGCCTGCAGGTCGCCACCCGACCAGAAATCCTTCTCGAAGCGCTCGGTCTGCGCGCGTGCGCGGCGGATCGCAAACCACTTGCGGAAGATGAAGGTCCACGACATCAGCGACAGCAGCAGCAGCAGCCCCATCACGGCCTGGGCCAGCACGCTCGCGTTGAGGACGAGGGAAATGATCGACAGGTCTTGAGAAGTGTTCATAGAGGTTTGAGTAACGTCCCTTCGGGGCGCCCGGTATGCGTGTGGCGCGGCGCGCCGGCCATGCCTGGCGCCGAACCTTGCTTAGTATCGAATCAGAAAGGCAAGTTCATAGGCTTTGTCTAAACGGCGCTCATGCGAGCTTCGTTGACAGTGCAGTCTGCCCGTCGTTGATGACGGGCCCGCGCTGCAGCGCGTCGAGCACGGCCGGCGGGATGGCCGCGGGCCGGATGCCGGTACGGTCGACGCAGCCGAGGCGGATGTGTCCGGCCACGAGCAGCGTGTCTCCACACCAGGCTTCCTGCGTGAATTCCACCGATGCACGGCCGATGCGTCCGGGCCGGCTCGTGATCGCCAGTGTGTCGTCGAGTCGCGCCGGGGCGCGGTAGTCGAGCGACGTGCTGCGGACGACGAAGATCGCGTCGGTATCGTCGGCGAGCTGGCGCTGGTCGATGCCGCATGCGCGTAGCCACTCGGTGCGCGCGCGTTCGAAGAACTTCAGGTAGTTGGCATAGAAGACGATGCCGCCTGCGTCGGTATCCTCGTAGTACACGCGCACCGGCCAGATGAAGCCGGACGGCGCTTCCGGGGAGCGGGTAGGCTGGGTCATGGCGCGCATTCTACCGGAAGCCAAGGGCCTGATTCGTAACCGATTCGTAACGGAATGTAGTATGCCGTAGCACACTGCGGGCCGGCCCGAGGGGCCGGGCCCGCGTGGCTTCAGCCGCGGTGGACGGTCGGGCCGCCGGGGGCTTGCGCGACCGGCATCAGCTCGATCGTATTGACGTTGACATGCGCGGGGCGCGTCGCGATCCAGTAGATCGCATCGGCGATGTCCTCGGGCATGAGCGGCTGGACATTGTTGTAGACGTTCGCCGCCTTGGCGTCGTCGCCGCGATAGCGGACGTTCGAGAATTCGGTGCCGCCGCACAGGCCAGGCTCGACGTCGGTGACGCGCAGCGGCGTGCCGAGCAGGTCGGCGCGCAGGTTTAGGCTGAATTGTCTGACAAAAGCCTTGGTTGCGCCGTAGACGTTGCCACCCGCATAAGGGTACGAACCCGCGACCGAGCCGAGATTGAAGATGTGGCCGCGGCCGCGATCGATCATGCCGGGCAGCAGGGCGTGTGTGACGGTGACGAGGCCCGTGCAGTTCGTGTCGATCATCGTGTGCCACTCGTCGAGGCTGGCCTTGTGGGCCGGCTCGACGCCGAGCGCGAGGCCGGCGTTGTTGACGAGCACGTCGAGCGCCGCGAATTCGGCGGGAAGGGCGGCCGGCACGGCCTCGACGGCCGCGCGATCGCGTACGTCGAGCTCGAGCGGCAGAAGGGAATCGCCGAGTTCGGCGGCGAGTGCATCGAGACGATCCTTGCGGCGCGCGGTCGCGACGACGCGGTGGCCTCCCTTGACGAAGGCACGGGCGATGGCGGCGCCGAAGCCGGCGGACGCGCCTGTGACGAACACGATCATTGCTGCTCCTGGTGGATGACAAAATAGCGAGTGATATCCCGCAAGCCTACTGAGATTGCCGCACCGCGGCAAGGCGGCACAGCGTTCCCGCACGGGCGCGTAGAGTCTGGCCCCAATTGCTTCCGGCGCACCGCCATGCGGTTGCCTATTCATGACGCATCCAATACACTAATGCGCTCATCACCCCCGCGTGACTGGCGATAGAACCCTTCGGGTTCAAGGTGGAGCATCCCACCGTGAAGCGCGGGGCGCCGTTTTTGCCGTTCGCCTGGGCAGCCGTTGTGCGCCGTCGCGTGCATCGCCGGTGGCTGTCCTGCCTCGCGTCATACGGATTCTTCCGCCACGTCGAGCTGGTCCCGCCAGCAGCGCACCGTACTCGGCCGCTCCGGTCAACCTGTACACACTTAACGGAAACCGTATGTTTGACAGAGCCCAAAGCACCATTGCGAACGTCGATCCCGAAATCTTTGCCGCGATCGAGCAGGAAAACCGCCGCCAGGAAGATCACATCGAGCTGATCGCGTCGGAAAACTACACGAGCCCGGCGGTGATGGCCGCACAGGGTTCGCAACTCACGAACAAGTACGCGGAAGGGTATCCGGGCAAGCGCTACTACGGCGGCTGCGAATACGTGGATGTGGTCGAGCAGCTGGCGATCGACCGCGTGAAGCAGCTGTTCGGCGCGGAAGCCGCGAACGTGCAGCCGAACTCGGGTTCGCAGGCGAACCAGGGCGTGTTCTTCGCGATGCTCAAGCCGGGCGACACGATCATGGGCATGAGCCTCGCGCACGGCGGCCACCTGACGCACGGCTCGCCGGTGAACATGTCGGGCAAGTGGTTCAACGTGGTGAGCTACGGCCTGAACGAAAACGAAGACATCGACTACGAAGCGGCCGAGAAGCTCGCGCAGGAACACAAGCCGAAGCTGATCGTCGCGGGCGCGTCGGCGTTCTCGCTGAAGATCGATTTCGAACGCCTGGCGAAGATCGCCAAGTCGGTCGGCGCATACCTGATGGTCGACATGGCCCACTACGCGGGCCTGATCGCGGCAGGCGTGTACCCGAACCCGGTGCCGCACGCGGATTTCGTGACGACGACGACGCACAAGAGCCTGCGCGGCCCGCGCGGCGGCGTGATCCTGATGAAGGCGGAGTACGAGAAGCCGATCAACTCGGCGATCTTCCCGGGGATCCAGGGCGGCCCGCTGATGCACGTGATCGCGGGCAAGGCGGTGGCGTTCAAGGAAGCGCTGTCGCCGGAGTTCAAGGCGTACCAGGAGAAGGTGGTCGAGAACGCACGCGTGCTGGCAGAAACGCTGGTGAAGCGTGGCCTGCGGATCGTGTCGGGCCGCACGGAAAGCCACGTGATGCTGGTGGACCTGCGTGCTAAAAACATCACCGGCAAGGCTGCGGAAGCGGCACTGGGCGCGGCGCACATCACGGTGAACAAGAACGCGATCCCGAACGATCCGGAAAAGCCGTTCGTGACGAGCGGCATTCGTCTCGGCTCGCCGGCAATGACGACGCGCGGCTTCGGTCCGGCGGAAGCGGAGCAGGTGGGCAACCTGATCGCGGACGTGCTGGACAACCCGGAAGATGCAGCGACGATCGAGCGCGTGCGCGCGCAGGTCGCCGAGCTGACCAAGCGTTTCCCGGTCTATCGCTGATCGACGATGCGCTGCCCGTTCTGCCGGCATGACGACACGCAGGTCGTGGATTCCCGCGTGTCCGAAGATGGCGCCGCGATCCGGCGGCGCCGTCGCTGCTCGGCTTGCGACAAGCGCTTCACGACGTATGAGCGGGTCGAGCTGTCCCTGCCGTTCGTCGTGAAGAAGGACGGCAGCCGCACGGAATTCGACCGTCGCAAGATCGTCGCCAGCATGCAACTCGCGCTGCGCAAGCGGCCGGTTGCTGCCGACGCGATCGATGCGGCGGTTGCCCGTATCGAATATCAACTGCTCGCGACAGGCGAGCGCGAAGTGCGTAGCGAGAAGCTCGGTGAACTCGTGATGAACGAGTTGCGCGGCCTCGATACGATCGCTTATGTCCGCTTCGCATCGGTGTATCGCCGGTTCGAGGACGTTTCCGAATTTGCCGACGTGATCGAAGAGTTCCGTCGTGCCTCTCCCGCCAAGACTCCGCGTAAGCGCTGACGCGCTGCGTCCGTTCATCGTCTTCTCCGTTGAGTCAATTCGCGCCGATTGTGTCGGTCGCGATCGCATGCCGCCAGTCAGCCGATCGGCAAATGGTGCGTGTCCGCACGTGTCGCTACAGTCGTCGCATCACCTTGGCGAAGGACGACGGCGATGGGACTGCACGCTCACCCCCTGAAAAATGTATTGCGACGCGCGGGCGGCTTCACGCTCGTCGAACTGATGGTCGCCATCTCGCTGGCGGCCGGGCTCACGTTTTATGCCGCGCCTGCGTTCGACCAATGGCGCATGCGCGAACGCGTGGATGCACGTTCGCGCGTGCTGCTCGGTGCGCTGTCGTTTGCACGTACCGAGGCGACGCGTCTCGGCGTGCGCGTCACGCTATGCCGGGCCGGTAGTGGTAGCGCCTGTCTACGTGCGGGTGAACGGTGCGACACGGCTGAATGGTCGTGTGACTGGATCGTCAGCGGGCAGGTCGACGGGCAGTCGCGATTGCTGCGGCGCTATCCGCGCGATGCCGAAGTGGCCGTCGCGGGTGCCGCGCACGATCTCGCGTTCGCACCGCCGGTCGGTCAGGCAATCGGTGGCATCCGGCGCTTCGAATTGCGTCCGCGACGCGACGTTCCGGGGGCGGACGACGCGCATGCATCGCGTTGCGTACGAATCGCGGCAGGCGGCCGGGCGCGAGTTGTCGCCGGCCGTTGTGACGCGGCGTGAGAGCCATGCGCAATGCAATGCGCGGCACGTCGCTGATCGAAGCGATGCTGGCGATCGCGCTGCTCGCCACCGTGATGCTGGCTGTAGCGGGCAGCCAGTTTGCGATGGCGCGTGCGCAGCGCGCGACGATCTGGCGTGAGCGCGCGCTTTGGCTGGCCGATGCGCGTATCGAGCGCTTGCACGTCGCTGCGCAGGCCGACGATGGCCTCGCGGCGCGGGCCGCGGCTTCGCTGCCCGGCGGCACGACGACGCGCGGTGACGGGCCGGATGGCATTCGCTACACGGTTGTCGGCTGGCGCGGCGGCAATGCGGCCACCGGGCTGCGATGCGAAGCGGCGGGACGCTCGGCGCAGCCGCCGTCGTGCGTCCGGATTCCGTATCGGGGGGCTGGCGCCGATGGACGCTGATCGCCGCATGCGTGCGCATACGTTGCTTGAAGTGTTGATCGCGATGACCGTCGGTCTGCTCGTGCTCGCGGCGGCCGGTGCGCTGTACCACGCGCAGCGCGTCGCACAGCGGCGCGCGGATGATGGGTTCCAGATGCGCGATGCTGCCGGCACCGCACTGATGCTGATCGGCCAGCAGATCCAGATGGCCGGATTTCGGCCGCTCGACATGGAACGCGTGTCGTCGTTGCCACCGGTGTTCGGCTGTTCGATGGCGCGTGTGAGGGGCGAGGGCGCGCAGGTACGGTGCGAGCCCGTGCGCGGTGCATCGGACGCGTTGCTGATCCGTTATGTCGGCGATGCCGTATCGACGTGGCTCACCGTGAGCGGCCACGTGTCGGATTGCCTCGGGCAGGGTGTCGGCGTGTCCGGCGATCGTGCGCCGGTGGAGAACCGCTTCGATGTGCACACCAGCCCTTCGACGGGCGAGCCTGAATTGTATTGCGAAGGAAGCGGCCGTCCGGGCACGCCGCAGCCGGTCGTGTCGGGAATCGATCAGTTGCGGGTGCGCTATCTTCGCCGCGGCGGCACGCAGTTCGTCGATGCCGATGCCTTGCGCGGCGACGACTGGCGCGATGTCGTGGCCGTGCATGTCTGCGTGCGGGCGCGCGGCGAACCGACGGGCGAGCCGGAGCGGCACGTCGACTGCGACGGCCGCACGATCGTTGCGCAAGACGGCCGCGGGCGTCTGACGCTCGATCGCATCGTCGGGTTGCGTAATGCTGCACACACATTCGACGATACGTCGCGTGATGTCACGGATGAACCCGGGGTGCCGCGATGAGCGGAACGGGGCCGACGAGGGAGAAGTCGCGGTGCGTCGCGATACGCAACATGCATGGGCGAATCGAAACACGCTGTGACGGTCCGCGGCAGGCTGCAGGTGCGAAAGTCCAAACAGCGAGCCAGCACGCGCCACACATACGCTTGCGGTCAGCCAGCCGCGATTGGCGTCGCGACGCGGGTCTCGCATTGCCTGCGGTGATCGCGGTTGGCGCAGCGGTGGCGGCGCTGACCGGCACGTGGTTCGAAGCTGCACTGACGGAATCGCGCCGCACGCGCGCGTTATCCGATGGGCTGGTCGCATTCCACGCGGCCGACGCCGCGCTGGCAGCGTGCACCGCGCGATTGCGCCGGGGCTCGGCGCCGTACATGAGTGAAGGCGAGTCGCTCGCGGAGCCCGACGCGTGGCGGCGCATGCCGGCGCTGGGGGGCGCCGAAGCGTTCGCGCCGTTCGCCGGATGGCCGATGGCCGTTCAACCGCCACGATGCCTGATCGAAGCGTGGCGCGGGGCGGGGCCGGCGGGCGGCCGCGCTTACGTCGTCACCGCGCGTGGCGTCGGTGCGCATGCATCGAGCGCAGTCTGGCTGCAGCACCAGGTCGCGATCCGTGATGGCCACATCGTCGCCCTGCACTGGCGTCGCGTCGCGACGGTGCTGCGATGAACGGTCGCGCGTGCGTGTACCGCTCGGCGGGATTCACGCTGATCGAGTTGATGATCGTGCTCGCGATCGTCTCGGTGCTGGCCGGATGGGGCATCCCGTCGTATCGAGAGCATGTCGTGCGCGTTCATCGCGCGTCGGCGGTCGCCGCGTTGTACCGCGCGGCCCAATATCTCGAAACACTGGACGGTGTGCCACCCTCGGCATTGCCGGCGGCGCTCGCGCAAGCGCCGCCGGACGGGCGCGTGGTTTATCGACTGGCGCTGAAGCGGCCGGACCGCGACGATTCGCCGGTGACTTATGACCTGGCGGCCATCCCGCTCGACACCGGACTGATGCGCGACGATGCGTGCGGCGCATTCACGCTGCGTTCGGACGGCACGAAAGGCAACGTGCGAAGTGACGGCTCCGACGGACAGATCGCGGCTTGCTGGGGTGCGCGTTGAGCTCGGAGGAAAGGCGCGCCACGGCGCCTGGCCGTGCGCGCAGGATGCCGACGACGGTCAGTCGTCTTGGGTGTCGAGACCACGCTCGTCGCGGGACTGCTTCCAGATCCGGTAGACCTCCCATGCCGCGAAACCGAGGGTGCCCCACTTCAGTGCGGGGCCCGCACTCGCGCGCAGCAGCGAGCGAACGGGTTTGGCGAGCACGAGCGATGCGAGCGAACTCAGCATCGGATACTGGTTGACGAGCTGGCCGAGGCTCGCGTTCAGGTTCTTGGCGGACTGGCTGAACTTGTTGCTGGACAGGCCGGGGATGAACACCTTGAGCCAGCTGAAGCGCGTGACGGCCTGGCGCATTTCGCCGGCGGCTTCCGCGAGTTCGAGCCGCTCGACTTCGGATCGCAGGATCAGCAGTTCCTTGCGGAGCGCGCGATGCTGTGACGCGCTCCAGTTCGATCGCGACGAATGGGAGCGGGGTGAATTGCCCGTGACGTTCTGGCTCATGGCGCGTCGGCGAAGTAGGTGGGAGGGGTGAGCGCGACTGCGTTCACGGCTTGCCGCGGAACAGCTCGCGGTCTTTCTCGAGTTCGGCGAGCGTCGCCTCGAATACGGTCGGCGCGGCGCGCAGGCCCGAGCGGGCCTTCAGTGCGCATGCGATCCCGCTCGCGGCATACAGCGCGGTGATCGCCGCGAGCGACTGCCAGCGGTAGGTATCCCAGAACGCGATCGCGACGAGCACGGTCAGGCTGATGAGTGCCATCGTGGCGAGCATCATCGCGGCGAGCCCGAGGAACAGCACGCCCATCAGGCGCTCCTTCTCCTCGGCAAGCTCGATGCCTACCAGTTCGAGGCGCGTTTGCAGAAGGCCGATCGCGGAGCCGACGAGGCGGCGCAGCGGTCCTTGGCCGGACGGCTGCGAGGTGGTGTCTGTCGTCATGGGTAAGGTGCGTGCGCGTGCAGTGTGCAGCCAGGACAAAGCCGGCAGGCGGAAACCGCCGGCTGGCTTCGACGCCCGCAAGCCGCGCGACGCGGCCCACGGGACGAAACAGCGCAGAGCGCGTTACTTGCGGTTGATCAGCAGGCCGATCAGCACGCCGACGCCCGCGGCGACGCCGATCGACGTCCACGGATGCTCGTGCACGTAATCGTCGGTCGCGCGTGCGGCCTTCTTGCCTTTCTCGACCACGACGACCTGGACGTCGGCTGCCTTTTCCTTGGCCTGCTTGAGGCGCGACATGGCTTTCTCGCGCAGCTCGGCCGCACGGTCGCCCGTGCTGCTCGCAGCTTGCTTGAGCAGGTCTTCGGCGTCCGAGAGAACGGTTTTGATATCCGACATCAGTTTCTCCTTGTTGATTTCCGACATTGCAACTCCCTTCGTGCTGTCATGCTGCAGGTTCACATCGTAGCGAAACGCCTGCCTGCTGGCGAGCCGGGAAGACACACAACGGCAGTGCAAGACCGCATGGTAAACGACTTGTAATCATCAACAGAGCGGCAAACCGGGGGAAAAGTTTCCCAGCGGCCGCCTGTCCGGCACCGGCACCAGGCAAAAATGACAAAAAAGTATGAATATCAAACGGAATAATCGTTCGCATGCCGCATTGCTTCCCGTAAGCTGACAGACTTTCCCGCGCCGACCCGGGCGCGGTTTCAACCAGCATCGTTCGAGGAGGGAACATCATGAGTCTGCGTCTTGGGGACATCGCACCGGATTTCGAGCAGGAATCGAGCCTGGGCCCGATCAAGTTTCACGAATGGCTGGGTGACGGCTGGGGTGTCCTGTTCTCCCATCCGGCCGACTACACGCCGGTGTGCACGACCGAACTCGGGCTGACCTCGAAGCTGAAGGGCGAATTCGAGAAGCGCAATGTAAAAGTTATCGCGCTGTCGGTCGACGGTGTCGAGTCGCACAAGGGCTGGATCAACGACATCAACGAAACGCAGTCGACGGTCGTCGGTTTCCCGATCATCGCCGATTCGGACCGCAAGGTTTCGCAGTTGTACGACATGATCCACCCGAACGCGAACGAAACGCTGACGGTGCGTTCGCTGTTCGTGATCGACCCGAACAAGAAGGTGCGGCTCATCATCACGTACCCGGCCAGCACGGGGCGCAACTTCGACGAAGTGCTGCGCGTGATCGACTCGCTGCAACTGACCGACAACTACAAGGTCGCGACGCCCGGCAACTGGAAGGATGGCGACGACGTCGTGATCGTCCCGTCGCTGCAGGATCCGGAAGAGCTGAAGAAGCGCTTCCCGAAGGGCTTCAACGCGGTGCGTCCGTATCTGCGCCTCACGCCGCAGCCGAACAAGTAAGCATCGGCTGCACATGAGCGCGATACCGGGCCGGCGGCCCGGTGCGCGGATCCGATGAAAACACGGCCCGCCCGGCATGACTGCCGGGCGGGCCGTGTCTTTTGCGCGAGCACGGCGTGGCGCGGTTGCCGCGCTCGCCGCATCAGGATGATCAGAAGAATGCCTGGATGCCCGTCTGCGCGCGGCCGAGGATCAGCGCGTGGATGTCGTGCGTGCCTTCGTACGTGTTGACCACTTCGAGGTTCACGAGGTGGCGAGCGACGCCGAATTCGTCGGAGATACCGTTGCCGCCGAGCATGTCGCGCGCGAGCCGGGCGATGTCGAGGGCCTTGCCGCACGAGTTGCGTTTCATGATCGACGTGATCTCGACGGCCGCCGTGCCTTCATCCTTCATCCGGCCGAGGCGCAGCACGCCTTGCAGGCCGAGCGTGATTTCGGTCTGCATGTCGGCGAGCTTCTTCTGGATCAGCTGGTTCGCGGCGAGCGGCCGGCCGAACTGCTGGCGGTCGAGCACGTACTGGCGCGCGGTGTGCCAGCACGACTCGGCGGCGCCCAGCGCGCCCCATGCGATCCCGTAGCGCGCCGAGTTCAGGCACGTGAACGGGCCGCGCAGGCCGCTCACGTTCGGCATCAGGTTCTCTTCCGGCACGAACACCTCGTCGAGGACGATCTCGCCGGTGATCGATGCGCGCAGCCCGACCTTGCCGTGGATCGCGGGCGCGGACAGGCCTTTCCAGCCTTTCTCGAGGATGAAGCCGCGGATCGCGTCCTTGCCGTTCTCTTCCAGCTTCGCCCATACGACGAACACGTCGGCGATCGGCGAGTTCGTGATCCACATCTTTGCACCGGACAGCGAGTAGCCGCCGGGCACCTTTTTCGCGCGGGTGACCATGCTGCCCGGGTCGGAGCCGTGGTTCGGCTCGGTCAGCCCGAAGCAGCCGATCCATTCGCCGGTGGCGAGTTTCGGCAGGTATTTCTGCTTCTGCGCGTCGGAGCCGAATTCGTGGATCGGGACCATCACCAGCGACGACTGCACGGACATCATCGACCGGTAGCCCGAGTCGACGCGCTCGACTTCGCGGGCGATCAGGCCGTAGCTCACGTAGTTGAGGCCGGGGCCGCCGTATTCCTCGGGAATCGTCGGGCCGAGCAGGCCGACTTCGCCCATCTCGCGGAAGATTTCGGCGTCGGTGCGTTCGTGGCGGAACGCTTCGGTGACGCGCGGTGCGAGCTTGTCCTGCGCGTACGCCTGTGCGGCATCACGCACCATTCGCTCTTCTTCGGTCAGTTGCTGGTCGAGCAGCAGCGGATCGTCCCAATGAAAAGTTGCAGCACTCATCGTCTCATCTCCTGTCGACCCGAGTTAGCGCTTCAGCGCTTACTCGGGTCCCATGCTTTGCGGTCGACCCGAGTCAGCCCTTCAGCGCTTGCTCAGATCCCATGCTTTGCAGTCAACCCAAGTCAGCACTTCAGCGCTTCCCCCCGGACCTCATGCTTTACGGTCGGTCCCTGATTCAGCCGGGTTTGTTGCCTGAGAGTTTGCTTGACGGAAGTTCCGCTGTGCGGAACAATGTTTTGCAAATCGAACCCAGTGTAGCACCAGATGACACTTTCAACCATCGACGAAACCACGCTCGACGAACGCAAGTTCGTAGTCGCGCTCGCGCGCGGGCTCGACCTGCTGCGCGCATTCCGGCCAGGGGAGACGATGCTCGGCAACCGCGACTTCGCGGAGCGCACCGGGCTGCCGAAGGCGACGGTGAACCGGCTCGCCTACACGCTGACCGTGCTCGGCTACCTGCGTTACGACGAGACGCTCGGAAAGTATGCGCTCGACGCCGGCGTGCTGTCGCTCGGCTACGCGCTGCTGTCGGGCTCGGGCACGATCGACCTTGCGCGGCCGCACATGCAGGCGCTCGCGCGCGACATCGGCGCGGCCGTGTCGCTCGGTTGCCGCGACGGGCTCGACATGATCTACCTGGAGACGATCCGCAGCGAGACGGCGCTGACGCTCGGGCTTGCGCCCGGTTCGCGGCTGTCGATGCTGACGAGCTCGATGGGGCGCGCGTACCTGGCCGTGCAGCCGGAAGACGTGCGCCGCCAGCTTTATGCGGAGCTGCATCGTGCGGCTGGAGGCGCGGCCGACGCCGATACGCTCGTCGCCGCCGCGCAGCAGGCGGTGGCGGAGTTCTCGGCGGGTGGCTGTTGCTATTCGTTCCGGGCGTGGCACATGGACGTCAACGCGGCGGCCGTCCCGTTTCGCGAGCCGCGCGAGGGGCGCTGGCTGATCCTGAGTTGCAGCGGGCCCGCATCGTCGATGGACGAGGACGTGTTCCGTACGCAGGTCGGGCCGAAGTTGAAGGCGCTCGCGCAGCGGCTCGGGCAGACGGCCTGAGCGAGGGGCGTGAACGGCAGGGGGCCGTCGCCGGTACGGTCGGCAGCGTACGAGCGCGACGCCGCGGCCGGTTGTGCCACGGACGAACCGCGCGCATGATCGTTCGCCGGCTCACCGACGAAGAGGCTCGCCATGTCTCACACAGAACCGATGGAAGGCGGATGCGCATGTGGCGCGATCCGGTACCGGATCACCCATGTTCCGGCCGATGCCGGTTTTTGCCACTGCCGGCTCTGTCAGCGCACGACCGGCGCGGCGGTCGTCGCGTCGGCATCGGTGCCGATCGACGCGTTCGAATACCTGCAGGGCGAGCCGACGGTGTATGCGTCGAGCGCGTGGGGCGAGCGGCGCTTCTGCGGCCGTTGCGGCGCGCAGCTCGAATACCGGCTCAGCGATGCTCCCCGGACGGTCGAGATCAATTACGCGACGCTCGACGAGCCGTCACGGCTGCGTCCGGCCTGGCATGTCTGGTACGGGGATCGCTTCCCGGGCATCGAGATCGACGACGATCTGCCCAAGTACGATGATGGTGGAAGGGCGTAAGCGGTAGGTAAGCGCCGACATTGACGGTGCCGGAAACGAGGCGCGCACGTTCCCGCGAAGCCGGTCTTTTGACGAGGCGGGCAACACACCGCCGGGCATCGGACGACGAGGCAAGCCACGCGGCCCGATCCCCCGTTACATCACCTGCATTCCACTTTCGGCACGTGACGCTCCGCATGTGCGGCGCCCCTCATCCACCGAGGCTCAGGCCGTCACGACCTTCGCAAACACGGGCCCCTGCATGAACCGCACGTCGTACTGCCGCAGCAGCTCGCACTGCGTTTCATCGACGACGCCGTCGAAGATCAGCGGAATCCGCACGCGCTGCGCATAAGCGACGAGGGCCTTGACCATCCCGTCGCGCAACGCGATGCCCGCATCCATCTTGATGTAGTCCGGGCGCGCCATGTCCGATTCGACCGCGAGGATCCGGCCCGGGTCGGGCAGCTTGTCCGCGACCTTGAAGCCGTGATGCTGGTAGCTGCGGGTCAGGTAGCCGAGGAAGGTCTTGTGCGCGACCGCGACCGCCGGCAGCTCGATCACGACGCGCTCGGTCGGTAGCCCGAAGCGCTGCAGCACCGACGAGAAATGCTTGCCGTGGTCGTACTTCACGCTCTTCAGCAGCCGTTCGTGCACACGCAGGAACAACAGCCCGTGGCGCTGCGCGCCGAAGAAGTTGATCGCGTGCAGCGCGCGCGACAGGCGGTCGATCGCGACGAGTGTCTGGTCGTCGACGGCCGAGTCGACCGGATCGTGCGCTGCACCCGTGACGACCGTCACGGCCTGGAAGCCGAGCTCGTCGCCGTAGCGCTCGATCGCGTCGGCGAACGACGTCGATTGCGGCGCACCGGGCATCGTCACGTCGTAGATCGGTTCGTAGGCGCTGCCGAGCGTGCGCTCGGGCAGGTTCGCGCTTGCGGTGCCGCCATCGGCGAGCGTGAGGTGATCCCGCAGATACGGCAGTTGCCCGGCACGGGCGACCAGCTCGGGAATGGTGGGCGGAATCATCGGCGTAAGAAGGAAAAACGGCGGCCGAACGGGCCGCCTCGTAGCTTGATATTAGCAGCGCCGGCCAAGCTCGGCTTGGCGTTTCGCTCATATGGTTATCCCGTCGTCGACGCTTCGCCTAGGGTTTACGTTGATTTCACTATTCGTAATTGGTTTTACTATTCGTAAATCCAGGATTTGTCGCCGATCAAGAAATGCGGCATGCGGGCGCCGAGAAACGGCGCCGTTCACGAATCAACAGGAAGCAAGGAGCGAGACGTGGCGGTTGACAGGAATGGCACGCGGGAGAGCGGCGCGGCGCGCCGGCAGGCGACGGGCGGGATGGGCGTATCGGCCCACGCCCGGCAGGGTTGAAGCGCGGATGGCGACCATGAGCATCGATTACCAGACGCTGAAGTTCGAATACCGCCCGCGTGCGCAGGACACGACCGTTCACCCGGTGATCGTTGTCGGCGCGGGCCCGGTGGGCCTCGCGGCCGCGATCGACCTCGCGCAGCAGGGCGTGAGCGTCGTGCTGCTCGACGACGACGACACGCTGTCGACCGGCTCGCGCGCGATCTGCTTCGCGAAGCGCACGCTCGAGATCTTCGACCGGCTTGGCTGCGGCGAGCGCTTCGTCGACAAGGGCGTGAGCTGGCATGTCGGCAAGGTGTTCCTGCAGGACGAGCAGCTTTATGCGTTCGACCTGCTGCCCGAGGAAGGGCATGCGCGCCCCGCGTTCATCAATCTGCAGCAGTACTACGTCGAAGGCTACCTGGCCGATCGCGCGTTCGAGTTGCCGAATATCGATATCCGCTGGAAGCACAAGGTCACGGGCATCGACCAGTCGGCCGAACATGCGGTGCTGACGATCGAGACGCCGGACGGCGTCGCGACGCTGCGCGCGCAGTACGTGATCGCGGCCGACGGCTCACGCAGCCCGATGCGCACGATGATGGGCCTCGAAAGCCACGGCCGCACGTTCAAGGACCGCTTCCTGATCGCCGACGTGAAGATGAAGGCGGAGTTTCCGACCGAGCGCTGGTTCTGGTTCGACCCGCCGTTCCACCCGAATCAGTCGGTGCTGCTGCATCGCCAGCCCGACAACGTATGGCGCATCGACTTCCAGCTCGGCTGGGATGCGGACCCCGTCGCCGAGAAGCAGCCGGAGCGCGTGATCCCGCGCGTGCGTGCGCTGCTCGGGCCGGACGTCGAGTTCGAGCTCGAATGGGTGAGCGTCTATACGTTCCGCTGCCAGCGGATGGAGTCGTTCCGGCACGGCCGTGTGCTGTTCGCGGGCGATTCCGCGCACGGCGTGTCGCCGTTCGGCGCGCGCGGCGCGAACAGCGGCGTGCAGGACGCCGACAACCTCGCATGGAAGCTGAAGCTCGTGCTCGACGGCCGGTCGGCCGACAGCCTGCTCGACACGTATGCGAGCGAGCGTGAATTCGCGGCCGACGAGAACATCCGCAACTCGACGCGCTCGACCGACTTCATCACGCCGAAGAGCCCGGTGTCGCGGGTGTTCCGCGACGCGACGCTGAAGCTCGCGCGCGACTGCGAGTTCGCGCGCAAGCTCGTGAACAGCGGCCGCCTGTCGGTGCCGGCGGTGCTGGCCGATTCGCCGCTGAACACGCCGGACCGCAACGGCGACGCGTTCGCGGGCGCGATGCGGCCGGGCGCGGCGGCGGCCGATGCGCCGGTACGTACGCAGGGCGCGTCGGGCTGGCTGCTGCAACATCTGGGCAGCGGCTTCACCGGCGTGCTGTTCGGGTTGCCGGGCGATGCGGCCGCACTCGCGCAGGCGCTCGACGGCCTCGCGCTGCCGGTGCGGCCCGTGCTCGTCGTGCCGGCCGGCCATGCGCAGCCGGTCGCGGGTGTCGACGTCGTGGAGGACGTCGACGGCCTTGCTGCACAGCGCTACGACGGAAAGCCCGGCACGTTCTACCTGCTGCGTCCCGACCAGCACGTTTGCGCGCGGATGCGCACGCTCGAGCGTCAGGCGCTGGCCGATGCGCTGGCGCGCGCGACCTGCGCATGCTGAAAACGATAAAGACACCGGAGACTCCGTCATGCCCCCACTCGACACCCGCCCGCGCCTGGCCGACCCGGACGCATTCTACGAAGCGCTGATCGACATGCATCGCGACCTGTCCGACGCCGACAGCCAGCTCGTCAACGCGAAGCTGATCCTGCTGCTCGCGAACCAGATCGGCGACGCCGACGTGCTGCGCGAAGCGATGGCGCTCGCGCGCCAGGGCGTGACGCCGCCCGTGCATCCGACCGCCGAGGTGGCGCAGTGAACGCGGCGGCCGATACGCGCGTGCTCGAAGTCGAGCGCGTGATCGACGAGACCCATCGCCCGGGCTTCCACTGGATGCTGCTCGTGTTATGTGGACTGTGCCTCGTGATCGACGGCTTCGATGCGCAGGCAATGGGCTACGTCGCACCGAGCGTGATCGCCGAATGGGGCGTGCCGAAGCAGGCGCTCGGGCCCGTGTTCAGTGCGAGCCTGTTCGGGATGCTGCTCGGTGCGCTCGGCTTGTCGGTGCTGGCCGACCGGATCGGGCGGCGCCCGGTGCTGATCGGTTCGACGCTGTTCTTCGCGGTAACGATGCTCGCGACGCCGTTCGCGGGTTCGATCCCGGTGCTGATGGCGCTGCGCTTCGTCACGGGCCTCGGCCTCGGCTGCATCATGCCGAACGCGATGGCGCTGGTCGGCGAGTTCAGTCCGGCCGCGCATCGCGTGAAGCGGATGATGATCGTGTCGTGCGGCTTCACGCTCGGCGCGGCGATCGGCGGCTTCATCAGCGCCGCGCTGATTCCGGCGTTCGGCTGGCGGTCGGTGTTCTTCGTCGGCGGCGCGGTGCCGCTCGTGCTGACGATCGCGATGCTCGCGCGGCTGCCCGAGTCGCTGCAGTTCCTGGTGCTGAAAGGGCGCGTCGCGCAGGCGCGCGACTGGCTCGCGCGGTTCGCGCCGCAAGCCGGCATCGATGCGAATACACGGCTCGTCGTACGCGAGCGCGCGGCGACCGGCGCGCCGGTCGCCGAGCTGTTCCGCCATGGCCGCCTGCCGGTCACGCTGCTGCTGTGGGCGATCAGCTTCATGAACCTGATCGATCTGTACTTCCTGTCTAACTGGCTGCCGACCGTGATGCGCGACGCGGGCTATTCGCCGGGCACGGCCGTGATCGTCGGCACGGTGCTGCAGACGGGCGGCGTGATCGGCACGCTGTCGCTCGGCTGGTTCATCGAACGCTACGGCTTCGTGCGCGTGCTGTTTGCATGCTTCGCGTGCGCGGCCGTGTCGGTGGGGCTGATCGGCTCGGTTGCGCATGCGCTGCCGTGGCTGCTGGTGGTCGTGTTCGCGGGCGGATTCTGCGTGGTCGGCGGGCAGCCGGCCGTGAACGCGCTCGCGGGCCAGTATTACCCGACGTCGCTGCGCTCGACGGGCATCGGCTGGAGCCTCGGCATCGGCCGGATCGGCTCGGTGCTCGGGCCGCTCGTCGGCGGACAACTGATTGCGCTGAACTGGACCAACGGCGCGCTGTTCCATGCGGCCGCGGTGCCCGTGCTGTGCTCGGCGCTGTTCGTGCTGGGACTGGCCGGCGTCACGCGGCGCAACGATGCGCAGGCGCCGAACGCCGCCATGAATTGAGGGAGAAAGGAAACGATGACGCTTGACTTGTCGACACCGGCGCCCGCCGGCTACCAGAGCGGTTTCGCGAACGAATTCGCGACCGAGGCATTGCCCGGTGCGTTGCCGCACGGCCGCAACTCGCCGCAGCGCGCGCCGTACGGGCTGTACGCGGAGCAGCTGTCGGGCACGGCGTTCACCGCGCCGCGCGGCCACAACCGCCGCTCGTGGCTGTACCGTATCCGCCCGGCGGCCGTGCACCGGCCGTTCGAGCCGTACGCGGGCGCGCAGCGGCTCGTGTCGGAGTTCGGCGACTCGGCCGACGTGCCGCCGACACCGCCGAACCAGCTGCGCTGGGATCCGCTGCCGATGCCGGTCGAGCCGACCGATTTCGTCGACGGGCTCGTGACGATGGCCGGTAACGGTTCGGCCGCCGCGATGAACGGCTGCGCGATCCACCTGTACGCGGCGAACCGGTCGATGCAGGACCGCTTCTTCTACAGCGCGGACGGCGAACTGCTGATCGTGCCGCAGCAGGGGCGGCTGTTCATCGCGACCGAATTCGGCCGGGTCGACGTCGAGCCGTTCGAGATCGCGGTGATCCCGCGCGGCGTGCGCTTTACCGTCACGCTGCCGGACGGCGACGCGCGCGGCTACATCTGCGAAAACTTCGGCGCCCAGCTGCGCCTGCCGGATCTCGGCCCGATCGGTTCGAACGGCCTCGCGAATCCGCGCGACTTCCTGACGCCGCAAGCCGCGTACGAAGACCGCGAAGGCGCGTTCGAGCTGATCGCGAAGCTGAACGGCCGGCTGTGGCGCGCGGACATCGGCCATTCGCCGCTCGACGTCGTCGCGTGGCACGGCAACTACGCGCCCTACAAGTACGACCTGCGCCTGTTCAACACGATCGGCTCGATCAGCTACGACCATCCCGATCCGTCGATCTTCCTGGTGCTGCAGTCGCAGAGCGACACGCCGGGCGTCGACACGATCGACTTCGTGATCTTCCCGCCGCGCTGGCTCGCGGCCGAGGATACGTTCCGCCCGCCCTGGTTCCACCGCAACGTCGCGAGCGAATTCATGGGGCTCGTGCACGGCGCATACGACGCGAAGGCCGAAGGCTTCGTGCCGGGCGGCGCGAGCCTGCACAACTGCATGTCGGGCCACGGGCCCGACGCGGACACGTTCGAGAAGGCATCGGCGAGCGACACGACGAAGCCGCACAAGGTCGACGCGACGATGGCGTTCATGTTCGAAACCCGCACGCTGATCCGGCCGACGTGCTACGCGCTCGACACCGCGCAGCTGCAGGCCGACTACTTCGAATGCTGGCAAGGCATCAAGAAACACTTCAATCCGGAGCAAAAATGAGCGACACCCAAGACTGGCGCGCGACGCTCGACCCGGCCCGCAAGAGCTGGGTCGAGACGGCGAACGATCCCGCCTGCGATTTCCCGATCCAGAACCTGCCGTTCGGCATCTTCAGCGATGCGAAGCAAGCGTCGCGCCGTGCGGGCGTGGCGCTCGGCGACCAGATCATCGACCTCGCGGCGCTCGCGCGCGCGGACCTCGTGACGCTGCCGGCCGGCGCCGACGTATTCGCCGCGCCGACGCTCAACGCGTTCATCGCGCTCGGCCGCGACGCATGGCGCAGCGTGCGCGTGCAGCTGTCGGACCTGTTCTCGCGCGATAACGCGCGGCTGCGCGACGATGCGGCGCTGCGTGCGCACGTGCTCGTCGCACAGCGCGACGCGACGTTGCATCTGCCGGTCGATATTCCCGGCTACACCGATTTCTATTCGTCGAAGGAGCATGCGACCAACGTCGGCTCGATGTTCCGTGATCCGAAGAATGCGCTTTTGCCGAACTGGTCGGAGATGCCGATCGGCTACAACGGCCGAGCGTCGTCGGTGGTCGTGAGCGGCACGCCGGTGCGGCGCCCGAACGGGCAATTGAAGCTGCCCGACCAGGAGCGTCCGGTGTTCGGCGCGTGCCGCAAGCTCGACATCGAACTGGAGATGGGTTTCATCGTCGGCCGCGGCAACGCGCTCGGCGAGCCGATCGCATGCGAGGACGCCGAAGCGCATATCTTCGGAATGGTGCTGCTGAACGACTGGAGCGCGCGCGACATCCAGCAGTGGGAATACGTGCCGCTCGGCCCGTTCAATTCGAAGGGCTTCGCGACGACGATCTCGCCGTGGATCGTCACGCTCGACGCGCTCGAACCGTTCCGCGTCGCGCAGCCGGAGCAATCGCCGCAGCCGCTCGCGTATCTGCAGCACGCGGGCAAGCATGCGTTCGACATCGCGCTGGAAGTGACGCTACGTGAGGAAGGGGCGGCCGAAGCCACGTCGATCAGCCGCACGAACTTCAAGCATATGTACTGGACGATGGCGCAGCAGCTCGCGCATCACACGGTCGCGGGCTGCAACACGCGGGTTGGCGACCTGATGGGTTCGGGCACGATCAGCGGGCCGACGAAGGATTCGTTCGGCAGCCTGCTCGAACTGACGTGGAACGGCAAGGAGCCGGTCGCGCTGAAGGGTGGCGGCAGCCGCGCGTTCATCGAGGACGGCGATGAGCTCACGCTCGCCGGATGGTGCGAGGGCGACGGCTATCGGGTCGGCTTCGGCGCGTGTGTCGGCAAGATCCTGCCGGCGTCGAAGGCGTAACGCGCAACGTGGTGCACACGTGAGCACGACGGCCCGCTTTGCGCGGGCCGTCGTCGTTTTCGCAGTGTGACCGGCGTATCCGTGGACGGCCGGCGCGTGTTCGTGCCGTCGTCGTTCGGGCGGCGCGCTGCGGCGTGCCCGCACCCTGGTGTCAGACTGCGCGCTGCGGCGCGACTCGGCGCTCCCATAGCGCGGCAGTGACGAACGCTGCGACGCAGATGACCAGCACGCCGACCAGCGCGTTGCTGCCCAGTTGTTCCATCAACGCACCGGCGACCAGCGGGCCGCCGAAGCTCGCGGCGCTCCACGACGCCGACACGAGCGAGCTCGCGGTGACGAGCGCCGCACCGCGGAAGCGTTCACCGCACGCGACGAGCGACAGTGTGTAGATGCTGCCGGCCGCCGCGCCGAGCACGAACAGCAACGGCCAGCACAGCCACGGATTGGCGATCACGAACGGCAGCAGCGGCAGGCCGGCGAGCACGATCCAGCCTGCGCCGAGGTGCACGCGTTCGCGGCCGAGCTTGTCCGCGAGCCAGCCGATCGGGAACTGCATCGCGGTGTCGCCGAAGAGCATGATCGACGCGAGCAGCACGGCGGTCGCGCTCGCGACGCCGTGGTCCATCGCATAGAGCGGCAGCAGCGACAGCGCGAGCGTGTCGAACAGCGCGAAGAAGCCGGTGCCGATGATCAGCGCGGGCATGCGCGGCAGGATGTCGAGCCAGCGGCCGTGCGCTTCGTGATGCGCGTCGTCGCCGGCGAGCGGTGCGCGCCGGATCGTCGCGAGCGTCGGCAGCGCGAGCAGGAACAGTGCGCCGCACAGCGCGAAGCGGATGCTCGTTGCCCCGGCGATCTGGCTCACGAGCACGGGGCCCGCCATCTGGAACAGCGTGAAGTTGGTCGCGTAGATCGCGACGACGCGGCCGCGCGTCGAATCGTCGGCGAGCTGGTTGACCCACGCCTCGCCGATCGTGAACAGCAACATCAGCGCCGCGCCGCACAGCACGCGCAGCGCGCCCCACAGGATCAGGTTCGACGTGAACTGCATCAGTGCGGTGGCGGCCGCGAGCAGCACGACCGATACGACGATCGCGCGGCGCGAGCCGATGTGTCGCGCGAGCGCAGTGACGAACGGGACGATCGCGAGGCCGCCGAGTGCCTGCGCGGCCGTCAGCATGCCGACGACGTTGGTGCCGTGTCCGGCTTCGGTCAGCGCGAGTGCGGTGAGCGGCAGCGTGGCGCCGGTGCCGAGACCGACGACCGCGACGCTCAGGATGAGTGCGAGGAAATCGCGATTAAGAATGGCTTTCATCGGCGGGGATGCTACACCGCGGACCTTGATAGGTCCATGAAGGCCATCAGGTCCGCGTGGAGTTGTGCACGCAACGATTTCGACAGGGTGGCTTCAGACGTACTCGGTCGGCACGGTTACCGGTCGTCGTTCGAGCGACGCCGACCACAGCGTGAGCGCGAGCGCTGCAACAGCCATCGCGACACCGACCCATGGCAGGTTCACGAGCGACACGCCTGAGCCGATCGCCATCCCGCCGAGCCACGCGCCGGTCGCGTTGCCGAGGTTGAACGCGCCCTGGTTCAGCGTCGACGCGAGGTTCGGCGCGTCGCTGGCGCGGTCGACGATCAGGATCTGCAGCGGCGGCACGATCGCGAACGCGAGGATGCCCCACACGAAGATCGTCGCGAGCGCGGCGAACGGCAGGTGCATCGTTCCCGCGAACAGCGCGAGGACCACGCCGATCAGCGCGAGCGTCGCGATCAGCGACGGCATCCGGCGCCAGTCGGCGAGCTTGCCGCCGAGCGTGCCGCCGACCGTCAGCCCGAGGCCGAACAGCAGCAGCACGTAGGTGACCTGGCGCGGCGAGAAGCCCGTCACGTCCTCGAGGATCGGCGTGATGTACGTGAACACGCTGAACAGGCTCGCCGACGCGAGCACGCTGATGCCGAGCACCATCAGCACCTGCGGATGTTTCAGTACGCTGAATTCGCGCGTGATGCTGGTGTCGGGCATCGCGAGATTCTTCGGCAGGCAGACGGCGAGCGCGGCGGCCGCGGCGATGCCGATGCCGGTGACGGCCCAGAACGTCGCGCGCCAGCCGTATGCCTGGCCGAGTGCGGTGCCGAGCGGCACGCCGAGCACGTTCGCGAGTGTCAGGCCGGTAAACATCAGCGCGATCGCCTGCGCGCGACGGTTCGGCGCGACGAGGTTGCTCGCGACCACCGAGCCGATCCCGAAGAACGCGCCGTGGCAGAACGCCGTGACGACGCGCGCGGCCATCAGCACCGCATAGCCCGGTGCGATCGCGCAGAACAGGTTGCCCGCGATGAACAGCCCGATCAGGCCCATCAGCGCGCGCTTGCGCGGCATCTTCGCGGTGACGATCGCAAGGATCGGCGCACCGATCGTCACGCCGAGCGCATAGCCCGACACGAGCATGCCGGCGGCCGGGATCGACACGCCGAGATCGCGCGCGACATCGGGCAGCAGCCCCATGATCACGAACTCGGTGGTACCGATTCCAAATGCGGCGACGGCGAGGGCGAAAAGAGGTAAGGGCATCGCGGTGGGCTCGGGAAAAGCCGCCGCTCGGGCTGGCGCAGGATGCGCGGTGCGGGGCGGGCGGGAAGGCGAACGACAGCCGCGATTCTACTTCAGTGAAAACCCCTATGCTTGGGGCCAAAACGGTTGTTGCCGGCGTGCGACGGGATTGCCCGCGTGGCGCTCACAGTGTGGGATTCGGCGGCCCTGTCGGCGGTGAAATTGCGGGGGCGGAACGATGATGGCGCGGGCTCTCAGGCGATGCGTTCGCGGGACCCGCCGACGCTCGCGGTCGAAGCGCTTGCCGAGTCGGTCCCGGTTTCCGTTGCCGCGTCCGCCACGTCGGCGGGCGATGATGGTGAGCCGGCGGCATCGATCGCGGCCGGATCGCTCCAGCCGTTTTCGAACAGGCACGCTTCGATCGGCATCCGCGCGGCCCAGCGCTCCTGCTCGAGCATCGGCTTTGCGTAAAACGCGTCGACGTGCCCGACGCACAGCACGGCGATCGGCTTCGCGCCGTCGGGCATCCGCAGCAGCGTGCGCAGCGCATCGACGTCGAACAGCGACACCCAACCCATCCCGAGCCCTTCGGCGCGGGCCGCGAGCCACATGTTCTGGATCGCGCACGCGGCGGACGCGAGATCCATCTCCGGCAGCGTGCGACGGCCGAACACGTGGCGCTCACGGCCGTCGGCGAGCGCGACGACCAGCAGCTCGCCGCATTCGCGCACGCCTTCGACTTTCAGCCGCATGAATTCGTCCTGGCGCTCGCCGAGCGCGTCGGCGGTCGCACGGCGCTCGGCGTCGACCAGCGCGTGGATCGCGGTGCGCAGCGCCGGATCGGTGACGCGGATGAAGCGCCACGGCTGCATGAAGCCGACGCTCGGGGCGTGATGCGCCGCGCGCAGCAGGCGCGCGAGCACGGCGGGATCGACGGGCGCCGGCGTGAAGTGGCGCATGTCGCGCCGTTCGAAAATGGCGCGGTAGACGGCGGCGATGTCGGAATCGTCGAAACGCATGGACGGGAGGCGGCGGGATAACGTCGGCGCAACGATAGCAGACGGCGCACGCGCCGCGTTACATCATTTGAAACAAAGCGCGAAATTGTTGACGCAAAAGGTCGTGTTTTCAGCGGCGATCAAAAGCAAACGATTGCGGTATCGCTTGCAACCATGAAATGAGCCGGTTTCGTCGATTTCTCAGCGATTCGCCGTCACGACGTTCTGCGGCGTGCCCGCATGCCACGCCTCGATGTTCAACAGCGTGGTGTGCGCAATTTCGGCGAGCGCCTCGCGCGTGAAGAATGCCTGGTGCGACGTGACGATCACGTTCGGGAACGTCAGCAGGCGGGCGAGGACGTCGTCCTGCAGCGGCAGGTCGGAGTGATCCTCGAAGAAGAGCCCGCTTTCCTCTTCGTACACGTCGAGCCCGAGATGGCCGAGCTGGCCGCTCTTGAGCGCGTCGACCAGCGCCTGCGCATCGACAAGGCCGCCGCGCCCGGTGTTGATCAGCATCGCGCCGTGCTTCATCCGCGCGAGCGTCCGTTCGTTGATCAGATGGTGCGTCGACGGCAGCAGCGGGCAGTGCAGGCTGACGATGTCGGCGTGGTGCAGCAGCGCGTCGAGCTCGACATAGCGCGCGCCGAACGCGATCAGCTCGTCGTTGTACGGCGGCACCGAGTGCGCGAGCACATGCATCCCGAAGCCCATCATGATCTTCGCGAATACGCTGCCGATGATGCCGGTGCCGATCACGCCGACGGTCTTGCCGTGCAGGTCGAAGCCGAGCAGGCCGTTCAGCGAGAAGTCGCCTTCGCGGGTGCGCGCGACGGCGCGCGGCAGGCGGCGGTTGAGGGCGAGGATCAGCGCGACCGCGTGCTCGGCAACCGCGTGCGGTGAATAGGCGGGCACGCGCACCACCGTGATGCCGAGCCGCTCGGCGGCGGCCAGGTCGACGTGGTTGAAGCCCGCCGAGCGCAGCGCGATCAGACGCGTGCCGCCGTCCGCCAGCCGTTCGAGGACGGCCGCGTCGACGGTGTCGTTGACGAACGGGCAGACGACGTCATAGCCATGCGCGAGGATCGCGGTTTCCGCGTCGAGGTGCGACGGCTGGAAGTGCAGCCGATAGCCGAACTGCCGGTTGGCGGCAGCAAACGAATCGTCGTCGTACTGCCGGCTGCTGAACAGGATCACGCGCACGCTGCACCTCCGAAGGCTGACGCGCGCAGTTTACTGCAGCCCCGTGACGATGTCGGAGCGGTCGGGGCCGCGCGACGGCCGCAGGAAGCCGTAATCGGTGTGTTCGCGGGCCGGCTGCGCGCTGAAGTGATCGAGCGCGTGCTCGACGAAGCTGCGCGTGCGCGCCGGCACGTACTGGCGATTCGGGTAGACGAGCGACAGCTGCGTGTCGGGATCGTCGATCCGGTAGCCGGCCATCAGCCGCACGAGCGCGCCGCTGGCGAGCGCGGTGGCGACGCACGGCTCGGGCAACACCGCGATGCCCGCGCCGGCCACGGCGGCCGCGTGAACGAGCGCGAGCTGGTTGACCGTGCAGGCCGGACGCACCGTGACGGAATGCGCGACGCCGTCGTGGCCGACCAGTTGCCACGCGGGCGCATGCTGGTGCGGCGCGAGCGTGACCCAGTCGTGGCCCGGCAGGTCGTCGGGCAGGCGCGGCTCGCCGCGTCGCTCGAGATAGGCCGGCGCCGCGACCGCGACGAACGGGTTGGGCGAAAGTGCGTGGCCGATCAGCGTCGGGTTGCCGTCGAGCCGGTTGCCCGTGACGATGCCGACGTCGTACCCGGAATCGAGCACGTCGAGCGGCCCTTCGGCGACGGTCAGCTGCACGCGCAACTCGGGATAGCGGTGCCGGAAGCTGCTGACGAGCGGCGTCAGCGCAAGCGGCGACAGCAGGCCCGACGCGACGACGCGCAGCGTGCCGGCCGGTTCGCGCACGGCATGCGCGACGGACGATTCGAGATGGTCGAATTCCTCGAGCAGCGCCCGGCACCCGTCGAGGTAGCGCACGCCGGCCTCGGTGAGCGACAGGTTCCGCGTGGTGCGGTGGATCAGCCGGGTGTTCAGGTGGCCCTCGAGCATCGCGATCGAACGCGTGACGAGTGCATTGGACACGCCGAGATGGTGCGCCGCGCGCCGGAAGCTCTGCTGCTCGGCGACGCAGACGAATACACGCATGGTCTGAATCTGGTTCATGGCTTGCGTATTTCTGGCCCGGTTGATTGATTATGGTTGTGGTTTTACGCCGCGCAACCTCGAAAGCGCCTCGCGCGGCCCTCTGTTTTTCCATCGTATCGAAAAATCGTTTTTTTCGATTCCGCAGATGATTGTTCAATATAGAGCGATATCCGTCAACCTGAGAAAATGGGCGGGTTGCGGAAAATCGAAATCGGGAGTAACGGGTTAAACGTGGCACTGTCTCGCATGCCTGCCGTTCAAAGGCGGTGCAGTATTCGATAAGCATGTTGGGTGCGAATATTTGTTATTTAATTCAACGGGTTGCGATCCATTTGTGCGGATTTCTTCAGGTATTGCCAGGAAGCGTGCCCCAATTCATGCCGACATAATCGATGTTTTTCGGGCATGCCAGGGTTTTGCGTATCCGATTCTGCGAGATGATTTTCATCACGGATCCGGTCTATTTCAATCGATGCGGAAGTCGCGCTGAAGCGGCGATGTCGACGGGGCGCGGTGTTATTGACGGAGTAAATCGTGCGATTGACGCGCGAGTGGAACCGTTTCACCACCTGGCCGGCCATCCATTTTCAATCCGGACGGCCGGCGCACGGCCGCTGGCCCGGTCCGGCGACCGGGCCACCGTCGCGCTGTCCGGCCGCGCGTGCCTCTTGCGCGAGGCGGCGGAACGCGGAATGATCGATCAGTTCGCCATGCAGCGCGGCGGGCGTCCGTGCACTTCCTTTCCTCACCTTTTGCCAGCCATGTCCATTGATTACTCGCCGATTCCCTGTCCCGTCGTCGTGCCGCTCGACGCGATCCTGCCCGAAGAACCGCTGCTGATGATGGGGGCCGGCCCGGTCCCGATCCCGGCCGCCGTCGCGAAGGCGAACACGGTCGTGATCAACCACCTCGGCGCGACGATGGCGAAGATCATCGAGCAGGTGAAGGAGATGGCGCGCTACGTGTTCCAGACCCGCACGAAGTGGGTGCTCGGTGTCGCGGGGCCCGGTTCGGCCGCGATGGAGATGGCGATCTCGAACCTCGCGTGGCGCGGCACGCGTGTGCTGTCGATCCGCAACGGCTTCTTCAGCGCGCGGATGGCCGAGATGGCCACGCGCGTCGGCGCCGATGTCGCGACGCTCGAAGTGGCCGACCGCGCAGTCGCCAGCCTCGACGAGATCGCGGACGCAATCGCGCGCGAGCGGCCCGAGATCGTCACGATCGTGCAGGGCGAGACGTCGAATACGGTATGGAACCGCGACCTGCGCGACATCGCGGCGCTCGCGAAGGCGGCCGGCGCGCTGGTCGTGGTCGACGCGGTGTGCACGCTGTCGACGATGCCGCTCGAGATGGACGCGTGGGGCATCGACGCGGTGATCACCGGTGGCCAGAAGGGGCTGTCGTCGATTCCGGGCGTGTCGCTGATCGCGTTCTCCGATGCCGCGTGGGAGCGGATGAAGACTCGCCCCGAGCCGAACGCGCACTGGTGCCTCGACATGGCGCTCGCGGAGAACTTCTGGCACAACGCCGGTTATCACTACACGGCGCCCGTGTCGGGCGTGCTCGCGCTGCACGAAGCGCTGCGGCTCGTCTGTGCGGAGACGCTCGAAAGCCGCTTCGCGCGCCACCTGCGCTGCTCGCTCGCGCTGCAGGCGGGCGTCGAGTCGATGGGTCTCAAGCTCTATGCGCCGAAGGACTGCCGGCTCAATTCAGTGGTCGGGATCGAGACGCCGGAAGGGCTCACGCCGGGGATGGTCTGCGGCCATATCTCGAAGCAGTACCAGGTCGAGATCTCGGGCTCGTTCGGCTTGCCGATCGTACGGATCGGGCAGATGGGCGAGCAGTGCCGCGAACACAACCTGTTCCGCACGCTGCATGCATTCGGCCGCACGATGGTCGATCTGAAGGTGCCGGTCGACCTGCCGGCCGGCGTCGCGGCACTCGAACAGGAACTGTCGCGGCGCGGCGCGTAAGCCGCGAAACGGGGAGAGGGGTCGCGCTCAGCGGCCCTGCATCGCGCGCCGGTACGTATTCGGCGTCGTGCCATGTGCGTCGCGAAAGCGATGGCTGAAGTGGCCGGCATTCGCATAGCCGCACTCGGCCGCGATCTGCGCGAGCGGCAGCGCCGTCGTGCGCAGCAGCTCGCGCGCCCGCGCGAGGCGCTGCTCGGCCACCCACGCATGCGGCGCGCGGCCGAACGACAGCCGGAACATCCGCGAGAAGTGGTACTCGGACAGCGCGGCGACGTCGGCGAGTTCGCCGAGCGTCAGCGGTTGCGTCAGGTACGTGTCGATGTAGTCGCGCACGCGGCGGCGCACGGCCGGCGCGAGCCCGCCGCGGAACGACGTGTCGGTGCGGGTCGTGCTCTGCCCGCGCAGCAGCAGGCTCAGCACCTCGTGCGCGGTCTCGTTCACGCGTAGCCGTTCGTCGGCATCGTCCCAGCCGTCCAGCGCGAGCGAGCGCAGCAGCGCGGCGACGCGCGCATCCTCGAAGTAAGTGCGGTCGGCGAGCTTCAGCTCGCGCGGCTCGCGGTCGAGTTCGCGGATCGCGCGCTGCGTGAAGTGCTCGGGCAGGAAATACAGGTGGATGAAGTGCATCTCGCCGCGCACCCACCAGCGCGATTCATGGTCGCCCGGCAGCGCGCACAGCAGGCTCGGCGCGCCGTAGCGCGGCACGCGCTGGCGCTCCGTCCGGTAGCCGCCGTCGAGGTAGCACGACAGCGTGTGGTGGCCCGGCTGCTCGTAGACCGTCTCGCTTTCGTCGGTGATCCGCGTCCATTCGGCGATCGCCAGATGGTCGCCGAGCCACGCGAAGCGTTCGAGCGTCGCATTCGCGTCGGCGAGCGTGCGGCAGACCGACTGCAGGCCGAACGGCAGATCGCCGCCAGCCAGGGCGGTGGGGTGGTCGACGGGGGGCGCGGAAAGGGAGAGGCTCATGATGGGCCGAGTATAAGCGGGCGCGCGGCGCCGCGTGCGGCGGCCCGAAAAAGACCGCAATTCCGGACAATCGGCGCGCGCCGGGCGGCCGCATAGTCGGGATCCGTCTCACCCGCTTTCTGGATCGTTGCCGCCATGAATCTGTCGCTTTATTTCGTCACCGTGCTGATCTGGGGCACCACCTGGATCGCGATCAAGTGGCAACTCGGCTCCGTGACGCCGCCCGTGTCGATCGCGTGGCGCTTCTGGCTCGCGGCCGCCGTGCTGTTCGCGCTGCTGCGCGTGATGCGCCGGCCGGTGCGCCCGCCGCGCGAAGCGTGGCGCTTTCTCCTCGCGCAGGGCTTTGCGCTGTTCTGCCTGAACTTCCTGTGCTTCTACTATGCGGAACAGGTCGTGCCGAGCGGCCTCGTCGCGGTGATCTTCTCGACCGCACCGCTGCTGAACTCGATCAACGGCCGCTTGTTCATGGGCCGTCCGCTGCGGCCGTCGGCGATCGCCGGTGCGCTGCTCGGGCTGGCCGGTATCGCGTGCCTGTTCTGGCAGCAGATGGCCGGCCACCTCGACGACCATGCGACGTGGATGGGGCTCGCGATCGCGTTTGCGGGCACGATGTGTTTCTCGATCGGCAACCTGCTGTCGAGCCGGATGCAGTCGATGGGGCTGCACCCGCTCGCGACCAACGGCTGGGCGATGCTGATCGGCGCGGCGATCCTGACCGTCGGCAGCGTGGCGGCCGGGATGCCGTTCACGCTCGACACGAGCCCGCGCTATCTCGGCGCGCTCGTCTACCTGGCCGTGCCCGGCTCGGTGATCGGCTTTACCGCCTATCTGACCCTCGTCGGCCGGATCGGGCCCGAGCGTGCCGCGTACTGCACGGTGCTGTTCCCGATCGTCGCGCTGGCCGTGTCGACGGTGTTCGAGGGCTACCAGTGGTCGCCGCTGGCGGTGGTGGGGCTGCTGCTCGTCGTGGCCGGCAATCTCGTCGCGTTCGACCTCACGCGGCGGTTGTTTCCGCGGACGGCCTGAGAAGTTTCGGGGCTGCGCGAACGCACGATCGAGGAAACCGGCGAACGGTCGATTTGGTTGACGCGGTTGACTTGGTTTCGATGCGGGGCTACGCTTGATCATTCCGGTCGTGACGGGAGGTGATGATGATTGCGCGGGCTCATACGCTGGAAGGAACGGCCGTCGTTCTTGACGTCGAGACGGAGGAAGCGCTGCGCAGCGCTGTCGGCGCGGCGACCATGCTCGGCCCGGATCGTGCGCGGGGGCTGCTCAGCCTGTCTGACGAACAATTGGGGCACCTGTTCAAGGTCGGCATCGCGCAGGTCATCGATCTGGCTGGCACGATCACGTTCGGCATCGCCGCGGCCGCGACGCGCGACAGGAAGCCGACCGCCGGGAAGAAGCGGGCGGCGGGCGGCGTCGCCGATCCGGAGCGGCAGGTGCAGGCGGAACGGCGCATGCTGGTCGCCGACGGCAAGCTGCTGCCTGCCGCGCAGACATGGGTCGGCCTCGGCATGACGCGGCAGGCGCTCAGCAAGGCCGTGGCGTCCGGCCGGATCTTCACGGTCGATGTCGGCGCCACACAGTACTACCCGGCCTTCTACCTGGCGGGGGACATCGATCGCAAGACGTTGGGCAAGGTGACCCAATGTCTGGGCGGGTTGCCGGGATGGAGCAAATGGCAGTTCTTCACGACGCCGAAGGCATCCCTGGGCAACGTTACGCCGCTCGTCGCGCTGTCGCGCGGGAAGGTGGATGAAGTCGAGCGCGCCGCCACGGCGTTCGCCGAGCGCTAGGCGGCTCGTTTGCTGACGGCACCGGCGGAGCATTTCGCGAGCGCAACGCTGGTGACTCGCGAAGTTGCGCCGACGGCGCTGGTGCGTATCTCGCGATATGCGACCGGCGAACCTTACTTCGGGAAATCGGGCGGCAACCGCTTCGACGATCCGCGCAAGCGGCGGCGGTACTGCACGAGCTATTTCGGCTTCGATCTGCATTGCGCATTCGCCGAGACGGTGCTGCACGACGAAGTCGCCGATCTGGTGCTGGGCGGTTTTCCGCTCGTGACGACCGAACTCGATCGCTACGTCCTTTCATTTGACGGCGCGCCGCTGACCGTCGCCGTCCTGCACGGCTTGCCGCTGAAAAATCTCGGTGGTGACGGTGCGTTGTCGACCATCGCACCGTACGACGTTCCGCAACAGTGGTCGCTTGCCGTCCACCGGCATCCCCGTCGCGTCGACGGGTTTTTGTACATGTCGCGTCATCTCAACACGTCGGAAGCGCTCGTGCTGTTCGATCGCGCCGAACCGAAGCTCTCGCTCGGGCGCGCCGTTCCATTCAGGCGTCATCCCGATACGGCCCGCGTATTGCGGGACTTCAACGTACTGCTGCGTTGACCCGCGTGGCGCGGGCCGCAACGCGCCTCCCGCTTCTCATGCCGTCGCGCCGTTCTCCGCCACGCGTGCCTGCCGCTGGTACAGCACCATGGAAAGTGCGACGCCGGCCGCGGCCGCCGCCGCCGCGAACAGGAACACCTGCGGATAGCCGAACGCGCCCGCGACATAGCCGGCGAGCGGGCCCGTGATGCCGAGCGACAGATCGAGGAACACCGAGTACGCGGACAGCGCCGCACCACGGCTCGCGGGCGGCACGAGCGCGACGGCCTCGACGCCGAGCGCCGGGAAGATCAGCGCGAAGCCGAAACCTGTCAGCGCGGCGCCGACGAGTGCGATGTGCGGCACCGGCGCGAGCCACAGCAGCAACAGGCCCGAACATTCGAATGCGAACGACACGATCGCGACGCGGAAGCCGCCGTAGGTCTTGATCGTGTTCGCGAACAGCAGGCGCGCGCCGATGAACAGCGTGCCGAACACGGTCAGCGACAGTGCGGCGTTCGGCCAGTGGCGCGCCGCGTAGTACAGCGTGACGAAGGTCGCGATCGAGCCGAAGCCGGCCGAGCCGAGCGCGAGGCCGAGGCCGTGCGGCAGTACGCGCGTGAACACGCTCGCATACGACATCCGTTCGCCGTGCACGAGCGGCACCGAAGCGATCAGGCGCGCGAGGTAGAAGCCGGCGGCGGCCAGTGCGATCACGATCACGCCGATCAGCGCCGGATTCAGCGTATTCGCGATCGCGACGCCGACCGGCGCGCCGAGCGCGAGCGCGCCGTAGGTCGCGATGCCGTTCCACGAGATCACCTTCGCGTTGTGCGTGACGCCGACCCGGCCGATGCCCCACAGGATCGCGCCGGTGCCGCACAGGCTCTCGCCGACGCCGAGCACGAGCCGGCTCGCGACCAGCAGCACGAGGCTCGCGACCGGCCAGTGCGCGAGCAGCAGCGCGACGAGCAGCAGCACACCCGACACGCCGCAACCGACCAGCCCGCGCAGCACCGTCTGCTTCGGGCCGAGCGTATCGGCCAGGCGCCCGGCGAGCGGGCGCGACGCGAGCGTCGCGAAATACTGGACGCTGATCGCGCCGCCCGCGACGATCGCGGAAAAGCCGAGGTCGTCGTGGACGAAGCCCGGCAGCACCGCGAGTGGCAGGCCGATGGTCAGGTAGCAGATGAACGTGAAGCAGACGACGGACACGATTTGCAGCGTGACCGCGAACCCGCTGCGCGGCGGTGTGGCGGAATCGGTTGACATGGGGTCGGAACGAATGGACGAAACAGCAGGAAGACGGCGAAAAAGGGAATCGGGATTTTCCCATGGAACCGGTTTTCACGCAGGTACCATTTAGTTAATCGGGACCTGTTTTCGACGATGGCGGACGGTTGCGGGGGCGCGGGGAAGGGGCCGGGAGCGCCGTCTGGAAAGGCCGCCGGGCGGGCCCGCCGCTCATATCGCGGCAGTTATATGGGCCCCATGCGTGATGGGCTATGGGTTGCGAAATTTGATGGTGATAGCGTGCAAACTGTCGGAAAAACGTCGGTCGAGCGCACTGCGCAGGCCGCCTTGCCCCCATTTGAAGAACCATCGAGACATGAGTGAGCCGATCCGCTTCTACCATCGTCACGCGATCCGCGAAGTCAGCGGCGCGGACGTTACCCGCACCGTGCTGCAATACCTGCGCGAGGACGCGCATTGCACCGGCACCAAGGAAGGCTGCGCGGAAGGCGACTGCGGCGCGTGCACGGTCGTCGTCGGCGAGCTGACCGACGCCGGCGCGGTGGAATTCAAGGCCGTCAACGCATGCATCCAGTTCCTGCCGACGCTGGACGGCAAGGCGCTGCTGACGGTCGAGGACCTGCGTCAGCCGGACGGCGCGCTGCATCCGGTGCAGCAGGCGATGGTCGACTGCCACGGTTCGCAATGCGGGTTCTGCACGCCCGGCTTCGTGATGTCGATGTGGGCGCTGTACGAGAAGCACGGCCACGAAGGTTGCGGCAGCGCCGGCACGTGCGCGAAGGCGAAGGACGTGCCGACGCGCACCGAGATCGCCGATGCGCTGACCGGCAACCTGTGCCGCTGCACCGGCTATCGCCCTATCGTCGACGCGGCCGTGCAGATGTTCGAAGCGCCGGCGCCGTCGGCGCCGGTCGACACGGCCGCGCTGGCCCGCACGCTCGCGTCGCTCAAGCGTGACGAGACGTTCGACTACACGACGATCGACGGCGCGCGCTTCGCGGCGCCGCGCACCCTCGACGCGCTGGCCGCACTGAAGGTCGAGCGGCCCGACGCGCGCATCCTGGCAGGTAGCACCGACATCGGCCTGTGGGTCACCAAGCAGATGCGCCGGCTCGACGACCTGATCTACGTCGGCCAGATCGCCGAACTGCAGAACATCGTGCACGGTGACGACTGGATCGAAATCGGGGCTGGCGTGACGGTCGAGAAAGGGTATGCGGCGCTGGCCGGCCAGTATCCGGAACTGACCGAGATGTGGAAGCGCTTCGCGTCGCTGCCGATCCGCAACGCGGGCACGCTCGGCGGCAACGTCGCGAACGGCTCGCCGATCGGCGATTCGATGCCGGGCCTGATCGCGCTCGGCGCGCGCGTGGTGCTGCGCGGCGGCGACACGGTGCGCGAGCTGCCGCTCGAGGCGCTGTACACGGGCTACCAGCAGAAGGACATGGCGCCGCACGAATTCGTCGTCGGCCTGAAGGTGCCGACCCGCACCGGCGCGCGCGCGAAGCTGCAGTTCCGCACGTACAAGCTGTCGAAGCGGTTCGACTCCGACATCTCGGCCGTGTGCGCGGCATTCGCGTTCATTGCTGACGGCGACACGATCCGCGAGCCGCGCGTCGCGTTCGGCGGGATGGCAGCGACGCCGAAGCGTGCGGCCCGGACGGAAGCCGTGCTCGACGGCGCGCAGTGGCACGAAGCGACCGCGCAGGCCGCGATGCAGGCGCTCGAGCGCGACTACCAGCCGCTCACCGACATGCGCGCGACGAGCACGTACCGCCTCGATACCGCGAAGAACCTGATTTACCGATTCTGGCTGGAGACGCGCCCGCACGACCCGCTGCCGCAGCAAGCCCTGAATGTGCGTGAAGTGGCCGCCGAACTCGGCACCGACGCGGCGCGCGTCTGAAGACGGAGAACACCGAACATGAACCAGCAAGCAGAACCGTTCCTGAGCACCCTCGATCCGCAAGCCGACGCCGCGCAGGTCCACGTCTCGCGCGCGCACGAATCCGCGCACCTGCACGTCAGCGGGCGTGCCACCTACACCGACGACATCCCGGTCGTCGCGGGCACGCTGCACGCGGCGCTCGGCCTGTCGGCGAAGCCGCACGCGAAGATCGTGTCGATGAACTTCGACGCGGTGCGCGCGACGCCGGGCGTGGTCGCCGTGTTCACGGCCGACGATATTCCGGGCGTCAACGATTGCGGCCCGATCATCCACGACGACCCGGTGCTCGCGAAGGGCATCGTGCAGTTCGTCGGCCAGCCGATGTTCATCGTCGTCGCGACGTCGCATGAAACCGCGCGGCTCGCCGCGCGCCGCGCGCAGGTCGACTACGAGGAACTGCCGGCGATCCTCACCGCGCAGGAAGCGCGCGCGGCCGAAACCTACGTGATCCCGCCGCTGAAGCTTGCGCGCGGCGACGCGGCCGCACGGCTCGCCGTCGCGCCGCATCGCGAGTCGGGCGAGATGCTACTCGGCGGCCAGGAGCAGTTCTACCTCGAAGGGCAGATCGCGTACGCGGTGCCGAAGGATGACGACGGGATGCACGTGTACTGCTCGACGCAGCACCCGAGCGAGATGCAGCACCTCGTCGCGCACGTGCTCGGCGTCGCGTCGCACAACGTGCTGGTCGAATGCCGCCGGATGGGTGGCGGGTTCGGCGGCAAGGAATCGCAGTCGGGGCTCTTCGCGTGCTGTGCGGCGCTTGCCGCGTGGAAGCTGCTGTGCCCGGTGAAGCTGCGTCCGGACCGCGACGACGACATGATGATCACCGGCAAGCGGCACGACTTCCATTACCGCTTCGACGTCGGCTACGACGACGACGGCCGCATCGACGGCGTGGCGCTCGACATGACGTCGCGCTGCGGCTTCTCGGCCGACCTGTCGGGCCCGGTGATGACGCGCGCGGTGTGCCACTTCGACAACGCGTACTGGCTCGGCGACGTCGCCATCGCCGGCTACTGCGGCAAGACCAACACGCAGTCGAACACCGCGTTCCGCGGTTTCGGCGGCCCGCAGGGCGCGTTCGCGATCGAGTACATCCTCGACGACGTCGCGCGTTCGCTCGATCGCGATCCGCTCGACGTCCGCTACGCGAACCTGTACGGCAAGACCGAACGCAACGTCACGCCTTACGGGCAGACGGTCGAGGACAACGTGCTGCAGGAACTGCTCGGCGAACTCGAGGCGACGAGCGACTACCGCGCGCGGCGCGCGGGCGTGCGCGCATTCAACGCGCGCAATACGGTGCTGAAGAAGGGCATCGCGCTCACGCCGGTGAAGTTCGGCATTGCGTTCAACGTCACGCACTTCAACCAGGCCGGCGCGCTGGTGCACATCTACACCGACGGCTCGGTGCTCGTGAACCACGGCGGCACGGAGATGGGGCAGGGGCTCAACACGAAGGTCGCGCAGGTCGTCGCGCACGAGCTCGGCATCCGCTTCGGGCGGATCCGCGTGACGGCGACCGACACCAGCAAGGTCGCGAACACGTCGGCGACCGCTGCGTCGACGGGCTCGGACCTGAACGGCAAGGCCGCGCAGGATGCGGCCCGCCAGCTGCGCGAGCGGCTCGCGGTGTTCGCGGCGAAGCAGTTCGGCGACGGCAAGGTCGATGCGGCCGACGTGAAGTTCGGCAACGACTTCGTGTGGATCGGCGGCAACGGCGTGCCGTTCGGCGAAGTGATCGCGAAGGCGTACCTCGCGCGCGTGCAGCTGTGGTCCGACGGTTTCTACGCGACGCCGAAGCTGTACTGGGATCAGTCGAAGCTGCAGGGTCGGCCGTTCTACTACTACTCGTACGGCGCAGCCGTGTCGGAAGTCGTGATCGACACGCTGACGGGCGAGATGCGCACGCTGCGCGTCGATGCGCTGCACGACGTGGGCGCGTCGCTGAACCCGGCGCTCGACATCGGCCAGGTCGAAGGCGCGTTCATCCAGGGGATGGGCTGGCTCACGACCGAGGAGCTGTGGTGGAACAAGGGCGGCAAGCTGATGACGCATGCGCCGTCCACGTACAAGATCCCGACGGTGAACGACACGCCGCCGGAATTCAACGTGCAGCTGTTCAAGAACCGCAACGTCGAGGACAGCATTCACCGTTCGAAGGCCGTCGGCGAGCCGCCGCTGCTGCTGCCGTTCTCGGTGTTCTTCGCGGTGCGCGATGCAGTGGCCGCGGTCGGCGACTACAAGGTGAACCCGCCGCTCGATGCGCCGGCGACCGGCGAGTCGATCCTGCGTGCGGTCGGCGCGGTGCGTGCGGCACGTGCCGCCCAGGCTGTCTGAGATGAAACAGCCCCCACGCTCACTTCGTTCGCTGTCGACCGGAGTTGGCGCTTCAGCGCTTGCTCCGGTCCCATGCACGGCTCCCTCCGAGGGGGTGGTCAGCCTCGTTGGGGCGGCCCGGCGGAGACTGACATGAACGGCCCCGCACGCGCGCTCCGCACCGCGTCGACTGCGGCGTTCGCACCGGGCACCGGCCAGCGCAACCGCGCGACCGGTACGCCGGCGCCAATGCACGTCGTGCTGTTCGGCGCCGGGCACGTCGGTCACGCGCTCGTCACGCTGCTCGGCGCGCTGCCGTGCGTCGTGCAGTGGGTCGACACGCGCGACGAGCTGTTCCCGGACGAATGTCCGCCGAACGTGCAGCCGGAGCCGACCGACACGCCGGAGGCCGTCGTCGACGCCGCGCCGCCCGGCGCGTACTTCCTCGTGATGACGCACAACCACGCGCTCGACTTCTCGCTCGCCGCGCAGATCATGCGGCGGCGCGACTACGCGTACTTCGGGATGATCGGCTCGCGTACCAAGCGCGTGAAGTTCGAGCGCCGGCTTGCCGCGCGCGGCGTCGATCCGGCGCGGCTCGTGGAAATGGTGTGCCCGATCGGCGTTGCGGGGATCGTCGACAAGGCGCCGGGCGCGATCGCGGTGGCCGTGTGCGCGGAGCTGCTGCAGGCGCGCTCGGGCATGCCGGTGGCCGACGCGAAGGCCGCCGCATCGGGACGTGCGCGCGACGACGCGACCTGCGCGCGGTAGCGCCGCGCGGCCAGCGCAGGGCCGCGCGATTTTGCATACACTGCACGACGACGCGCGGCATCGGGCCGCGCCTTACCGTGCACGTGCCATGTCCGATCATCAGGTTTATCTCGACGCGCTCGATGCGAGCCTCGTCGCCATCGAGCGCTGGCTGTCCGGCGTCGATACCGCGCCCGAGGCGCTCGACGCGCTGCTCGCCGCGTTTTCCGCCGAATTCACGATGATCCTGACCGACGGCCGCGTCGTCGATCACGACGGTACGCGCGCACTGTTCGCGAAGCTCGCCGGCGCGAAGCCGGGGCTGCGCATCACGCTGTCGGACACCCGCGTGCTCGCGGCCGACGCGTCGCATGTGACCGTCACCTATCTCGAAGCGCAGCACGCGGCCTCGGGCGAGCTGCCCGCGCGTCGCGCAACTGCCGTGTTCGAGCGCGACGCGGCGGGCGTCGTGCGCTGGACCCATCTGCAGGAAACCTTCTGCACGGCCTGAGCTCGAGCGGCCGCGCCGTGTTGTGTGTCGCGGCTCAGCGCTTGCGGCTGCGGGGAACCGTCAGCTCGTCGGACACGCTCTGCATCAGCGCGCACAGCCACGCGAGGTCGGTCGGGCGGTCGGGCTGCGGATGCGTGAGCAGGTAGCTCTTGATGCGCGGGAACGGCACGGGCGGCGTGACGACGACGAGCGGCAGCAGCTGCGCATAGTGGGTTGCGAAGCGGCGCGTCGTCGTGAAGATCAGGTCCGACTGCAGCAGCACCTGCGGCACGATCCCGAAGTACGGCAGCGTCGTCACGATGCGCCGCGTGAGGCGCGCGCGTGCCAGGCCGATCTCGATCGCGTTGCGCTTGTCGCCGGTGTACGGCGTCGGCGCGACGTGCGCGGCCGACGCATACGCTTCGCGCGTGAGCGGCTCGCGTGCGAGCGGGTGCGCATCGCGCATCAGGCACACGATCGTGTCGGAGAACAGGTCCTGACGCGCGAACTGCGGGTCGGGCTTCGGCCAGTTGCCGATCACGAGATCGAGCGCGCCCGATTCGAGCGCGCCCGCGTGATCGAGTGCGGGATTCAGCGAATCGATTTCCAGATGGGCATGCGGCGCCGCGTCGCGAAAGCGCTCGATCAGCGTCGGCATGAAGAAATCGTTCAGGTAATCGGGTGCGGCGACGCGGAACGTGCGCCGCGCGGACGACGGATCGAAGTCGCCGTGCGGCGTCGCGATGAAGTCGACCTCGCGCAGCGCGCGCTGCGCGGCCTCGAGCAGCGATGCGCCGTATTCGGTCGGCACCATGCCGGATTTGCCGCGCACGAGGATCGGGTCGTTCAGCGTCTCGCGCAGCTTGCGCAGCGCGGTGCTGATCGCGGGCTGGGTCTGGTTCAGCCGCAGCGCGGCCTGCGTGACGCTGCGCTCGAGCAGCAGCGTGCGCAACACGCGCACGAGCCAGATATCGAGCGAGGCGGTACGGTCGTCGTCTTCCATCGATTGGGGGTGATTCGGGTGAAGCGTAACCTTACCGCAGCCGCGCGCCGGCGTGCGTGATACCGGCCATCACGGACGGCTCTTCGGCAGCGTGCTGATCCGCTTGACCTCGCGCGATTCGAGCCAGTTCGGCGTGCGTGCGCAGTACAGCACCATCGGCAGCGCGTCCTCGCCCCAGAACAGCTGCTGGTTCATCCAGAACGTCGGCACGCCGAACACGCCGAGCGCAATCGCGTCGTCGGTGTTGCGGCGCAGTTGCGCGCTCGTCTCCTCGAATTCGATCAGCTCGTCGCCGTGGCCGACGCCCACGCGTTCGCACAGCGCGGCGAACCCGGCCGGCGTCGACGGATCGTTGCCGTCATGCCAGATGAAGCGGAACATTTCCAGCACGGTCGCGATGTCGGCGCGCAGCGCGATCGCGAGACGTAGCACCTTGTCGGAATCGAACGGATGGGAGGGCGGCATCTTGAAGCGGATACCCAGCTGTTCCGCGCGAAACAGTGCGTGACGATAGGTGAACACACGCTTGGTCGGTACGTCGGCGGTCGGGCGCTGGCCCCAGTGACGCTGCAGGTCGGGCAGCGACACGGCGACGGGTTCGAACGGCACGTCCGGCCACTTGTCATGCTGTTCGAGGAGCAGGTAGGAGAACGGCGACACGAAGTCGTAGAACCAGGCGGGTTGGGCGGTGTCGAGGCCGGTTGTCATGGCGATCTCCAGAGGGTGGGGCGTGCGGCGCCTGGCGGCGGCCTCCATGTTACGCGGCGGCGCGCGCATGCGGCAATGATCGCGGATCGTCCGCTCACGCGGAACCGGGAGTCGCCCGAGGGGTCGTGCCGGCCGGCGGCGCGGCCTCGGCACGTGCGTGCGGCGGCCCGCCGGCGCCCGGCGGGCCGGCCGGCGTGTCCTGGTCGTGCGCGGTGAGCCGTTCGCGCACGAAGCCGATGTGCTCGCGCAGCACGTAGAACTGCCCGGCATAGGCCAGCGGCATCTTCATCCGGTTCACGGCTTCCTCGATGTCGTCGAGCTCGTCGAGCAACTTCACGCGCTCCTCGGCCGTATGGTCGCCGAGCGCGCTGCGCTCGAGCGCGATCAGCGCGCCGTACCAGCGGTAGATGCGCGAGCGCACGCGCCAGCCGTACAGCGACGGCACGAGCCGCAGCCCGGGGATCAGCACGACGATCAGCGGCACGACCACGACGAGCAGCCGGTCGACGAGGCTCGCGACCCAGAACGGCAGCCGCCGGTACAGGAAGGTCTTGCCTGATTTGTAGTAGCGCGCGGCGTCGTCGGAGAGCGGGAAGCCGCGCGTGACGGACGACGGGAATTCGCCCGCGTGCTGCAGGATCGTCGCGTGTCCGTGCACCTCTCGCGCGGCCTCGATCAGCAGGTCGGACAACGCCGGGTGCAGCGAGTCGCGCGCGACGAGCTCGATGGTCGGCGCGACCGTGTGGATGTCGGCGGGCGGCAGGTTCCGGCCGAGATCGTAGACCCCCATCGGCAGCGTGATCGCGGTCAGGTACGGAAAGCGCCGCGCATACGCCTCGGCCTGCGTGAACGAATACACGTGCACGCCCGGCGCGCGGAACAGCTTCGCCATCACCGGGATCTGCGTCGAGTCGCCGGACAGGAACGCCGCGTCGATCTTGCCGTCGAGCAGCGCGGTGGCCGCGTCCTCGCCGGCGGTCGGCAGCAGCTCGGTCGAGCCGCCCGGCACGATGCCGTTCATCTTCAGCAGCGCGAGGCTCAGCTCGCGCGCGCCGCTGCCTTCCGCGCCGAGCGCGAGCCGCTTGCCCTTGAAGTCGGACAGGCGCGCGACGACCGGCCCGCGGTACATGATCGCGAGCGGTACGTAGCCGATGCTGCCGAGCGACACGAGGTGTTCGTCGCGCTCCTTCGGGCCGATGCCGCTCTGCACGAAGCCGACGTCGACCGGCGCGTTCGGGTTCGACAGCCGCGCGAGGTTCTGGGCGGACCCTTCGGATGACTGGACGTCGAGCGTGACGCCGTTCTTCGCGAGAATCGTCTTGTATTTCTGCGCGGCGTTCCAGTACGTGCTGCCGGGCGGCCCGGACGAGATCACGAGCGTGGACGGCGGGGCCGGCTGGATCAGCTTGACCGCGAGCCAGACGGCCGCGCCGGCGAGCAGCACGGTCGGGCCGATCGACAGCGCGAGGTCGCGCCACGACACCGCGACGAAGCGGGCGAGGATGCGGCGGGGCGGGCGAGGGCGGGCTGGCTTCATG
>NZ_SCNZ01000027.1:0-118265 GCF_005502655.1 Burkholderia sp. 4NA327C6 | reverse complement strand
TACAAATTGTTCGCGCGTTCTCCGCGCCGCCCGAATCATGGACCGCCTGCCTCCGCTGCCCCAGACGCTCGACGAGCAACTCTGCTTCGCGCTCTACTCGACTTCGCACGCGATGACGAAGGCGTACAAGCCGCTGCTCGACAAGCTGTCGCTGACCTATCCCCAATATCTCGCGATGCTCGTGCTGTGGGAACGCGACGATATCGCCGTGAAAGACATCGCCGCGCGGCTCGACCTCGACCCGGCCACGGTCACGCCCCTTTTGAAGCGGCTGGAAGCGCTCGGCTACGTCGAGCGCGTGCGCAGCGCAACCGACGAACGCATCGTGAACGTCCTTGTGACGCCGGAAGGCCGTGCACTGAAGGAGCGCGCGCGGTCAGTACCGGCCGATCTCTTTTGCGCGATGCAGCAATCCCCCGATTTCCTGGTCAGGCTGCGCGCCGATCTCCAGCAGTTGCGCGACGCCCTGTCGGCCGCGAACGAGCGCTGACAGGCGGGCCTCGATGAACCGGCCCGGCACTCCCGGGCCTTTTCTTCAAAAATTCATTTGCACACAAATAATTTGTGTTCTATTGTTTGTGGGTGGCCGGCGACACCCCGTTCGACCGGACCGCTTTTCCTCCCTTTTCCAGACAGGAGCTGCACGATGAACATTCTGTACAAGACCAGCGCCACGAGCACGGGTGGCCGCGACGGCCGCGCGGTATCCGCTGACAACAAGCTGGAAGTCAAGCTGGCCGCGCCGCGCGAACTCGGCGGCACGGGCGCGGAAGGCACGAATCCGGAGCAGCTGTTTGCCGCAGGTTACTCGGCCTGTTTCCTGAGCGCGATGAAATTCGTCGCCGGTCAGGACAAGAAGGCATTGCCGGCCGATACGCAGGTTACCGCTGAAGTGGGCATCGGCCCGAACGACGCAGGCGGCTTCGGGCTCGACATCGAACTGCGCGTGTCGCTGCCGGGGCTCGACAAGGCCGACGCTCAAGCGTTGGTCGAAAAGGCACACCACGTGTGCCCGTATTCGAACGCGACGCGTAACAACGTGCCGGTGCGCCTGACGGTCGTCTGACGCGACGCAAGGCCTGGAATGCAAAAAGGGCGCGTGCGGCATGGTGCCGCACGCGCCCTTTTCTGCTGCGTGACTCGCCGGAGCGGCGGACCTGGCTGCCCGCCCTGCGCTTCTTAGCGCGAACCGAACGTGTACGGGCGGTTCATCGCCGCTTCGCGGTCGATCTTGCGCATGCGGAATTCGAGATCATAGATGTCGGTGGCTTCAGCCAGATACGCGTCAGCGCGCTCTTTCGAGGCCTTTTCAGCGTTCTTGGTCAGCATCAGGAAGAGGTGGCTCAGCAGGTACATGGTTGATCTCGCAATCCAAAGGTTCTTTGACTAGGGTTTTCCCGAATTATAGGGAAAACCCTAGTCTTTGGCCAGCGTCGATCAGACGGTGCGTCGTCAAGTCGCCACAGTGCGGCGCTGGGTTTCGAAAAAGGCCCAGATCATCGCGCTCGCATCGGGGCCGACCGCCGCGTGGAACGGCACGGCTTCGTCGCCGCCGGCCCATGCGTGGTCGAGCCCTTTCACATGGCAGAGCCGCACGACAGGCTCGCCGTCACGGCAGACGTCGGTGATCTGCGCGCCGGCGTCGCGCGTCTCCACTCGCTCGCCGCCGCGCAGCGCGCCGCGGCTGTCGGCAAGCCCGTTCAGGCGCATGAACTGCACCGTCAGCTGGTCGGCATTCTTCGGCGCGACCACGTGGTCGCCGTCGCCCTGGACGACCAGCGCCGGCATGCCCGGATACGCGGCGGCATCGACCAGCGCATCGACCGCCGCCGCCGGGTTCTGGCGCACGCCGCGCCGCATCACGTCCATCGCGGTAATGCCCGAAGTCGCCTCGCCGAGCGCAGGGCCCGAATGCAGGGCCACCGCCGCGAAACGGTCCGGATGGTGCAGCGCAAGAAGCGACGCGAGACCCGCGCCGGCCGACAGCCCCGCGACATAGACACGCGACGCGTCGAAACCATGTTCATCGACGAGCGCGTCGACGAGCGACGCCACCGCGTTCGCCTCGCCGCGGCCCGCTCGGTCGGTATCTTCATACCAGTGCCAGCAGCCGTGTGCGTGCGCGCGCAGCGACTGCTCCGGATACAGCACCGCGAAGCCGTGCTTGTCGGCCAGCAGGTTCATCCGCGTGCCCTGCACGAATTCGTCGACGGACTGTTGGCAGCCGTGCAGCATCACCACGAGCGGCATCGCACCACGCCGGCGGCCGGGCGGCACGTAGAGGCCGTACGCGAGATTCTGGACGAGGCGCCCGAGCGCGGGGGCCATCGGATGTTCGCCGCGCGTCCACTCGCCGGCCGCCCATGCGGCCGCGCGCGGTCGCACGCGCGATTCGCGCGGCGGGGACAGATCGGATACGGCGGGAGAAGCCGCGGCCTCGAGTGCGTCACGTGTGATGCGCTGCGCATCGCGCGCCGCGCGCTTGGCGGCCGGAGACAGCATGCGTTTCATGCCGCCCAGCCACACCTTGGTCAGACTTTTGGTCATCGATCGGGCTCGCAGTCAGGAAAAATAGGGGCACCACAACGGATGCATCGTTCGTCTTTGTGCAATGCACCATAACATTGTTTATGGGATTTTTCCTGCGCGCGGATAGTTCCCGCCCGCGCAAAAAACGGGGCTGGTGCGCACGCGGCGCTATACTGGGGCTTCGCCGCTTGTATCCGTTGTAGTCGTTCTTCCCGGCTCGCGCGTTGATTTAAGCATCTTCCCCGCCTTCGTTCGTCCCCTTCCCGATGTTCGACCTGTCGTCTCACCTGTGGATCATGATCACCGCGTTCGGCGGCGCCGGCCTGACCTTGCCGCTCGCGATCACGATCGCCGTCTGGCTCGCGCTCGGCTACTCGTGGCAACGCGCGGCGGCGTGGCTCGGCGTGCTCGCGGCCGCGATCGGCGTGGTCGCGCTCACGAAGATCGCGTTCCTCGGCTGGGGGATCGGCATCCGCAAGTGGGATTTCACGGGGTTCAGCGGCCATGCGATGCTGTCGACGTCGGTCTATCCTGTCGCGATTTTCCTGGCGCTGATCCGTACCCGCGCGCCGGTGCGACTCGCCGGTATCGCGCTCGGGCTCGCGGCCGGCGTCGCGGTCGGCGTGTCGCGCGTCGCACTCGACGCCCATTCGCCGTCCGAATCGATCACCGGCTGCATCGTCGGCGCGGTCGCCGCGCTCGCGTTCATCGCCGGTTCGTGGCGCGCGGTGCCGCACCGCTGGTCGGTGCCCGCGGTCGTCGCAAGCCTCGCGCTCGTCACCGTGGCGCTGCACGGCATCACGGTGCCGTCGCACCGCTGGGTCACCAAGGTGGCGCTGCAACTGTCGGGCCACGAGCGCCCGTTCGTCCGTGCGCGCTGGAAGGCCAACCCGAACTACCGCCCCGCATCGCAGCCGTCGTCGCTGCAGCGCACCCGGTCGTCGCCGCAAACGCTCCGTACGTGACCGGCCGCCCGGCCGTTACGCCCGCCTCTTTTCACGTCTGACCATTCCATGCGCGCGGCCGCATGAGCACTATGTCGAGCGTTATAACCCGCCCTATATTACGATTACGGTTTCCACCCGTTCGAAACGACTCCACCATGCGCTCAACCGTCCGTCCGCTTCGCCGCACCCTGCTTCGCCTGCTGCCGATCGCCACGCTTGCCGCTGCCGGCATCGCGTTCAGCGCGCCCGCTTCCGCAGCAGACGAACTGGTCGTGTCGGCCGCCGCCAGCCTGACGAACGCGTTCAAGGCCGTCGGCGATGCGTACGAGAAGCAGCATCCGGATACCAAGGTGCTGTTCAACTTCGGCGCGTCGGACGTGCTGATGCAGCAGATCGCCAAGGGCGCGCCGGCCGACGTGTTTGCGTCGGCCGACCAGAAGGCGATGGATCGCGCGGCCGACGAAAAGGTGATCGTGCCCGGCACGCGTCGCGATTTCGCGGCGAATTCGCTCGTGCTGATCGTGCCGGCGGACAGCAAGGCCACCGCACCGAAGTCGTTGAACGACCTGACCGCGCCCGGCGTGAAGCGCATCGCGTATGGCGACCCCGCATCGGTGCCGGTCGGTCGCTACACGGAAGGCGCGCTGCGCGCGGCCGGCCTGTGGGACGCCGTCAGCGCGAAGGGCGTGCTGGCCGCCAACGTGCGCCAGAGCCTCGACTATGTCGCGCGCGGCGAGGTCGATGCGGGCTTCGTGTTCGGTACCGACGCCGCGATCATGCCGGGCCGCGTGAAAGTCGCGCTGACCGTGCCGACGAAGACGGCCATCACCTATCCGATCGCCGTGGTCAAGGACAGCCGCCACGCCGCGCAGGCGCAGTCGTTCATCGACTTCGTCGCGTCGCCGCAGGGCCAGGCCGTGCTCTCGACGTTCGGCTTCAAGCCTGCAGGCAAGTGAGCGTAGCGCGATGCAAGACGCCTGGGTACCGCTGCTGCTGTCGTTGAAGGTTGCCGGCTGGGCAACCGCGCTCGACATCGTGCTCGGCGTCGCGGCCGCGTTCATGCTCGCGCGCTGGCGCTCGCCGCTGCGCGACGTCGTCGATTCCGTGCTGACGCTGCCGCTCGTGCTGCCGCCGACGGTACTCGGCTATTACCTGCTCGTGCTGCTCGGCCGGCGCGGCGTGTTCGGCGCATGGCTCGACAAGCTCGGGATCGAGCTCGTCTTCACGTGGCAAGGCGCGGTGATCGCATCGATGGTCGTCGCGTTTCCATTGATCCTGAAGTCGGCACGCGCGGCGTTCGAAGGCGTCGATCCGCACCTCGAACGCGCCGCGCGCACGCTCGGGCTCGGCGAAGTCGCGGTGTTTTTCCGCGTGACCCTGCCGCTCGCCACGCGCGGCATTCTCGCGGGCGCGCTGCTCGCGTTCGCACGCGCGCTCGGCGAGTTCGGCGCGACGCTGATGATCGCGGGCAACCTGCCCGGCCGCACGCAGACGCTGTCGGTCGCGATCTACGCGGCCGTGCAGGCCGGCGACGACAGCACCGCCAACTTCCTCGTGCTGGTGACGTCGATCACCTGCGTGCTCGTACTGCTCGCGACCGGCTGGCTCGTGCCGTCGCGCGCCCGGCGGAGCCAGCTGACATGAAGCGCTCGCCTCGTTCATCGTCTTTCGCGGTCGTGCGGCTTCGGCGGAGGCACGCATGAGCCTCGTCGTCGATATCCGCAAGACCTACGCAAACGCCGAGCGCCGCTTCGCGCTCGACGTGTCGTTCACGGCAACGACGCAGCGCGTCGTGCTGTTCGGGCCGTCCGGTGCGGGCAAGAGCATGACGCTGCTGGCAATCGCCGGCCTGCTGTCGCCCGACGAAGGCACGATCACGCTGAACGACGAACCGCTGTTCGACGCCACGCGCCGCATCGACGTGCCGACCCGCGAGCGGCGCGTCGCGTACCTGTTCCAGGATTACGCGCTGTTTCCGCATCTGAACGTGCGCCAGAACATTGCATTCGGGCTCACGTCGGGGCTGCGCAACCCGCGCGCGAAAGCGGTGCCGCCGGAAGTCGCGTACTGGCTGCAGGCGTTCGATCTCGAAGCGCTCGCGGGGCAGTATCCATCGCAATTGTCGGGCGGGCAGAAACAGCGCGTCGCGCTGGCGCGCGCACTGGTCGCGCAACCGCGGATTTTGCTGCTCGACGAACCGTTCGCGGCGCTAGACGGTGCCATGCGCCAGCGCATGCGTCACGAGCTCGCGGAGCTGCAGGCGCGGCTCGATATCCCGATGGTGCTGATCTCGCACGATCCCGACGATGTCGCCGCGTTCGGCGACCAGGTCGTGCAGTTGAGCGAAGGACGCGTGCAGGCGACTCCGCCGCACGCCGAGTGGCCGACGCGCGTCATGTGAGCGCGCGAGGCCGTGGTCGTGGCAGGCAGGTTGGATCCTGAGAGAAGCCGCGTGTAGCGGCATAGGCTGAAAGCGGAAACGAAGCCGGAGCCGTGCAGGCGCTGTGCGATGCCGGCTTCGCCCCGCCCGTTACATGATCGTCGACGCGCGCCGCCCGGCCTGCTTCGTCAGCCCGTCACCGCAAGAATCACGCTCGACGCCTTGAACAGCGCGATCGCCGGCCTGCCGGCGTCGAGCTGCAGTGCAGCGACGCTCTCGTTGGTCACGACGGCCGTCAGCGTCCCGCCGCCGTCGAGCGCCAGCGTCACCTCGCTGTTCACCGCGCCCGCCGCGACGGTCTCCACACTGCCGCGCAACTGGTTCCGTGCGGACACCTTCAACTCGTGCTCGCCATCGTCGACCGCGAGCACGACCCACGACGCCTTCACCAGCGCGCAGGCGTCCGCGCCGACCTGCAGGCCGAGCGCATCGGCGCTTTCGTGCGTCAGCACGGCAACGATCGGCTGTCCGCCCGGCAACGCGAGCGTGACCTCGTCGTTGACGGTGCCGCGCACGATCGATGCGACCTTGCCGAACAACTGGTTGCGCGCGCTGGTCTTCATCCCGATCCGGCCGATCAGCGCCCAGTCGACGTCGAACCCGGCCACGGCCGCGCTCGCGGCCTCGATGAACCGGCGATGCTCGCGCTCGATCGTACGGAACGCGGCGATCAGCGACGTGGCGCGCGGCGTCAGCGTCGTGCCGCCACCGCCCTTGCCGCCCGTCGAACGCGCGACGAGCGGTTCGCCGGCAAGATTGTTCATCGTGTCGACCGCATCCCACGCAGCCTTGTAGCTGAGGCCGACGGCCTTCGCCGCGCGCGTGATCGAGCCGGTGTCGCCGATCGCCGCGAGCAACGCGATGCGCGTGGCGCCGCCGAGCGTCTGCTCGCCGGCGCGCAGCCACAGCTCACCGCCCAGTTCGAGCGGTTCGGCGGACGGGGAAGAATGCGGTGCGTCGGTCATCGGGATGCGTGCGGGAATCGGGCGGCCATTATAGTCAGCGCGGGCCGGTCAACCGGGCTTGCCGTCGAGCTTCGGCGGCCGCAGGCTGGCCAGCAGCGTTTCGGCGTCGCGCGCCGCGCGCTGTTCGAGCGCCGCGCCGTAGCCACGCACGAAACCGAGCTGGTACGGCGGCGCAACCAATTTTTCGAGGTGCTGCAGCGCGACCATCGTGTCGTTCGCTTCGCCGAGCACGCTCTGCACGCGCGTGAGCGTCTTGACCGTCTCGGTGCGCGTGCGGCGCGACGCCAGCGACGCGAAGAATTCGAGCGCATAGCGCAGCCGCTTTGCATCGATCCGCACCTGATGGCGCGCAGCCGTATCGAGCGACGTCAGCGACGGCGACGCGTACAGATGACCGAACAGCCGCCGCACGCGCTTCGTCGCGTGGCGCCGCAGCGAGGGCGCGTCGCCGTCTTCGGCGGCCGGCAGCGCAAGCGAGCTCAGCCACTCGAGCCAGCCGAGCGTCAGCCGCGCATAGCGAGCCGAATGCAGCGCCTGCCGCAACTCGACCCGCGCGGCCGCGCACTGCGCGCGCGCGGCGTCGAGCGTACCGTTCCACTCGCCGTCGCCGCCGTCGGCCGCGATCAGTGCGGGCAGGCTTTCGGTCGCGAACACGTCCCAGTCACGCACCGTGCCGAGCAGCGACGCAAGCCAGCGCAGGTCGACACCGAGCGTGTCGCGCCACTGGCGATCGGCAAAGCGCGGGAAGAAGCGCATCAGCGTGCGCAGGCGGCGCAGCGCGACACGCATCTGGTGCACGAATTCGGGATCGTCGTGCTCGAGCACCCCGCCCTCGTTGCCGAGCCATTGCGCGGTGATGTCGCCGGACAGCGCGAACAGCGCGGCGCGCTGCGTGCGCACGCCGGTCAGGTCGACGAGCCTGGCCTTGACGGCCCCGTCGGCGGCCGGCTCGGCCGCGCATGCGCGATCGATCACGCTCGTGAGCTGCACGAATGCGGGCCACGCGCCGCTCAATTCGCGCGCCGCGGCAAACAGCGCATGCAGCGCGGCGGTACGCGCGGGCAAGGTTTCCCAGTCGGGCGCGGCAAGGCGTAGCTCGACGTAGCGGCGCGGCGGCTCGCTGCCGCGATGCAGCGTGACGTCGTCAAGCGTCATCTCGACCACGACGCCGCTGTCGTCGGCCCAGCGCCCGCGCCGCCGTTCGCTGACGAGGCGCAGCGCCGACGATTCCGGCTGCACGCCTGAGGCCGGGGGCACTGCGGCGTCGGGCGCGACGCCATCCGCTTCGTCGGCAGGTGCATCGGCCTCGGCCGCGGCAGCCGCCTCGGGCACGGGCAGCGGCATCGCGACGGCGATGCCCTCATGCTCCGCGTCGAACAGCTCGCGCGCAGTCACGCCTGGCGCAAACGCCTTCGTGCGCGACGCGACCACACGCCTTCCATGTGCGTTCGACTCGACCCACGTCCACCAGCTCGCGCCTGGGCTCGACTCGGCCTCCTCGATCTGGCACGGCTCGATCGTCACGCGCTCGTGGCCGCGGCGCATCCGGACCTGCGGGCAGATCCGCCACGCGCGCACGAGTTCAGCGCCGAAATCACGCTGCGCCCCGCGGGCGCGACTCGCGGCCTTGACCGGCCACCCTTCCAGCGACAGCGACAACACGATTTCCAGCACACGCGACATGGAGGCTCCTGCACATGAAGAACTGCCGGCGCATCGATCGCGCCGGCGTCACCCGTGAAGCTGCTTCCATAGTACACGTCGCGAAAACTCGCAGGCGACGATCTGGCCCTGTCGCGCTGTCGCAGGTCAAACAGCGTATTGCGCGAGGCCGTTGCCGAACGACCAGTCCTCCTTCAGCACCTCGACAAGACTGATGAATACGTCCTGCTGCCGCACGCCCGGCTGCTGCGCGAGGTTGTCCGCGATCGCCCGGTACAGCGCCCGCTTCTGCTCGAGCGTGCGCGTGTTGTTCGCGGTGATCTGGATCATCACGAGATCGTCGCTGCGTTCGATATCGAGATAGTGACGACCGAACACGAAATTCTCGGCCGCGTGCTCCGTGACGACCATGAAGATGTCGTCCTCGGGCACGTTGAACGTGTGCATCAGCGCGCGATGCACGCCATCGACGAGCGCCGCGCGGTAGGCGGCCGGCTTGCCTTCGCGAACTGCGATACGGGTGAATGGCATGGTCCTGCTCCTGTCGGTGAAGGTGACGTTGAAGAACGGAAACACAGCGTCAGGTTAGGCGCGCCGAACTATAATGAACAGTCATCGATGAATATTTCATCCATTTACATCGAAAATGAAAGTCCTTGATCTCGATGCTGTCCGTGCGTTCGTGCTGGTCGCCGATCTCGCCAGCTTCACGCGCGCCGCCGATGCGCTCGGCACCACGCAATCGGCCGTCAGCCTGAAGCTGAAGCGGCTGGAGGCCCACCTCGGCAAGCCGCTGCTCGCGCGTACGCCACGCATCGTCAAGCTGGCCGCCGACGGCGAGAATTTCCTGCCTGCCGCCCGCGCCCTGCTCGATGCGCACGATCATGCGCTGGGTGCGATCTCGGCCGGCACGCATCGGCTGTCGCTCGGCGTCAGCGAGCACGTCGCCGTGCCCGACCTGCCGGCCGTGCTCACGAGCCTGCATCGGCAGGATCCGGGGTTGTCGCTCGAAATGCATCTCGGCACGTCGACGAACCTGCTCGCGCAATACGACGAACGCCGGTTCGATGCGGTGATCGTGCGGCACGAGCCAGGCGAAGACCCGCCGCGCGAGGACGGCACGCTGCTGTTTTCCGAACCGCTGGCCTGGCTCGCCGCGCCGGACTGGGTACCGCGCGCGGGCGAACCGCTGCCGCTCGCGGTGCTGGCCGGCCCGTGCGGCGTGCGGGCCGCCGCGCTGCGCGCGCTCGACCATGCGGGACGGCCGTGGCGCGAGCGCTTCACGGGCGGCGGCGTGGCGGCGGTCACGGCCGCCGCCGCCGCGGGGCTCGCGGTCTGCCCGCTGGCGCGGCGGGTTGCGCCGCGCACGCTGGTCGACGCCGGCGCGAAATTCGGGCTGCCGCCGCTGCCGCTGTCGCAGGTCGTGCTGTATTCGCGCGTGCGCGATGCACGTGCCGGCGCCGCGTTGCGCAGGTTTGCCGACAGCCTTGCAATCTCGGCGTAAACTGACGGGTTCCGCCGCCCGCAATCTCCAGAAGAATTCCAATGAAGCCCGAAGCCCGCAAGCACCTCCGAGCCAACCTGCTGATGCTCGCCGCCGCCGCGATCTGGGGTTCCGCGTTCGTCGCCCAGCGCCTGAGCCTCGACGTGATCGGGCCGTTCCTGTTCACGGGGCTCCGTTTCCTGCTCGGCGCGCTGGTGCTGGTGCCGCTGCTGATGCTGAACACGGCGTCGCGCACGCAGCTCGCGGCGATCCGCCGTGAGCCGACGCTGCTGCTGCCGGGCCTCGCACTCGGCGGGTTGCTGGCGGTATCGATTTCGCTGCAGCAGATCGGCCTGCAGTACACGCGCATCGCCAACGCGGGCTTCATCAGCTCGCTGTACGTCGTGATCGTGCCGCTGATGGGTGTGTTCGCCCGTCACCGGATCGGCCCGGGCACGTGGTTCGGCGCGCTGCTCGCGGCGATCGGCCTGTATTTCCTCAGCATCAACGAGCAATTCTCGGTGCTGTACGGCGACTGGTTCCAGCTCGCCGGCGCCGTGATCATCGCCGCGCACGTGATGGCCGTCGGCCATTTCGCGAAGCGCCACAATCCGCTCGTGCTCGCGTTCATGCAATTCGTCGTGTGCGGCGCGGCGTGCCTCGCGGTCGGCCTCGTCATCGAGCCGGTCAGCGGCACGATGCTGCGCAACGCGCTGCCGACGCTGCTGTACGGCGGCCTGCTGTCGGTCGGGGTCGGCTATACGATGCAGGTCGTCGCGCAACGCGACGCGGCGCCCGCGCACGCAGCCGTGATCTTCAGCATGGAAGGCGTATTCGCGGCAGTCGCCGGCTGGGCCGCGCTCGGCGAAACGCTGACGCTGCGCGCGCTCGTCGGCTGCGCGCTGATGCTGGCCGGCCTGCTCGCGTGCCAGTTGCTGCCGAACGGCGACGCCCGGAAAAAGGACGAAGACGCACTGCCGGCGTGACACGCACCGTCCCTATAATGACGGATCGCGTGACTTCCACGCCAACCGCTTCCGACAGGCCAGCTCCGTGACGTCCACTACAGTCGATCCCGCCGGCGACCTGCTGCGCGAACGCGCAGCGCATTACGCCACCCAGGCGGCGCTGTTCCTGCGCGACCAGGCGCTCTCCACCGCGTCGCACGACCTGCGCAGCCCGCTGAACGCCATGCACAGCTGGGCGTACGTGCTCGAGCGCCAGCTCGCCAACGCCGATCCGAACCTGCAGCGTGCGCTCGCGGGCATCCGCACGGGCATCGACCAGCAGGTCGGGCTGATCGACGACGTGCTCGACGCGCCGCGCGCGGAAACGCGCACGCTCGCTGTCAAGCCGCAGCCGTTCGCGCTGCGCGCGCTGCTCGACGACACGATCGCGCTTGCCCGTTTCTCGCTCGCCGACGCACGACAGGTCGCCCTCGACGCGACGCTGCCTGACGGCGAACCGTCGCTGACCGCCGACCGCGAACGCATCGCGCAGGCGCTATGGACGATGCTGACGACCGCGGTCGAAGCGAGCGCCGCCGGCAGCCGCGTGACGTTTGCGTGCGCTCGCGACGGCATGCAGTTCACCGCGCGCGCCACGTGTACCGTCAACGCGGACGCGCTCGTCGATCCCACGCAACCACACGCGTTCGAATCGTTCGCACGACGCGAGATGCTGCGCGAGCGCGACGCCAAGCGGATCGCCTGGACGCTCGCGCTTTGCCAGCGCGTCGCACTCGCACACGGCGGCACGTTCGCGCACGACGCGTTCGCCGATGGCGCCCCGGCCACCATCACGTTCTCCGTGCCCGGTGAGGCGCCGGTGTAATCAATCGGCTGCCCGTCACATTACAAATTCCTTTCTGGCTCTATACTAATGGGCCTGTCATAACCGGAGTGTTTCTTTGTTACAGATCTTCGCGCTCATCGGCGCGTTGTTCCTGGTGGCCCTGAACGGGTTCTTCGTTGCGGCCGAATTCGGCCTCGTCAAACTGCGCGCCACGCGCGTCAAGACACTGGCCCGCAAGCACGGCCTGCGCGGTCGCATCCTCGGCATCGTGCACGGCCGTCTCGACGCGTATCTTTCCGCGTGCCAGCTCGGCATCACGCTTGCGTCGCTCGGCCTCGGCTGGGTCGGCGAACCGGCCTTCGCGCAACTGCTCGGCCCGCTGCTCGACCTGATCGGCGTGGAATCCGAACGCGTCGTGCACCTGATCTCGCTGGTGTTCGCGTTCTCGCTGATCTCGTTCCTGCACATCGTCGTCGGTGAGCTCGCACCGAAATCGATGGCGATCCGCCAGTCTGAGAAGGTCGGCCTGTGGGTCGCATTGCCGCTCTATGCGTTCTACTGGGCGATGTATCCGGCGATCTGGGTGCTCAACAACAGCGCCAACGCGGTACTGCGGCTCGCGGGGCTCTCCGCCGACCACGGCAGCGACGCCCACTACTCGACCGACGAGCTGAAGCTGATCCTGCGCAGCCGCCGCAGCACGGCCGGCAACCCGGCCCAGCCGGCGCGCGGCACGTACAGCAACGACGAGTGGAACACGCTCGCGCATTCGCTCGATTTTTCGTCGATGACGGTGTCGGACCTGATGCGGCCGGCCCATGAAATGATCGGCCTGCGCCGCGATCTCCCGCTGCCCGACAACATGGAGATCGTCGCGCGGCACCGCTTCAGCCGCTATCCGCTGTTCGAGGATGCGTCGCGCGAACAGGTGAGCGGGCTGATCCACCTGAAGGACCTGCTGCTCGCGCGTCACGCGGGCGCGGCGCTGGAAGACCTGTCGGACTATGTCCGCCCCGTGCAGTACGTGAGGCCCGACACGCCGGCGCTCGACCTGTTCCGCCGCTTCCGCAAGGGCGCACCGCACTTCGCGCTGGTCGGCAACAAGGGCGAGAAGCCGATCGGCTTCCTGACGCTCGACAACCTGCTCGGCGCGCTGGTCGGCCAGATCCACGACGAGTTCCGCCAGGGCGACGCCGACTGGAGCCGCCTCGACGACGGCACGCTGATGGGCAAGGGCAGCCTGCCCGTCGTGTCGCTCGAACAGGCGCTCGGCATCGACATCGACGAAGGCCGCGCGGAATCGGTCGGCGGCCTCGTGATCCAGGCGCTCAGCGATCTGCCGACCGAAGGGCAGCGCGTGTCGTTCGACCGCTTCGACGTCGTCGTGAAGAAGATGAACGGGCCGCGCATCGTGCTCGTGCGCGTCTACCCGAAGATCTCGAAAGAGGCCGACGAATGACGGCCGCGCTTCGCCGCACGCGATGAACGCCACGCTGCCGCGCTGCTGCGTGATCACGCCGGAGCCGGCATCCGCGTCGGCGGCCGATCGCGCGGCGTTCCTCGACCGGCTGTCGGCCGTGCTCGCACGCGGCGAGACCCTCGTGCAACTGCGCGTGAAATCGCTCGATGCAGCCGCGTTCGTGCAACTCGCCGCCGACGCGCTCGCGCGCTGCGACGCGGCCGGCGCGCACCTGATGCTGAACGGACCGATCGATGCAGCAGGCGTGATGCGGCTGGACGGCGCCGGCTGGCATCTCGACGGCACCGCGTTGCGCGCCGCTGCGCAACGACCGTTGCCTGCCGGACGCCGGGTGTCTGCCGCCTGCCACACGCGTGACGACCTGCTGCTGGCCGCGCGCGCCGGCGCGGATTTCGTCACGCTGTCGCCCGTGTTGCCGACACTCAGCCACCCCGGTGCGCCGACGCTCGGCTGGACGCAGTTCAACGCGCTGGCCGCGGAGGCCGCGATGCCCGTCTTCGCGCTCGGCGGCATGACGCGCGCGCACCTCGACGAGGCGCGCCGCCACGGCGCCTACGGCATCGCGGGCATTCGCGGGTTCTGGTAGTTCGGGGATTCCTGCGGTACGGCCAGGCGCAGATGCGCCCGGCCTCTCAAACGCTTACCCGCTCACATCATCATGCGTTCAGGTTCGGACGCCATCCGCGCCACGCACCATCGTCGATGCGACGTGCATCGTGCGTGAGCGCATACCGGTTGACGTCACCCGTCAGCCACGCGACGAGCGCATACGGCGGCAACACCCCTTCATCGACCCGGTCGCGCGCACGCGCCGGCGTCTCGAACACGACCCGCCCTCTCGGTGCATCGAACGGCACCGCGTCGGGCGACAGGTTCAACGCGATCGTCAGCGTCTCGTCGTCGGCGAGCTTCCATGATGCAAGCAGCGCGTCGGCATCGCCGTCGCCGTCCGACTTCAGCGCACGCGCTTCCTGCGGCCGGCAATCGGACAATCGCGGTGCGATCAGCTTCGCGCGCACCGCGAGCGCCGACTGCACGAAATGCGCTCGATCGGCGTCGCGCGCGGTTTCGTCGAAGATCAACGGAATCTGCGGTGTGAGCAGCGACAGCGCAAGGGCAGCCAGACCGGCCTCCTGCCCGTGGTCGCCTTGTCCGCTGTCGCGCCACGCGCCATCGGACAGCACCAGCGACGTCAACGACAGCCCGCTGTCGGCAGCCATGCCTTCGCCCACCCCGGCCGGCTGGAATGCGGCCCCGGCCGCGGTCAGTGCGCGGGCGAGCGTGTGGATCGACTGGTGCGTGGAAATGCCTTCGTGGGCCGACGTATCGCGCCCCGTCAGCCGGTGCAGCGCGCGTTCGCCGCATCCGTTCCACTGCGCATCGAAATGCGTATCGGCAAGATGCGCCGGATGCCGCTCGCTGCCGAGTACGAGATGGATCAGCCGGTCGGCCGGCACGGCCGCGCGCACGCGGTCGGCGATCTCGCGCAGCCACGACACGCCGATCCGGTCGGCTTCGCGCAGGCGCAGCCCGTCGCAACGGTACTCGTCGATCCAGTACAGCGCGTTGTCGCAGAAGAAATCGCAGACTTCCGGATGATCGAGCGCGAGCGGCGGCGCCTGGAGCGGATCGTCGCGCGTATGGAAGAACGGCGCCGCGTAGTGGCGCAGCGCGTCGGTGCCGCTGCCGAAGCGCGCGTAATCGAGTTCCAGCAGCACCGCGAGGCCGTAGCCGTGCGCGTCGTCGATCAGTGCCTTCAGCGCGTCGGGACCGCCTTCGGCGGCGAGCGGCGCGAACGGCAGGCTGTCGTGCGGCGACGCGAGCAGTTCCAGCGCGGTCACGCCGAGGCGCGCGAGTTGCGGCAGGCGTCGGCGCACGCCGTCGAAGCCGCCCACCGCGTGTGGACGAATCGCATAGAGCGCGATGTCTTCCCATGCGCGCCCGTGCCAGAACGTGTTGCGCCACGTGAATGCGCGCGGATCGATGACCTCGCTCGGACCGTTGAGCCCTTCGGGTTGCGAACGCGACGCGGGATCGGGAATCGACACCGCATCGTCGAGGCGATAGCGGTAAAGCGCACCCGCGCCGCAATCGGCAAAGACCTCGAACCAGTTCGTGCCGGCGGCAGCCATCGGGACGAGCAACGGGCCGAAGCCGGTATCGAGTTCGAGCTGGACCTGCGTGCTGCCCGGCGCCCACACGCGAAAATGCGTGCGCGGCGTCGCACAGAGCGCGCCACAGGGCTGGGCGCCGAACGGCAAGCAGTGAATGTGGTGCTGCGCATACGGATCGTGCGGACAATCGGACATCATGCGCTCCTCGTGCGTACCGAGCGGCATGGCCGCGCCCGCGGGGCGCGGCGCATCGGGGCCCGGCATGCGACGGCCAGGCGGGGGGAGAGGAACGAGTATGCGCCGGATTCGCTACCGCGATGCATCGTGCCCGGACATTTTTAAATACGAATCGACCCCGGAAAAACCGCAATCCGACACGCCCCGACGAGTCGGGTAGCCCGCATACCGGGATGACCACTCGCCTTGTTGCACCGGCCGCGCACGCTTACGCTCTGCGCCAGGCTCGCGGACACGTCGTCCGCCCCCAACCGAGGAACCCGCCATGTCGCTTCCCGCCAGCGCCGCCAAATTCGATCCGGCACGCGCGCACGAATACGCCGAGCAATCCCGCATCGCGCTCGCCGGCTACGATGCCTGCCACGAACTCACCGCGTGCATGCTCGCGTCGGCCATCGACACGCCCGAGGCGCGGATCCTCGTCGCGGGTGCGGGCGGCACGGGGCAGGAGATCTGCGTGGCGGCCGCGCTCGAGCCGGGCTGGCAATTCACGGCCATCGACCCGTCCGCGCCGATGCTCGCGCTTGCGCGCTCGAACGTCGAGGCCGCGGGCTTCGGCACGCGCACGGCGTTCGTCGAGGACGGTGTCGATGCGTTGCCCGATGCATCCGCGTTCGACGGCGCGACACTGATCGGCGTGCTGCATCACGTGCCCGGCGACGAAGCGAAGGCCGCGCTGCTGCGTGCGATCGCGCGGCGCCTGAAGCCCGGCGCACCGCTCTTGCTCGCCGGCAACCACCGCCGCTACGCGGACCACCCTCGCCTGCTCGACGCATGGCAGCAGCGCTGGCGCATGAAAGGCGCGACGCCCGACGCGGTGCGCGCGCAACTCGCGAAGATCCTGCAGGGCGCCGATCCGCCCGCGTCCGAGGAAGCCGTGTTCGGCCTGCTGCGCGATGCGGGCTTCGATGCGCCGCTGCGCTTTTTCTCGAGCCTGTTCTGGGGCGCGTGGATCGCGGTGCGGCGCGCGTGATGGAGAAGACGCGGCCGGCCAGACGCGGACGGCCAGGCACGGCTCGTCACGAAGCGCGATGCGTTTCGCGTACACGCGCCATGCGCTGGGTATGATGTCGTTCCCGTCCCCACCTCCGGCGTCGACATGCTCACCGTCCATCACCTGAACAACTCGCGCTCGCAGCGCGTGCTCTGGCTGCTCGAAGAACTGGATGTGCCGTACGAGATCGTGCGCTACGCGCGCGATCCGAAGACGATGCTCGCGCCGCCCGAGTTGCGCGCGATCCATCCGCTCGGCAAGTCGCCCGTCGTTACCGACGAAGGCCGCACGTACGCCGAATCGGGCGCGATCATCGAATACCTGGTCGAACGCTACGGCAATGGACGCCTGGCGCCGCCGCCCGGCGCGCCCGAGCGGCACGACTACACGTACTGGCTGCACTACGCGGAAGGGTCGGCGATGCCGCCGCTGCTGCTCAAGCTCGTCGCGCTGCGGATCGCCCATGCGCCGATGCCGTTCTTCGCACGGCCGATCGCGCGCAAGATCGCCGACACGCTGCAATCGAGCTTCGTCGATCCGCAGATCGCGCTGCATCTCGGCTATGTCAACGACACGTTGAGCCGCACCGGCTGGCTCGTCGGCGACGGTTTCAGCGCCGCCGACATCCAGATGAGCTTTCCGCTCGAAGCGGCGACCGCGCGCGGGGGCGGCAGCCGGTATCCCGCGATCGCGCGCTTTCTCGATGCGATCCATGCGCGGCCCGCGTACCAGCGGGCGCTGGAGCGCGGCGGCCCGTACGACCTGCTCAAGTAACGCTGCGGATGACCCGGGCCTGCGTCAGCTCAGCAGGCCCGCCGCGACGTTGATCGACAGCCCGAGCACGGCCATGTTGAAGTAGAACGACAGGATCGACTGCGCGAGTACCGAGCGCCGCGCGGAGCGGTTCGTCATCGACACGTCGGCCGTCTGCGACGCGACCGCGATCGTGAACGCGAAATACAGGAAATCCCAGTAATCGGGCTCCGGGCTCCGGTCCGGGAAACGAAGCGCGCGGTCGTTGCCGGGCGAGCCGTAATAGAGGCGCGCATAGTGCAGCGTGAAGATCGTCGGAATCATGAACCACGCGCCGAACAGCGTCGCGCCGGTGATCGCGTAGTGGCTGAGCCCCGCGCGAAAGCCGACACTTTTGACGGTCGCGAGCTCGATCGCGATCGCGGCCACGCTCGCGACGGTCGCAAGGGACACGATGGTCAGCACGGTCGTCGCGTTTTCGTCCTCGCGAATCGCGATGTCGCGCACCTGGTCATGATGCGCGGTTACCATGCGCACCCACATCAGCGCGAGATACAGCCAGACCGCGCAATCCCAGCCGATCAGCGCCCGTACGGTCGGACGCAGCGGAAACGGCAGCAGTACCGCGCACAGCAAGCCGGCGACGAACGCCGCGACCATGCGCGGCCGGTTGCGTAATACCTGCGGATAAATCGTCATCGTGTGGTTCCGAAAGCGGATGGAAAGGGTTCGACCGGTGCGCCGCGTCGGCGCGTACCGTGCCCCGATTATCGCCATTCCATCGTGACGTGGCGATGGGGGCGCGAGCGCCTAAGATATTGGGATGACTGCCACCGCCCCCCTCTGCCGCCATCCGGCGAACACGGCCGGCCGCGACTTCGTCGTCGGCGACCTGCACGGCTGCGTGGATGTGCTGCGCGCGCTGCTGCACGACATCCGCTTCGACCCGGCCCGCGACCGCCTGTTCTCGGTCGGCGACCTCGTCGACCGCGGCCCGGCCTCCGAAACCACGCTCGACCTGCTCGACCGCCCGTGGTGCCACGTCGTGCGCGGCAATCACGAGGAAGTGCTGAGCCTCGTGGCGCGCGGCAAGCTGTCGCCCGACGCGTGGCGCGGGATCGGCGGCGACTGGGGGGCCGACCTGCCGCCGGAACGGTTGCACGCGCATGCGGCACGCGTCGACGCGCTGCCGCTGGTGCGCGTGATCGGCGACGGCCCCGGGCGCTTCAACGTGCTGCATGCGGAATTCTTCGGCTCGGACGCCGATCTCGACACGGGCAGCTATGCGCACGACGTGCGCGAGCGGCTGATCTGGGGCCGCGATCTCGTCCAGGGGCTCGCCGATCCGGCACGGCAGGCCGGGCTGTCGCTGACCTGCACCGGACACACGCCGGTGCGCGCGCCGCAGCGGATCGGCGCGCAGTGGTTCATCGACACGGGCGCGTTCGCACCGGCCGGGCGGCTCACGCTCGCCGAGCCGCGCACCGGGCGCACCTGGTCGATGACGCAGGCCGAAGCGCGCGAACGCCGCGCGGGCGACTGGCCGCTGCCCTGAGGCGGCTGATAGGGCCGATATGCGCTGACGCCGCGAGCGAGCCCTAGCCGACCTGGTTCAGTTCGAACACCGCATCGACGGCCGAGCCGTTCCAGTTGTATTCGAGGTAGGCCGCGTGATGGCAGTCGCGCAGCAGCGCGGTGCGGAACGCCGCCAGGCACTCGCCGCGCGGGTCGCGCACCGACGGATAGACGATCCCCGCGCCGCCCGCATTGCGCACCGCGCGCCCGAGCGCCTGCCCGGCGCTGTAATCGAGCGGGTGCAGCCACGCCGGATCGCGTTTCGGCCACGTGCGGATGTCGGCCACTTCGCCTTGCGCGATCACCGTATAGAGCCGCATCTGCTGGCGCATCGGCGGCTCCTTCGTCGCCTCCAGGAACAGCGCGCTGTGGTAACGCGTTTCGGCGATCGCCGTATCGCGCGAACGCGCGCAGTAGAACACGCCGTAGCTGCCGTCGGAAAAGCGGCTGCCCTGCGGATTCAGGTGCGTGAACGCGGCCATGATCGGCCCCCAGCCCTGCCCGTAGCGGCGCTCGGCGGGCGGCACGAGGTCGAGTGTGCCGACTTCGTTGCGGATCCGGTCGTTGGTCAGCGATTCGAGTGCGTAAAGCGCGTCGAAATCGTCCGCCGAGGCCACGCGGTCGAACAGGTTGATTGCCGGGAAGCGGGTGGGAATCACGCGATAGGCTGGCGCCCAGTCGACCGCGGTCGTGGGCCATTGTTGTGCTTGGATCGGCATCGTCACGCCCAGCCACCTCGCATCGCGTCGAGATATTGCCTGACCGCGACCAGATCGCCGACGTTGCCGGCGAGCATCCGGTCGAGTGCGCGCTTGCCGCCGAACGGCGCCGCGTCGTTGGGCCGCTTGACCCACGCATCGGCCGCGGCCGGCTGCGGCAGCAGGATCTGCAGCGCCTTGTAGATGCCGAGCAACAGCGAGAGCCGTTCGAGCGTATCGCGCGGCAGCCGCGCCGATTCCGGCGTGGCCTTCCACTTGAAGAACGTCGACCGGCCCGGCGACCCGAGCAGCACGATCTGCTCGTCGATCGTCAGTTCCCAGTCGCGTGCGATGTTGAAAAACGCGCGCAGGCCGGCCGCCGACATCTGCGCGACCGAGGCCTGCGGCGGGGCGGAGTGCGATTCATAGGCGGGCTGTGACATGACCGTTAGTCTCGAAACGAATTTACTAACAAGATTAGTCCATTTCCGTATTTTTGCAAGGGTCGAGACCCGCCGGCCGATTCGCTCATCCGACAAACGATATTTTTTGTCCATTCTGGACTCTGATTTTATTTTCTGCGTTAATGGCCGTGCGGACACTGCGCGCAGACGCGGTTCGTGTCCGTGAAAACCGTGTCGCACAGAACCCGGAAGCACCCCGCCAAGGAACGCACCATGAAGAGACTGATTGCCGCTGTTTCGATCGCCCTGCTCGCGGTATCCGCAGGCCCCGCCGCCGCGAAGGACTGGACCACGATCCGCTTCGGCACCGATGCCAGCTACGCGCCGTTCGAGTCGAAGGCGCCCGACGGCAAGCTCGTCGGCTTCGACATCGACCTCGGCAACGAGATCTGCGCGCGCCTGAAGGCGAAGTGCGTGTGGCTCGAGAACGATTTCGACGGGATGATTCCGGCGCTGAAGGCGAAGAAGTTCGACGCGGTGCTGTCGTCGATGTCGATCACGCCGCAACGCGCGCAGCAGATCGGCTTCACGACGAAGATCTACAACCAGCCGACGCGGCTCGTCGTGAAGAAGGGCTCGCCGCTGCTGCCGACGGCCGAATCGCTGAAGGGCAAATCGATCGGCGTCGAACAGGGCACGACGCAGGAAACGTATGCAAAGGCGTACTGGGGCAAGCAAGGCGCGAACGTCGTGTCGTATCAGAACCAGGACGGCGTGTACGCGGACCTGACCTCGGGCCGCCTCGACGCGGCGCTGCAGGATGAAGTGCAGGCGGCCATCGGGTTCCTGAAATCGCCGCGCGGCGCGAACTACACGTTCGTCGGCCCCGAGCTCGTCGACGAGAAGGTGCTCGGCATCGGCGCCGGCATCGGGCTGCGCAAGGAGGACACCGACCTGAAGGCGAAGATCGACAGCGCCATCCTCGATATGGTCAAGGACGGCACCTACAAGCGGCTCGCGTCGAAGTACTTCGACTTCGACATCTACGGCGGCTGAAACGGCGTCGCGCGCGTACGGGCGCCACTCCCGTCGCGCGCGTCCGACCGCCCTCCCCTCACCACCGGACGGCACCGGCGTCACGCCGTTTGCCGTCGCATCGTATGCTTCATCCGTCGCACACGTGGCACGACGCTTCGCACTTCATTCGGATTGCAGATTGATCGTTCACGGGGACGATGCGTCGCGTGAACGGATATCGTGCGGCTTCGGTCAGTACGCGAAGACCGGGCGTCGAGGTACCGGCGCCCGTGTGCACATGCCCTTGCGAATCGGGTTCGCGTGCAGGAAAGTGCCGACCCGGCGTGGATGACCGGCAATCAGCCGGATCCGCCTCGCACCGGGCGCGGAAAGATGGCCTGTCGATGCATGCCGGCCGGCTGCAAGAACGACGTTCGACCGGCGATGCTCCGAATCACTGCGATCGCGGCCTGCCGGCCGCGGCGTGTGGCGATCGATCATTTTTCTTCCCCGTTTCAATCTGATGGTTGTTCCGGCAACCGGACGAGACCGGCGCCCCGACGATCAGGCGACGACACTCCGTGCTCGCCGGAACGCAGCTGTCGTGCCGCGCTCCGCCGCCGCATCCCCGCGGACCGTGTCCTGGCCGGTACTGACAGGGTTCGCTGCCGAACCGGACGGACCGTGCATCGTCGACTTTCGCAAGCCCACTGTCGCAAGGAGCGGGCCAGCGTCGCGCGAGCCCGTCCGGACAAGGGGTTGACCGGGCAGCGTGGTGGCCGGAACGGGTGCCGATGGCGGGAAGTTACGAAACTGAAACACGCGGCGCGCGGCATGCGCTGGCCGCGTCGCGGCCCTGCCTTGCCGAATAAGGCTGAACAATGCAGCGCGACATTCTTACCGACGGGGAACCGGCCGTTCCCGTCGATTTGCCGCGCAAATTTGCGGGGCGGCCGAAGCGAAATGTTTCATGCGCGTTACATGGCGCAGGCGGCACGGGAGCCGCAGGTTGTCCGCGCCTCCATCGGCCGGCGGCATCGCTATACTGCGAAACCGGTGCGCGTCATGTCTGCGTCGGCGCCCTTCGCCGGCACATGACGCACCCCACGACACCGCTCCACGCGCCGCCCCATCAGCCGAACGACCGCACCCGATGATCCGCACCCTCTATACCGCCGAACGCGCCAGGCTGATTCGCTTCGGGGTGTCGGGCGTCGGTTCGACCGCGCTGCATGCGCTGATCGCGGCCGCGATGTTCGCGCTGTTCGACGCGACGCCGGTGAGCGCGAACGCGGTCGCGTTCGCGTGCTCGACCGCGTTCTCGTATCTCGCCAACACGCTGTGGAGTTTTTCGTCGCCGGTGACGTGGGGCAACTTCGTGCGCTTTCTCGCCGTCGCGATGGCCGGCCTCGGCATGACGATGCTGCTGGCGCACGGCACCGAGACGCTCGGCCTCGCCCGCGCGTGGAGCATCGTCGCGGTCGTGCTGTGCGTGCCGCCGGTCACGTTCGTGCTGCACCGGCTCTGGACCTATCGCTGACCCGGCTCACGCGTCACGCGTGCGCCGCTCAGCCGACCCGCTGATGCCCCGCGTCGCCGGACGGCGCGCCGTCGTGCCCGCCGTTGTCGCCGTTCCCGCCGTTGTTGTCGTGATCGTTCAAGCCGTGCTCGATCATCATCCGGTAGAGCGTCACGCGTGAAATGCCGAGTTCGGCCGCGGCCTTGTTGATGCGGTGATCGTTGCGCAGCAGCGCATTCTCGATCGCGGTGCGCTCGGCGAGCGCACGCGCCTGTTCGAGGGTCACGGGTTCGGTTTCGCCCGGCGCCTCGAGCCCGAGATCGTGCGGCGTCAGCAGCCGGCTCTCGGCCATCACGATCGCACGCCGCACGCGGTTGATCAGCTCGCGCACGTTGCCCGGCCATTCGTAGCGGCGCATCGCATCGAGCGCGGCCGACGTGAAGCCGCTGATCTTGCGGCCGCTGTCGGACTTGAATTTCTGCAGCACGTAGTGCGCGAGGATGTCGATATCCTTGCCGCGCGCGCGCAGCGGCGGCTCGTGGATGCGCAGCACGCACAGGCGGTGATACAGGTCCGCGCGGAAGCGCCCGGCCTCGACCGCGCCGTCGAGATCGACATGGGTGGCCGAGATGATCCGTACGTCGACCGGAATCGATTCCTGCCCGCCGAGCCGCTCGATCTTCCCTTCCTGCAGGAAGCGCAGCAGGCTCGCCTGGCTTTCGACCGGCATGTCGCCGATTTCGTCGAGAAACAACGTGCCGCCGTTCGCCGATTCGATCCGGCCCGCGCGCCGCTGGTTCGCGCCGGTGAACGCGCCGCGCTCGTAGCCGAACAGTTCCGATTGCAGCAGATGATGCGGAATCGCGCCGCAATTGATCGCGACGAACGGCCCCTTGCCTCGGCCGGAACGCTCGTGAATCGCGAGCGCCGTCAGCTCCTTGCCGGTGCCCGACTCGCCCGAGATGAACACGCTCGCGTCGGTCTTCGCGACCTTGCGGATCGTGCTGAACAACTGCTGCATCGCCTCGCAGTTGCCGATCATCCCGTGTTCGCCGATCGACGCCGCATAGGCCGCGCCATCGACGCGATCGAGCGCGGCCATCCCGCGCGCATGGCCGAGCACGTGCGAAATCCATTCGTAGGGCAACGGGAGTGTCACGTAATCGAAGCAATAGCTGCGGATCAGTTCACGCACCGCGGGGCTGATCGTGACACCGGCCTGCGCGATGGAAATCCAGCCGATCGACGGCTGGCTCAGGCACGCCTTCAGCGCGGGATAGTCGCGCGACGTGAACCCGCTGAAATCGACCAGACCGGCGGCGACGCTCACGCCGGAGGTCATGTTCTGCGCGGCGCCGGCCGTCTTTGCGACGGTGATTTCCCAGCCGAGCCCGCGCAGTTGCGCAAGCAACGGCTCATCGGGCGAGCGCATGATCACGAACAGCTTGCGTCCGTCCTCGGGCGCGGTGACGGACACATGCGACATCTCGGGCACCGCATGCCCGTTTGCGTCAGGTGACCTAGCAACCATCGTTGTTCCCCGCTTGGCGTTGGTATCGCGCCGGCTCGCCGTCACACGCGACGGACCTTGGTCGAACCGACATATTGGCCGCATTTCCGTCCGAATAAAATCCCCCCGTGCAGGAATCGCGCGTGAGGTGGACATTGTCATGAACGGTATATCGATGCGGCCGGCCCGCGGCTAGATGGGTGTTATCCCGGTGGCGTGCGCGGCGGCCCCCCTGAACGGGGGGCTGCGCGGCGCGCAAAGCCGCGCCGGTGCTGGCGCATGGCGCTCCCGGGCGATGCCGCGCAAGCGGGATCGGCTCGCCGGCGCGTGCGTGCACAACCGGTCGACGGGCCCGCGGGACAGCAGTGCCGCCGGTTCGAATTGATTTAGGTCAATCGTCAGAGGAAGGCGGCTGATGCACGAACGCAACATGCGCGGCCCGATGCCGCGCATGCCGGTACAGCGGTGGTCCCGGCGGCGGTCTCAGCGGCGGTCTCAGCGGCCCGATGCGAGCGGCGCCGGCGCGTTCGCGCGGCCGCGGCCGGCCGGCGTGCCGCCGTGTTCGCCGTAGGTGGCGGCGAGCGCGTCGACCCGCGCGAGATGGTGATGATTGTCGTGATCCCACGGATGGAAGCCCGGCCGGAAGAAGCTCAGCCATTCGCCGGCGATGCGCGGGAACAGCCCGCGACGCGGCCCGTACAGGAACGCGATCATCCGCAGCATGCCGCGCACGTGATGGCCGGCGCCACGATCGCGCCACAGCAGCGTCGCATGCATCAGGAACACGGTCGGCCAGAACGTCAGCGTCGTCAGCAGATACACGCCAATGCGGATCAGGTAACGGCGCAGCCCCGGCTCCATCGCGGCATTCCATACGTCGAACGACACGGCCTTGTGCTCGGTTTCCTCGAGCGCATGCCAGATCCACATCTGGCGGTAGCCCTCGACCGAACCTTCGAGACGCGTCGGGTCGCGCAGCAGCCAGTCGGCGAGCATCGCCGTGTAGTGCTCCGCCGCGACCGTATGCGCAAGTTGCACCGAATGCGGCAGCTTGCGCTTCATGTAGCCGAGCACCGTCCAGACGCGCTTGTCGAGCTTGCGCGCGGGCAGGCGGTTCGCCTGCATCAGCTCGTTGTACTCGATGTGCTCGCGCGTGTGCATCGCCTCCTGGCCGATGAAGCCGAGCACCTGCTGCTTCAGCACGGGATCGTCGATCCGGTCGCGATAGTTGCGCACGGAATCCATGAAGAAACGCTCGCCGGCCGGAAACAGCAGCGACAGCGCGTTGAAGAAATGGGTCACGTGCGACCCGAGGCCATGCCAGTCCTTCGCGCGTTCGACCGGCAGGTCGAAACGCAGGTCGCGGCGCACCGGCATGATCCCGGCTGCGGTGGCGGAAGCGGCTGACTTCATGTTCATCGTTCTCCTGGTTCCGGAGCGGCCCGGCGCGTCGTCCGACACAGCCGGCGCAGGCCCGGGCGGCGCGTCACGCACCGCCAAAATCTTGACATCGACAGCTGTAAAGATAGGCCGCCCGCAGCGGCGCGCGCAAGCCGCGCGGTAGATGCGCGCTTCCAAACAGGGCACGGTCGGAAAGGTGGAAGAAGCGGCGCTCGAACAGCGTCCGGGCCGGGCGGGATTCGAACGCGCGCGGTGGCTCGCGAGCGACATGCGCCGCTTCGTGCCGTGTGATGCCGATGGTCCGAAAGCCCCGCGTGGCGGGCGTTTCGCGGAATCGGGCGAAGCCGCGCGGCAAGCGGCCGAGCGCCCCGGTAGCACCGATTCATACACGCGTCGCACTCGCGCGGTGCAACCGCGGTCGCGGGGCGCGTGAAAAATTCAAACGCGCGTTCCATTTGCGTTTCGGACCATCGCTGCCACGGCAGCACGGCGCCGCCCGCGACACGCGTGCGACCGGCCGACAGCCACGCGCGGCGGCCCGCTGCGCGCTCGCCTACAATAGCGGTTTTACCCATCCTTTTTCAGGAGAAGTCATGTCTGTCATCACGACCGAATCGGGCCTCAAATACGAAGACCTGACCGAAGGCACCGGCGACGTAGCGCAAGCCGGCCAGACCGTCAGCGTCCACTACACGGGCTGGCTGACCGACGGTCAGAAATTCGACTCGAGCAAGGATCGCAACGACCCGTTCGCGTTCGTGCTCGGTGGCGGCATGGTCATCAAGGGCTGGGACGAAGGCGTGCAGGGCATGAAAGTCGGCGGCGTGCGTCGCCTGACGATCCCGCCGCAACTCGGCTACGGCCCGCGCGGCGCAGGCGGCGTGATTCCGCCGAATGCCACGCTCGTGTTCGAAGTCGAACTGCTCGACATCTGACACAGCACGCGAGCCGCCGCCTGACACCCTGCCTCATGGCACACCTTTCGTCCCCCACCATCGCACTGCAACGCTACGACACGCTCGAAGCGTCGGACGTGCACGACTTTCACCAGATCGTGCTCGGCATCGACGGTGCGATGGTGATGGCGGTGGACGGCGTCAGCCAGCGGCTCGACCGGCACGGCGCGTGGCTGGTTCCGGCCGGCGCGCGCCACGATTACGCGGGCCTGGGCGAGAACCGCCAGCTCGTGCTCAATCTTCCCCTCGCCTCGCTCGCGGTGCCGCAGCGGCTGTTCGACAGCGCGCGCGCCGTGGCGATCGATCCGGCACTGACGTCGCTGGTCGCGCAGATCGCGGCCGCCGCCGCGCAACTCGAAGCCCCCGCCGACGACGCGCGGCAAGCGGCCGCGCACCGTTTCCAGTGGCAGGCCGCCGCGCGGCTGTGCGGCGCGCTGCTCGACGAACGCGCCATCGCCGCGCCCGCCTCGGGCCTCGATTTCGCGCGCATCGACCGCTGGCTGCGCGCGCGACTCGACGAGCCGCTGCGCATCGCCGATCTCGCCGCGCACTGCGGCTACGGGATGCGCCGCTTTCATCAACTGTTCGTCGACGCGTTCGGCGAAACGCCGCATCGCTACCTGCAGCGGTTGAGGCTCGACGCCGCCGTGATCCTGCTCGCGGACGGCCGGTATCCGCTGGTCGATATCGCCGTGATGGTCGGCTTCGCGGATCAAAGCACGTTCACCCATGCGTTCACGAAGCGCTTCGGCGTGGCGCCGGGACGCTGGCGCGGCGAGCGGCATTGAACGCAGCCGCCGGCCCGCGCTGAGCGCGCACACCTGCACGTAGCGGCACGATTCTTCGATAAATCGCGGTTGCGACGGCCCGGCCGCAGCCTGTTCCGTTCCCGCTTCGCGCCCCCTGCTTCGCATCCTGCGTTTCGACGCTTCACGTTCCGCTGAAACATCGCGTGCCGGCCGCGTCCTACGATTGACGCATGGATACGACCGCCCCCACGCCCGCCTTCCCGTCCGCGCTCGCCCGCGTCGTCGCGACCGTCAGCACCGGTTTCGTCGTGACGCAGCTCGACGTGACGATCGTCAACATCGCGCTCGCGCATCTCGCCGGCGACCTGCACTTGCCGGTCGCCGGACTGCAGTGGGTCGTTGACGCGTACACGCTTGCGTTCGCGGTACTGATGCTGTCGGGCGGCGCGCTCGGCGACCGCTTCGGCGCGCGGCGCCTGTACATCTCCGGCCTCGTGCTGTTCGCACTGGCGTCACTCGCGTGCGGCGCCGCGAGCGCGCCCGCGATGCTGATCGCGGCGCGCGCGATGCAGGGCGTCGGCGCCGCGGCGATGCTGCCCAATTCGCTCGCACTGCTCAACGACGCGTGCCGGCACGACCCGCACCTGCGGGCGCGCGCCGTGGGCTGGTGGACGGCGGCCGGTTCGATTTCGATCGCGGCAGGCCCGGTGGTCGGCGGCGTGCTGATCGCGGCGTGGGGCTGGCGCGGCATCTTCCTCGTGAACCTGCCGCTGTGTGCGGCCGGGCTGGCGGCGGCGTTCGCATGGATCCCCGCGCGTGGTACGGCGGCGCCGGCCGCAGCGTCCCGTTCCATCCGCGCACTCGACCTGCGCGGCCAGTTCATCGCGATCGCAATGCTGGCCGCACTGACCGGCGCCGTGATCGAATGGCGGCCGCTCGGCTTCACGCATCCGGTCGTCGCCGGCGGCTTCGTGCTGGCCGCCCTCGCCGCGCTCGCGTTCGTCGCCGTGGAAGCGCGCACGGCCACGCCGATGCTGCCGCTCTCGCTGTTCCGCCATCGCACCTTCAGCGCGGCCGTGCTGTTCGGGATCTGCGTGAACCTCACGTACTACGGCACCGTGTTCGTGCTCGCGCTGTACCTGCAGCGCGCACGCGGCGAATCGGCGCTGCAGGCGGGCCTTGCGTTCCTGCCGCTGACCGGCGGCTTCCTGCTGTCGAACCTCGCCAGCGGGCGCGTCGTGGCGCGTCACGGCCCGCGTGTGCCGATGCTGGCGGGTGCGCTCGTCGCCGCGCTCGGCTACGGGTCGCTGCATTTCATCGACGCGTCGACACCGCTGGCAGTCCTGCTCGTGCCATTCCTGCTGATTCCGACCGGCATGGGCTTCGCGGTGCCGGCGATGACGACCGCCGTGCTCGCGTCGGTCGCACCCGAACGGGCCGGCATCGCATCGGCCGTGCTGAATACCGCGAGGCAGGCCGGCGGCGCGATGGGCGTGGCTGCGTTCGGCGCGCTCGCCGGCGGCGGCGGCGCGGCGCAGGTCGTGAGCGGATTGCGGATCGAAACGGCCGTGTCGGTCGCGCTGCTCGTCACCGCCGCGCTGCTCGCGACGCGGGTGCGGCCCGATGCGCATCGCGGCGCGTCGTCCACGCGTCAGGCCGTGGCGGCGGCCGATTGAACCACGCGTGCGGTCACGCGTCGCCGACCTTCCTCACGACCGTCTCCGCCGCCTTCAAAGGCCGGCCGTCGTCATGCCGCAGCGCGAGCTTGCGGACCGCGCGCCCCGTGCTGCGGTCGACCAGCACCGAATGCGGCTCGCCGCGAGCAAACAGGTTCGCCTCGCCCCACTGCCTCAGCATCACGATCACCGGAAACAGCCCTTCGCCCTTTTTGGTCAGCGCGTATTCCTGATACGCGGTGCCGTCGGATGCCGGCACGACGTCGAACACGCCGGCGTCCACCAGCATCTTCAGCCGGTCGGACAGGATGTTGCTCGCGACACCGAGGCTCGCGCGGAAATCGCCGAACCGGCGCACGCCGTCGAACGCATCGCGCACGATCAGCAACGCCCAGCGATCGCCGACGATATCGGTCGCCCGCGCCACCGGGCACGGCGAATCCGCAAGACTTTTCTGCCTGGCCATGTTCCTCTCCGCAATCTTGCCGGCCGCCTCCGCGGCGGCGCCGGCCATCCGTGCGCGAACATCTCGCCCGCCGCACAACAGGTTGCATTTTAAAACTACTTTTCCTACACTCCACACCAGTTTCAATTTGCAACTACATTGCGCGAGGAAACCCATGGAGTCTTCCTGTCATTCCGGCACCGTCGCGTCGAACGTGCCGACACATGCCGCGCATCCGGCCGACGGCGGCCGCCTGTCCGCGGCGCGCGTCGCGTCGCTGGCCGTCTGCTGCGCGGCCAGTGTCGCGAACGTCTACTACGCGCAGCCGCTGCTCGATTCGATCGCGCGGGATTTCGGCGTGTCGCAGGCGGCCGTCGGCGGCGTGATCACGGCGACGCAGCTCGGCTGTGCACTCGCGCTGCTGTTCGTCGTGCCGCTCGGCGACCTGCTGAACCGCAAGCGCCTGATCACCGTGCAGCTTCTGCTGCTGACGGCGGCCTGCATCGGTGTCGCCGCGTCGTCGACGCGTATCGCGCTGCTGGCCGGGATGGTCGCGGCGGGGCTGCTCGGGACCGCGATGACGCAAGGGCTGATCGCGTGCTCCGCGGCGCTCGCGGGCGCCGGCGAACGCGGGCGCGTGGTGGGCGCCGCACAGGGCGGCGTCGTGGTCGGGTTGCTGGCCGCGCGCTCGCTGGCGGGCGTCGTCACCGACATCGCGGGCTGGCGGGCCGTCTACCTGGTGTCGGGCGCGCTCGCGATCGCGATGCTCGTCGTGCTGTCGCGGCTGCTGCCGGACGAGAACGGCCCGCACGAGCGCATCGGCTACGCGGCGCTGCTGCGATCGATGGTGTCGCTGCTGCGCGATGAACGCGTGCTGCGCGTGCGTGGCGCGATCGCGCTGCTGATGTTCGCGGCGTTCAGCATCTTCTGGAGCGCGCTGGTGCTGCCGCTGAGCGCACCGCCGCACGCGATGTCGCATACGCAGATCGGCGCGTTCGGGCTCGTCGGCGCACTGGGTGCGGCGGCGGCCGCCCGCGCGGGCCGGCTCGCGGACCGCGGGCGCGGCGAAGCGACGACCGGTGTCGCGCTCGCGCTGCTTGCGTGCTCATGGCTGCCGCTCGCGTTCGGCGATACGTCGATTGCATGGTTGATCGTCGGCATCGTGCTGCTCAATGTCGGCGGGCAGGCCGTCCACGTCGTCAACCAGAGCATGATTCTCGGCGCGCGGCCCGATGCGCATGCGCGCCTCGTCGGCTGCTACATGCTGTTCTATTCGGCCGGCAGCGGGCTCGGCGCGATTGCGTCGACGATGATGTATGCGCGCGCCGGATGGACGGGCGTCTGCGTGCTCGGCGCGGTCGTGAGCGTGGCCGCGCTCGGCGTGTGGGCCGCCACGCTCAGGCGCGCATGACACGTGCCGGTGCCGCGTATCGGAGGGAGAAGAAGGCAGGCCCGCCCTCTGCGGGCGGTCGGCACGCGAACCGGCCCTGCACGCACGCGCCGCCGGTTCGGCTTTCGGTTCGGCACGCAGGTAGCGCGCCGCGCCGCACTCAACCTGCCGCCTGGATCGCCTCTTCGTACACGCCGGCAACACGCCGCGCGATCACAGCGTTATCGAAATGATCCCGTGCATAGCGCTTGCACGCCGCTTCGTCGGGCAGCCTGATCGCCCCCGACAGCGCGGCGCCGAGCCCTTCCGCGATCGCGTCCGCGCCCGTGGACGGCAGCACGAGATCGTTGGACAGCCCGGCCACCGCCTCCGGCAACCCGCCGACCGGCGTGACCAGCACGGGCGTGCCGGACGCGAGCGATTCGACGGTGATCAGCCCGAAGCCTTCGAGCGCGACCGTCGGCACGACGCTGACCGTCGCCGCGCGGTACAGCGCCGCGAGATGGTTGTCGGGCACGAAGCCGAGCAGCTTCACGTTATCCTGGAGCCCCGCCGCATCGATGCGCTGCTGCAGTTCCTCGCCGATCTTGCCCTTGCCGGCGATCAGCAGCAGCACGTCCGGGTGACGGTGCTTGAGGAGACCGATCGCATCGATCAGGTCCTCCAGCCCCATGCGCCGCACGAGCCGGCGCACGGCCAGCACGATCGGCCGGTCCTGCGGCAACTGCAGCTTGTGCCGCGCCTCGGCCGGCGTGAGCGGCGTATCGAACTGCGCGGTATCGACGCAGCCCGGAATCACGCGCACGCGTGACGGATCGATCCCGTAGCGGTTCGTCAGGATCTGGCCGAACGCCTGCGACAGCACGATCAACCGCGACGAACGCGTATAGACGGCCTGTTCGAGATAGCGCTTCGCGCGCTGGCCGAGCGACGCAGCGCCCTCGACCTGGCTTTCGTCGGCCCACGGCCCCTGGAAATGCGACACCTGCGGAATCCCGCGCGTGACGTCGAGACCCGGGAACGTGTACAGCGCGAAGTGCGACGAGATCACGTCCGGCCGCTCGCTGCGGATCTCCTCGCGCAACGCGCGGCGCGCGGCGAGCATCCGGCGTGCAAGCGACTCCGATGCGGGGCCGAAGCCCTGGATCGCACCGTCGGTGTCGTCGGCGACTTTCGGCGAGCCGGCGACGAGCCCGCGCACCTCGACGCCCGCGCCCGGCAGCGCGCCGACGAGCGAGTAGTACATCCGGTCGAGGCCGCCCGCACGTTCGGGGAACCAGTGCATGCCGATTTGCAACGATTTGATCGGCCGGGAAGATTGGGACATCACGTTTGCTCCTGCGTGACTGCATGCTCGGCCCGCTCGAATGCGGACGGCTGCGTGGGTTGGCCGATGCGCCGGTAGAGCGCGACATACTGGGCGCCCATGTGCGCCCAGCCGAAACGGGTCATCAGTTCGCGGGCGGCGTCACCCATCGCGCGACAGGTGTCGCGCGACGCCGCGAGCGAGCCGATCGCCTGCGCGAGCGCCGCCGGATCGTCCGGATCCTCCAGCACGATCCCGCATTCGCGCGTGATGATTTCCGCACCGCCCGCCGTGCGCGCGGTGACGACCGGCAACCCGGCCGCCATCGCCTCGAGCAGCGACAGGCTCATCGCTTCGTAGCGCGACGGGAACACGTACGCGTCGACCGAGCGCATCAGCGTCGGCATGTTCTTCACGAGACCGAGGAAATGCACGCGCGAATCGATGCCGAGCGCACGCGCCTCGTCCGGATACGGGCTGCCGGGCAAGTAGCCCGCCACCGCCAGGTGCACGTTCGCCGGCAGCTTCGTCAGCGCCTTCAGCACGGTGCCGAGGTTCTTGCGCGGCGTGCGCAGGTCGCCGACGAACAGCAGCAGGAATGCATCGTCCGGCAGCTTGAACGCCGCGCGGTCGGCCTGTGCCCCCGCGAACGCGCCGGCGTCGACACCGTTGTAGATCACGCTGATCTTGCGGCTGTCGATGCCGAGCCCGGCGATCTCGTCGGCCACCTTCTGCGACACGGCCGTGATCGCGCGCGAACGCCGGTACGCCCAGCGCTCGAGCGTGGTGTTCACGCGCGTATAGACGTACTGGTAGGCCGACCACAGCCCCTTCGTCGGCCCGAACGGATAGTACGGACTCTTGAACCAGCCGCCGTGCACGAAGTGCGCGGTATTCACGTCGGCCTTGATCCACGAAATGAAGCCGTTCACGTGCAGCACGTCGTATTCGCTGCGGTGCGCGCGTAGCCAGGCCGCGCTCTTCAGCGCGAACACCTGCTGCTTGACGAGATTCGACGGCCAGAAGCCGCCGACCTTCACGGGCACCCAGCGCACGCGCGGGTCGGCCAGCAGCTCGGGCGCGACATGCGACGCGACCAGCGTGACCTCGTAGTTCTCGGCCAGCGCCGCGCGCGCGATTTCGTAATTGACGCGGCCCTGCCCGTCGTTATGTCGCACGACGTGTGTGACGATCGCGATTCTCAATGGTCGCCTCCCCGTAAACGCGCGGCGGCCAGCAGGCGTTGTGCCTTTTGCCAGTGCGCCGCGGAAAGAATCGAAAAAATGGCTGTGAACATCAGCAGGCCGCCCGTGCCGATCAGCGAGTTCGTGAACACGAGCATCGCGAAGGTCGACAGGCACAGGCTCAGGCACGCGCCGACGAACTTGTCCTTGCGCAGCTTGAACGCCGCGCGCAGCGTGCGGCCGAACAGCATCACGACACCCGAGAGGTACAGCAGCGTGCCGGGCCAGCCGAGCACGAACGGCACGTTCATCACGCCGCTGTCGAAGCTGCCGTACTTGCCGAGCTCGCCGCTGTCGCTCGACAGCTTCGTGGATGCACCCGTCGCGCCCATCCCTTCGCCGGCGACGTCGGTGAACGCCGTCTGCGCGAAGGTGGCGTAGAACTTGTTGCGGTCGTCGTAGCTGCGGTCGTCCTTCAGGTTCGTGATCGACTGCAGACGCGCGCCGAGACGGTCGGCCACCGGCCCGACGGTCAGCAGCGGCACGCACAGGCCGACCAGCACGACGCCGCTGATCAGGATCCGCATCCGCACGCGGTTGTTCGACTGCGCGAGCTGGATCGCGAGCGCGATCACCCAGCCGCCCCACGTCGAGCGCACGAGACACAGCGCGAACGACACGAAACCAGCTGCCCCGGCGAACCAGCGGATCTTCTGCGGCGCGGCGAGCACGAACACCAGCGCGCCCATCATCGCGAACGCGAACGGCCCGGACGAGTTCATCGTGCTGAACACGCGCACGCCGTACGGCACCGGCTCGCCCTGCGAGCCCATGTCGGAACCGATCATCCACAGCACGTCCCACTGCGGCATCACGAAGTACTGCACGATGCCGTACAGGCCCATCACGAGCATGCCCCACATGAACGTGGACAGCAGCACGTCGCGGTACTCGGGGTAGTCGCGCGCGTTGACCATGATGTGAAAGCCGATCAGCACCGGATACACCCAGTTCGCGAGGTCGTAGGTCGCGGCCATCACGCCGCTCGACACGATCCCGACGAGGTACGCATACGTGAGCCCGAACAGCATCAGCAGGATCGGGATCCCGCGCCGCTGCGCGAGCACGCGGTAATGCCGGATCAGCCCGAGGCCGGCGATCATCGTCACCGCGAGCGGCGCGACCTGGATCAGGCTCGTCGGCGTGAACGCGCCCTTCGACCAGTCGGCGAGACGCCGCACTTCCGGGCTCAGGAACCACACCCACCACATGAAGCCGACGTAGCGCGCCGGGCTCTTGAAATACAGCCAGATGCCGACCGCGATGGCCAGCACCGGAAACGCGAGCGTCAGCACCTTGCCCTGGTGAATGGCGATCAACGCGGCCGTGAACGTCCACAGTCCGGCCTGCCCGACCCAGTGCTTCGGCTCGGGAAGCCAGTTGCGTTTGCGCGACGGTGCGCGTTCGGCGGCAATCGTACTCATCGATCCGCTCTCACCGCGACGACGGGCGCGAATCCGCGAGCGGCATCGCCAGGCCCGCGGCAGCCGGCGTGCGGCGCCGGCGCAGCATGTCGCGCGTGATCCGCACGTGCTGCTCGGCGAACGCCTGCGTGGTCAGGTCGCGATCCCGCAGGCACGCGGCGGCGGCCTGCGCGCATGCAAGCGCCGCGACCGGATCGGCCGCGAAGCGATCGGCGGCCTGGCGCATCGCCTGCGCGTCGAACGCAGGCACATAAGCGGCCGTATCGTGCGGGAAGTAGTCGCTGAGCCCGCCGACATCCGACACGATCATCGGCTTGCCGACGGCGGCCGCCTCGAGCATCACCGTGATGCCCGACGCATGGAAGTTCGGCCGCAGCGGCACGACGATCACGTCGGCCCACGCGTACAGCTCATGCTGTTTCGCGAGCCCCGATGCCGAGCCGATCTTCACATTCGGCGCATGCCACTCGCGCGGCACGCGGCGGCGCGTCGCGAGCCGCACGTCGTAGCGCTCGTCACCGCCGAACGCGGCGAGGAACGTGCGCCAGTCGCGGTCGCGGTCGTTGCCGATCGCCGCGATCCGCAGCGGCCGGTTCGGTTGCCATTGCCGCGGCTCGGTGATCGGGAAATCCTGCGTGTTCAGCCCGTAGTAGACGAACTCGGCATCGCGGCCGAGATAGCGGCGGCACAGCTCGGCGTTGTCGCGGGCCAGCGTGGTCAGCGCGTCGGCGCGCGCGATCAGCTTGCGGTACAGCCAGCGGCGCGGGCCACCGAAGCTGTTCCACTTGTCGAACAGCCATACGCTCTGCGCGAGCAGCAGCGGGCGCTTGCCCTGCTCGCCGGCCAGCTTCAGGATCAGCGAAGCGGCCAGATGCTCCTGTTCCGTGTGCGTCCAGATCACGTCGGTGTTCAGCAGCGCGGCGCGGTTGCGCCACGCATGCACGACGTCGAAGCCGAGCGCCGCCTTCAGCGCGCGGCGCGCGAGGCTGGCGACGCGGCTCTCGCCGCCGTCCTGCGAATAGGTCAGCCGGAATTCGTCGGATTCTGCATGGTGATAGCCGTACAGACAGCCGATGTTCTCGCCTTTCCGGTAGGTACGCGGATCGGCGCCGTAAAACAGGTGAACGTGGACGTTGGTTGCAGCTTTCGTTGCAGTCATGCGAGCCCTCCGTGGGTGGCCGCGCGCGAGGCGCGCAAGCCGTTCAAGACGTCACCGGCGGCATCGCCGCACGATGGGGGGCAAGGTTCGCGCGGCGGGCGTCGCGCGCACCGCGGCGCACCGCGCGCCAGTGCTCGCGGATCCGCTCGCGCTGCGCCGTATGCAGCGACAGCAGCACGTGCGCGAGGCCCGGGTAGACGCGCGTGCCGACCAGCGTCCACCACCACCACGCGATCTCGCGCCGGACCGGCGGCAGATGCTCGCGCAGGATCAGGTGCATGTTGTACGCGCCGTTGCTGATCGCATTCAGCGACGCGGCATCGCGCCGATCGTCGTCGAAGCGCTCGGCCGGGAAATGATCGACCGCGATCGCCGGGTCGTAGACGAGCTTCCAGCCGTCGCGCTGCACGCGCATGCTGAAACCCATGTCGTTGTGCACCTGCGCGCCGGCGCCGCGCAGCCGCGTGTCGAAGCGCAGCCGCTCGATCGCGGCGCGGCGGTAGCTCATGTTCGCGCCTTTCAGCATGTCGACTTCGCGCAGGCCGCCCACGCCGAGATGATGGTTGCCGACGATCTTGCCGGACAGCGTGAGCTGGCCGACGCGTTCGCGCGATTCGTCGAGCACGCGGCCCTTCTCGTGCACCCAGTCGCGCCCGCCGACCGCGCCCACGCGCGGATCGGCTTCGAACACCGACTCGACGCGCGCGAGCCAGTCGGGATGCGGCGCCGCGTCGTCGTCGGTGATCGCGACGATGTCGCCGTTCGCCGAGTCGAGCCCCTTGTTCAGCGCGGCGACCTGGCCCGGCACGTCGACCGGCACGATGCGCAGCGGCAGCGCGCCGCCGACCGCCGGATCGGCGAGCCGTTCGTGCGTGGCGTCATCCTCCGGGCGCGCGACGACGATCACCTCGTCGGGCAGCCGATGCTGCCGCTGCAGCGCCAGCAGGCAGCGCGCGAGGTCGGCAGGACGCCGAAAAGTCGGAACGAGCACGGAAATTTTCATCGTTGATTCTCCTGTCGGCCGGGCGGGCAACACGCGCTGCCCGTCTGGTTACGTGCGATGCGGATCAGGCGCTCAGGTATTCATGCACGGCCGCATAGCCGCGGCCGTAGCCGCGCGCCTTCGGCGGCACGCCGTTGAAGATCCCGCCTTCCAGGTCGACGCCGGCGGTGCGCAGGCGCTTGATCGCGTCGGCGATCTCGCCTTCGGTATGCATGCCCGAGCGCAGCACGAGGAACGTCGAGCCGGCCATGCGGCCGATGATGGTCGCGTCGGTCACCGCCAGCACCGGCGGCGAATCGATCAGCACGACGTCGTAGCGCTTGCCGAGCCCTTCGAGGTATTGCGGCAGGCGCGTCGACATCAGCAGCTCCGACGGGTTCGGCGGGCGCGTGCCGGCCGAGATGAACGACAGGCCCTGCACCGGCGTCTCGCGCACGGCATCCTCGAGCGCCGACTGGTCGCTCAGCAGCTCGGACAGGCCCGGCTGCGACGTGAGGCCGAAGTAGCGGTCGAGCAGGCCGCGACGCATGTCGGCGTCGATCAGCAGCACACGCTTGCCAGAATGCGCGAGCAGCACCGCGAGGTTGACCGTCAGGAAGCTCTTGCCGATGCCCGGCGTCGGGCCCGTCAGCACGATCACGCGGTTCTTCGCATCCATCATCGCGAACTGCATCGCGGTGCGCAGGCTGCGCAGGCTCTCGACGCTGAGATCCTTCGGACGCAGGCTCGCGAGGATCGGCCGGGTACGGCTGCCGCTCTTCTCGGCCTGCGCGTCGAGCTTCACCTGCTCGGCGCTTTGCGGCACCAGCCCGTACAGCGGCAGGTTGAACGCGCGCTCGATGCGGTCGGGATCCTCGATGCCCTGGAACATGTTGCGGCGCAGGAACACGATGCCGGTGCCGAGAATCAGCCCGAGGAACACGGCGGCCGACAGGATCAGCACCTTCTTCGGCTTGACCGGATCGCCCGGACGCAGCGCCGAATCGACGAGGTGGATGTTGCCGCCCGTGCCGGCCTTCTGCACCGACAGCTCCTGCACGCGGTTCAGCAGCAGCACATAGATGTCCTCGGCAACCTTCGCGTCGCGCTGCAGCTGGACGGCCTTCACTTCGGTGGCCGGCAGGCTGCGGAAGCGGTTGCTGAACTTGTCCTTCTCGCCCTGCAGCTCCGCGAGCTGCTGCTTCGCGGCGATCACCATCGGATGCGAATCGGTGAAACGCTGCGCGAGCGACGCGAGCTGCAGGCGCTGCGCGGCGATCTGCTGCTCGTACTGCACGCTGCCCTCGAGGTAGACCTTCGCCTCGTCGCTCGCGTTGATCGAGCCCGACGTGCGCTGGTACTGCGTCAGCGCGGCTTCCGCGCGTTCGAGGTCGGCCTTCAGGCGCGGCTCCTCGCCCTTCAGGAAGTCGAGCATCTTGGTCGCTTCGGCCTGCTTCGCGACCACGTGCTGGTTCAGGTACGACTGCGCGAGCGCGTTCGCGATCGCGGCGGTCTGGTCCGGGTCCTTGCCTTCGAGCGAGATCTGCACGACGCCCGTCTGCTTGCCCTGCTCGGTCACCTGGATGCCGGTCTGGAAGCCGCTGATCGCGTCGAGATCGTTGTAGCGGACCACCGTGAACTGCGTGCCGGGGCGCGCGACGAGCTTCGACACGAGCAGCGTCACGCCGCCGCCCTGCGCCGCTTCGCCGACCTGGCCCGACAGCAGCCGCATGCCGTTCTGGTCGACGACCGAATAGGTCCCGTTCGGGCCGGCCGTCAGCGTCAGCTTCTTGCCCTCGAGCGCGGGCACGACGCTGATCGAATCGACGTCGGCCACTTCACCGCCCCATGCGTACGACTTCAGGCCGAGCCACGGCTTCGCCGGTACACCGGGCGTCGCGATGCGCGCGGCGACGCCGCCGATCACCGGCAGCGTCTTCGGCACGACCGAGAAATTCAGCTTGAACTGCTCGACCACCGGCGCGACCACGCCGCGGCTCTTGATGATCTCGATTTCCGCGTCGGTCGGCGCCTGCTGCGGGCCGCTGTTGATCATCGCGCCCGTCTGCGTCTGCGTGAGCGCCTGCGACGTGTTGTCGTTGCCCTCGACCCGCACGTGCACGTCGGCCTGGTAGACCGGCTTCGCGATGTAGCAGTAGAGGCCGGCGAGCGCGACGACCGTGACCGCGATGCCGAGCAGCAGCCAGATGTCGTCCATGATCACCTGGAGCAACTGGCCGAGGACGACGTCCTCTTCCTCGGTTTTCGCGGACAGATCCGCGTAGGAGTGTTTCGCTTGCGTGTTCACCATTCGTTCCCGCTTGAGTGGTGCCGGGGGGCGGGCGCCGCCCCGGCGGGCTATCAGCGCGTGATTTGCCGCATGTAGAAGATCGTCTGGATCGTCGGCAGCACCTGCTGCAGCACACGGTTGAACTGCACCGAGCTGGCCGTGCTGACGTAGACGACGTCGAGCGGTTGAAGCGGGAAGCGGCTCGACAGCATCAGCGCATCCGGCTGCGTCATGTCGAGGCGGAACACTTCAGGCTTCGTCGGGTTGTCGCGCATCCCGCGCATCACGTAGATCTTGCGCGGGTTCGCATCGGTGTCGAGGATGCCGCCGCCCGCGGTCAGCGCGTCGGCGATGCTCAGGCGGCCCTTGAGCATCGGCACCGTGACCGGCGTCTTGACCTCGCCCATGATGAACACGCGGCTGTCGCTGCGGTCCGGCACGTTGATGATGTCGCCCGGCTGCAGCATCACGTTCTGCTTCACCTCGCCGCGATCGAGCACGCCGTTCGCGTCGAGCGTGTAGAGCTTGCCGTCGCGCGTCAGGCGCACGCGCTGCAGGTCGGCCTCGTTGGTCGAGCCGCCCGAGCGCGAGATCGCGTCGACGAGCGTCAGCGGCACGTCGCTCACCGCGAGCGGGCCCGGCTGCTTCACCTCGCCCGTCACCTGTACCTTCTGGCTGCGGAACGACAGCACGCGTACGTCGAGCTGCGGATTCTTCACGTAGCGCGACAGCGTGGTGGCCATCTGCTCGCGGATCTGCGCGACCGTCTTGCCGGCCACCTTGATGCGGCCGACGAACGGGAAGAAGATCGTGCCGTCGGCGGCGACCGTCTGGCCGTACGGATCGGCCTGGCCCGGCAGCGCGGTCGTATACGGCTGCTGCAGCGCACCCGCGACCGTCTGCGTCGTGTTGCCGCCGCTCGAGAACGACTGGCCCTGCGGCGTCGTCAGCTCGGGGTGGTCCCACACGGTGACGCCGAGGATGTCCTGCGGGCCGACGCGATACACGTACTCCGACGGATCGGTGTAACGTCCGGGCGGCAGCGGATGGTCGACCTGCGCCTTCTGCAGCTGGTCCATCACCACTTTGGCGTCGATGTAATGAACTGGATAGGTTTCGGCCGCTTGCTGCCGGCCTTCGTCCTTCAGGTTCGACGAGTCGAGGTAGTTGCCGGGCGCGGTTGCACAGGCTGACAGGAAAGTCGTCAGCGCGACGGCAAGCGCCACCGGGCGCATCGGGCGTTTCAGCATAGTTTCTGTAGCCATCCTTGAACCAGACGTTCGATCAGTGAGTAGCTCTCGCGGTAATCGGCCTCGGGGCCGCCGTGCGGATCGGCAATCTCGGCCCCTTCCCACTTGCCGAGCAGGTGGACCTTGCCGCGCGCGAACGGATCGACCTTTTCGACGGCCGCAATCTGTCCGCGCTCGCTGACGAGAATCAGGTCGGCGTCGCGCACGATCCGGCGCGACAGCCGCCGCGAGCGGTGGGTCGTCGCATCGACGCCCCGCTCGGCGAGCAGCTGACGCATCACCGGATCGATGCCGTCGCCGTCGTTCGCATGCACGCCCGCCGAGTGGAACGTCGGGCGCGGGCCGCCGCGCGACGCGGCATGCGACTTGAACAGCAGTTCCGCCGCCGGGCTGCGGCAGACGTTCGCGTGGCAGACGATCAGGATGTTCCGGAACATGGCGTCTCGTAACGAGTGACGGGAAACGGGTTACGCGCTCGCGGGCGCGGTGCCCGGCACGCGGGCGGCGACGGCCTGGCGCGAGCCCGGCCGGCCGATCGGGTGGTATTCGATGCCCTGCTCGCTCATCGTCTCCGGCTCGTACAGGTTGCGGCCGTCGAAGATCACGGGCGTCTTCCACAGACGGCCGAGCGCGATGAAATCGGGGCTCTTGAAGATCTTCCATTCGGTGACGATCACGAGCGCGTCGGCATCGCGCGCGGCCTGCGCCTCGTCGTCGACGAAGGAGAGACGCTCGAGCCAGCTCGGGTGATCGGCGAGATCGAGCGCGATCACGCGGCGCGCTTCCTCCTGCGCGACCGGGTCGTACGCGGCGATGCGCGCCCCGCGCGACAGCAGTTCGGCGATCAGCTCGCGGCTCGGCGCTTCGCGCATGTCGTCGGTATTCGGCTTGAACGCGAGGCCCCAGATGGCGAACGTGCGTCCGCTCAGATCTTCACCGAAGCGCGCGACGATCTTCTCGGCGAGCACGCGCTTTTGCGTGGCGTTGACCGACGACACCGCCTTCAGGATCTGCAGTGCCTGCCCGTGCTCGTCGGCCGTGCGGATCAGCGCTTCGACATCCTTCGGGAAGCACGAGCCGCCGTAACCGCAGCCGGCGTACAGGAAGTGATAGCCGATGCGCGGATCGGAGCCGATCCCGCGGCGCACGGCCTCGATGTCCGCGCCGAAGCGGTCGGCGAGGTTCGCCAGCTCGTTCATGAACGAGATGCGGGTCGCGAGCATCGCGTTCGCCGCGTATTTCGTGAACTCGGCCGAGCGCACGTCCATGTACAGCGTGCGTTCGTGGTTGCGGTTGAACGGCGCGTAGAGCTTCTTCATCAGCTCGCGGGCGCGCTCGCCCGGCACGTCGTCGTCGCAGCCGATCACGATGCGGTCCGGCCGCGTGAAATCGTCCACCGCCGCGCCTTCCTTCAGGAATTCCGGATTCGACACGACCGAGAACATCTGGTCGCCGCCGCGCTTCGCGAGCTCTTCCGCCACCGCTGCGCGCACGCGCTCGGCCGTGCCGACCGGCACCGTCGACTTGTCGACGATCACCTTGAAGCCCGTCATGTAGCGGCCGATGTTGCGCGCTGCCGCCAGCACGTATTGCAGGTCGGCCGAACCGTCCTCGTCGGGCGGCGTGCCGACCGCGATGAACTGCACGTCGCCGTGCGCGACCGCGGCCTCGATATCGGTCGAGAAGCGCAGGCGGCCCGCCGAGCGGTTGCGCGCGATCACTTCCTTGAGGCCCGGCTCGTGGATCGGCACGCCGCCGTTGTTCAGGATGTCGATCTTTGCCTGGTCGACGTCGAGACAGAACACGTCGTGCCCGATGTCGGCGAGACACGCGCCGGTGACAAGACCTACGTAACCGCTGCCGATGATAGTCAGATTCATGATGTGTCGGACCTCTTGACCAATGTTTCGAAATTCGTAAAACCGGAATGCCTGCGTGGCGCGATCTCGGTGCTCAGTACGCGTTGCTGCCGGTGAAGCCTTTCCAGAGCGTCAGCACGACGATCTTGATGTCGAGCCAGAACGACCAGTTCTGCATGTAGTACAGATCGAGCTTCACGCGTCCCATCATCTTCTCGATCTGGTCGGTCTCGCCGCGAAAGCCGTTGATCTGCGCCCACCCGGTGATGCCCGGCTTGATCCGGTAGCGGAACATGTAGCCCTTGACCAGATCCTTGTAGATGTCGTCGTGGGCGAGCGCATGCGGGCGCGGGCCGACGACCGACATCTCGCCCTTCAGCACGTTGATGAACTGCGGCAGCTCGTCGAGGCTCGTGCGGCGCAGGAACCGGCCGACCGGCGTCACGCGCGAATCGTTCTTCTTCGCCTGCGTGACCTGCCCCGCCACTTCCTCGTGCACCTTCATCGAGCGGAACTTGTAGATCTCGAACTCGTGCCCGTCGATGCCCTTGCGCTTCTGGCGGAAGAACACCGGCCCGCGCGACGTCAGCTTGATCAGGCACGCGATCACCAACATCACCGGCGCCAAACCCGTGAGCGCCACCAGCGCGAACGCCCGGTCGAACACGAACTTCGGCAGGATCCGCACGTCGGTGATCGGCGACGCCGCGAGGTTGATCGCCGGCACGCCGAGCACCTCGACCACTTCCTGGTTGAAGAACGACAGCGTGCGCACGTCCGGAATGAAGCGGATATTCACGAAGTCGTGGCGGAACACCGTCACGATCTGGTGAATCCGGCGCTCTTCCGTGATCGGCAGCGTGAGCCACAGCTCGCTGATCGCGCGGCTGCGCACCAGCCATACCAGCGATTCGAACTGCCGCTCGATGCGCACGTCGTCGAGCGCGACTTCGCCCGGCGCTTCGCTTTCGTCGTACACGCACACCGGGTTGAAACCGGCTTCCGGCCGCGCCCGCATCTGGGCGATCAGCCGCCGCGCCGCCGGCGTCCCGCCGACGATCGCGACCGCCTTCAGGTTGTAGCCGCCGCGGCGCAGTTGCCGCAGCACGACGTGCACGCAGGCCTTCGAGCCGGCGAGCAGCGCCATCGTCACGAGCGCCCAGTAACCCAGCCACAGCCGCGACAGTTCGCCCGACTGATGAAAGCTGAAGCTCAGCAGGATGCCCGCCAGCTCGACCACCAGCCACGCGAATGCGACCCGCCCCACCAGCCCGACGAGACGCTTGCCGCGCCACGACTGGTAAATGCCGAACGCGGGAAAGCACACGACGACGAGCAGGCAATCGAACAGCATCATCGTGCGCTGCAGGTCGTTGAGCCAGATGCTGCCACCGTGCAGCGCGGCGGCGAGCAGCGCCCCCGTCACGACCATCGCGATATCGATGACTCTCGCCAGCACGCTCAACATGTCTGCTTCCTCTTTGAACAGGCGTTTGCCGAACAGCTCCTTGCGCGACCCGTGCCGCGCATTCGATTCAAACGTTGCATGACGCTATTGAAGCGGTAAGAAATTGTCGCCTCAAGCGTACAAGTATTTCGAAAAATAATCGGAAATTATTGCCGCGATGTTTTTGAATTAATTCGGCATGTTTTCCCGAAATTCCCGAGAATCGGGAATATTTCGGAAGCTTTACGATTTCCGCTCACCCTTTGCTGGCGGTCAAGACAGGCCTATTTACCGATTTATTTTTTATTTTTTTATTTGCATCGGATGCTGGCGCGGAAAATTCTTCCCGACGAATGCGTGGCGAATATCCGGCAATGGATCCAGTTTTATTGTCGATTTACTTCATGCTACAACGACAGGCACTGACTTCAACCGTGGAGAGTGTCCTCATGAATGCTCCGGCCGTGGCTGCCGAAACGCGCCATTCTTCTTCCACCGCGCCCGCCGCCGGCACGCGTGTCGCCGTGCAACCGGTGATTCTCGCCGGCGGGTCCGGCACGCGCCTGTGGCCGATGTCCCGCGAACGTTTTCCGAAACAGCTGATTGGCCTGCTCGGCGAACATTCGCTGCTGCAGTCGACCGCGCTGCGCCTCGACGGCCTCGCGGCCGACCATCCGCTGAACGACGACGTGCTGATCGTATGCGGCGAGGATCACCGCTTCACCACCGCCGAGCAGCTGCGCCTGACCGGCAAATCGGCGTCGATCATGCTCGAGCCGATCGGCCGCGACACCGCGCCCGCGCTGACGCTCGCCGCGTTTCGACTGGTCGCCGGCGGCAACGACGCGGTGATGACCGTGATGCCGGCCGACCATGCGGTCGCCGACCTGCCGCGCTTCCACGCGGCCGTCGCGGCCGGCGTGCATTGCGCGATGCAAGGCAAGATCGCGACGATGGGCATCGTGCCGAAGCACGCGGAAACCGGCTTCGGCTACATCCGTGTCGGCGCGCCGCTCGGCGACGCCGCCACGGGCAAACTCGACGTGCGCCGCCTCGACCGCTTCGTCGAGAAGCCGCATCTCGAACTCGCTCAGCAGTACGTCGCATCGGGCGAATACTGGTGGAACAGCGGCATCTTCATCGTTCGCGCGTCGGTCTGGCTGAAGGCGATCCGCGAGCTCGAACCGGCAATCTACGCGGCCTGCGAACAGGCCGTCGCCCAGGGCAAGGCCGATGGCGATTTCTTCCGCATCGATCGCGAAGCGTTCGCCGCGTCGCCGTCGAACTCGATCGACTACGCGGTGATGGAGCCGCTCGCGAGCCTGCCGCAACTGTGCGAGAGCGTCGTCGTGCCGCTCGACGCGGGCTGGTCGGACGTCGGCTCGTGGGACGCGATCTGGCAGATCTCGCCGAAGGACGAGGCCGAAAACGTCGGCCGCGGCCACGTGCTGTTCGAAGGCGCGGAATCGACGTTCGCGCATTCGGAAAGCCGGCTCGTCGCCTGCGTGGGCACGCAGAACCTCGTCGTCGTCGAAACGCCGGACGCCGTGCTCGTCGCGGACAAGTCGCGCGTGCAGGACGTGAAGAAAATCGTCGGGCGCATCAAGGCGCAACGCGGCGCGGAAGCAACCGATCACCGCAAGGTGCATCGCCCGTGGGGCCACTACGACTCGGTCGACATGGGCGAGCGCTTCCAGGTGAAACGCATCGTCGTGAAGCCCGGCGCGCAACTGTCGCTGCAGATGCACCACCATCGCGCCGAACACTGGATCGTCGTCTGCGGCACCGCGCGCATCACGCGCGGCGACGAAACGTTCCTGCTGTCCGAAAACGAATCGACGTACATCCCGCTCGGCGTGTCGCACCGCCTGGAGAACCCGGGCAAGATGCCGCTCGAGCTGATCGAAGTGCAGTCGGGCGCGTATCTCGGCGAGGACGACATCGTCCGCTTCGACGATACCTACGGCCGGCAGTAACGCACGTGCACAGGGGGCGCCGCTTCGACAGCGGCGCCCCGGCAACGCAGGCATGGAAAGACGGGACTTCCGCGCGGGCGTCGTGGCACACGACGGCCCGCGCGTCTCGGCGGGTCGGCGATCAGCCGACGCGGTACACGTACTCGCGGCGCTCCGGTTGCACCGGATCGTTGCGGCTTTCGGACAGCGCACCCGCGTGGCGCTCGGCGATGAAGCGGTGGATGTCCGACTCGGTACGCGCAAGCGCGGACAAGCCGGCCAGCACCTCGCCTTGCGGCTCGCGCGCCGGTTCGTCGCTCGCGCCATGGCGATCGATCCACTGGCGCGCCCAGTCGAGCGCGAACTGCTCGGCTTCCTCGGCATCGGTGAAGCGCGGACCGATCAGGCCCGAGCGTTCGACGCGTCGGTCGTCCTGCGTAATCTCGGCCCACGCGCGATACATCAGGTTCTGCACGGGCTGCGCGATGCCGCAGATCGTATAGCCGCGATAGTTGTCGACTTGCGGTTCGGCCGCGGCGAAGCTCGCCGACGACGCATGCGCATGGCGCAGCTCCGCCGACGGCGCACCCGGCACCGCGAACGACGCGGCCGACGGATCGACGACTTCGTCGACCGGCCTCGCGCTCATCGACGCGCCCTCGCCCTCCCAAACGTTTGCCTGAGCGACCGGCAATTGCCACGACTCGGGGTTCTGCCAGAACACGCCGCGCAAGCGGTCGTTGTCGGGCGCGGGCTCGGCACGGCGTGCGGGCACGACCGGCTCCGGCGGCGGCGGGATATACGCGAACGTGCGCCCGCTGAACTGGGTCAGCACGTCGATCATCTGCAGCAGCGTGCCGGACGCGAGCCACTCCTCGTAGCGGCGGCGGCACGTCGGCCCGGACGGATAGCGACCGGGCAGCTTCGACCACGCTTCACCGGTCGTCAGGATCCAGAGCACCGCGTTGGCAACGACGCGCGGTTCGGCTCGCGGACGCCCGCGGCGGTTCAGCCGGATGGGTTCATCGGCGATCAGCGTTGAAAGACGAAACCACTCTTCATCGGTAAGCTCATCGAAGAACATAGTAGATCTCTCCACGCAGCCAGGCCGGGGCTGCGATTGGCGGCGCCGTCACGACACATCGCGTCGCGGGGCGGCCAGGTTGCACATTATGGTTATCCGGAGTTGTGCATGCCGGTGCGGCACCGCACTTTCACGGTGCCGACATTCCCGGCAATGACGCACAAATCACGGTCTCACTCCAATGTGGGAATTTTTGTGCACGAAGCATACCATCCCTAGGGTTTATCTCAATATGACAATGACTTAATGTTACGCACTGAAACAACCTGCCACGGGTGCGCAATGTATTTACGCTTGAATTTTTTTGCGCGATCTTTATGCCCGTTTCTGCAAAGGCCCGCCTGGCGGGGCTCCGCAGCGTATGCGGAATGCCTTTTCATTGGCATTTTCGGGGTGCCCCGCCCCCTGCCGGCAACAATCCCGCGCATTGCTGCCCGACATCGGTAAATCAGGGAAAAAAGCGTAACAAGATATTCACGAATCGGTAAATCATTCAAATTCGACCGATTTTAATTATCTCCGTGCACAATCTTTTTATTGTTTCTCTGCGAGTGATGAAAGCGCGGTGACGTGCGATGCAAATTTTTCGCCGCGTGCAAACCAGTGACGTCTGTTACATCTTCGGGACGGCGGGCGAGCGAACGCGCCGCATCGGAGGCGGGAGTGCCGTTTTCGGGTCGGAACGAAAGAGGAAAACCGGCGGGGGCGATGCCGGACGTTGCAGCGGACGGACGCGTCAGCGCAGATCGACGGCCAGCGCCGCGGTCACGTCCGCGTCCACGCGCTGCGGCGGCATCGTGTACGCCGGGTGATCGCAACCGATCGACAGCGCCGCCCCGCCCTTGAGCGCCGCGCGCATCGGCGCGTCGAGCTCGAAGCGCACGAAGTGCACGGCCGACGTCTTCTCGGCGGTGTCGCGGTCGAGATCCTCGTCTGCGATCGCGTAGACGCGCGCATGCCCGTCGACCTGCAGGTACACGCGATCCTCGACGCCGATCAGCCGGGCGAGCGCCGCGCGCCGTTCGATCTCGTGCTCGTACTCGATCTGCATCGTCGCCTTCAGGTTCGTGCCGTCGGGCACGAGCGGCAAATACGCGTCCAGCTCGCCTTCGATGCCGGCCTGGTCGAAGATCTTCTCGATGTGCAGCATCTCCTGGATCTGATAGCGGATCGTCGTTTCGTCCTCGAACAGGAGGCGCAGGTGGTTGCCCAGCGCCACCGCACGGCGGCGCTTGTACGCGACGAGCCGCGCGTGTTCGGCCTCGCGGATCTTCGCGTACGCTTCGAGCGTCAGCAGGGAGTCGCGGGTCAACGTCATGGGAGGTCCTCGTGGGCGGCCGGCGGCGGCTCAGATGCCGTACGCGCGGCGCAGCAGCGTAAGCGGATGCGCGAGCGGCGCGGACGGCAGCCCCTTGTCCTCGATGCCCTGCACGATGTGATGACCGGCCAGCGCGCAGTCCGACGACACGACATCCGGCTGCGGCTCGGCCATCGCCTTGAACACGGGGCCGCCGATCCGCATCGCATCCGCGTGAAACCCCTTCTTCACACCGAACGTGCCCGCGTGGCCCGAACAGCGCTCGACGACATTCACGCGCGTGTCGGGCACGAGCGACAGCGTGTCGGCCGTCTTGCGGCCGATGTTCTGCACGCGCGCATGGCACGGCACGTGATACGACACGGTGCCGAGGCCCGTCTTGAAATCGGTCTTCAGCAGTCCGTCGCGATGCCGCGCGATCACGTATTCGAACGGATCCCAGAACGCGTCGGCCACTGCGCGCACCGCTTCGTCGCCGGGGAACATCAGCGGCAGCTCGCTCTTGTACATCAGCACGCAGCTCGGGATCGCGCCGATCAGCGCATAGCCTTCGCGCGCATAGCGTTCGAGCACGGGCAGGTTCACGTCCTTCTTCGCGGCCACGCCGGCGAGATTGCCCTGCTCGAGCAGCGGCATCCCGCAGCAGGCTTCGCGCGTGACGAGCTCGTACGGGATGTCGTTGTGCGCGAGGATCGCGAGCAGGTCGTGGCCGATGCCGGGCTCGTTGAAATTCACGTAGCACGTCGCATAGATCGCGACCTTGCCGGGCGTGCGTACGCCGTCGCGCACCGGCAAGCCGTCCGACGGCTTCGCCGTGCGCCGGAACTTGCGCGGCGCGAATTCCGGCAGCCATGCATCGCGATCGACGCCGAGCGTCGCCTCGAGCGCATGGCGCGCAGGCGGCGTGCGGTTCACCGCGTTCACCGCCTGCGTGACGATCGGAATGCCGGCGAAGTGGCCGAGCGCGTCGGTATTCGACAGCACCTTGTCGCGCAACGTCGCTTCGCCGCGCTTGTAGCGCGCGGCCTTGCCGCGCAGCATCAGGTGCGGGAAATCGACGTTCCATGCATGCGGCGGCACGTACGGGCATTTCGTCATGTAGCAGAGGTCGCACAGGTAGCACTGGTCGACGACCTTGCCGAACGCGGCCTTCGGCACCTCCTCGATATCGCCCATCGGCGTGTCGTCGACCAGATCGAACAGCGTCGGAAACGCGCCGCACAACGACACGCAGCGCCGGCACCCGGCGCAGATGTCGAATACGCGCGTCATTTCCGCATCGATCGCGGCCTGGTCGTAGAACGCATCGGACTGCCAGTCGAGCGGATGCCGGGTCGGGGCTTCGAGACTGCCTTCCTTGTGGGGCATGGGGCGCTCCATCCAGCGTGGCGCGCATGCGCGCCAGCGCCGCCCGCCCGATGCGGGCAGCGATGAACGAACAGCCGGCCGCTTGCCGGTCGCACGGCCTGCCGTGCGGCCCGCGGCGGCCCGTCAGTCGACGAGACTGTCCAGCGCCTTCGTGTAGCGGTTCGCGTGGCTGCGTTCGGCCTTCGCGAGCGTCTCGAACCAGTTCGCGATTTCGTCGAAACCTTCGTCGCGCGCTGTCTTCGCCATGCCCGGATACATGTCGGTGTATTCGTGCGTTTCGCCGGCGATCGCCGATTCGAGATTCTGCCGCGACGAACCGAACGGCAAGCCGGTTGCCGGATCGCCGACGGCCTCCAGGTATTCGAGGTGGCCGTGCGCATGGCCGGTTTCGCCTTCGGCGGTCGAGCGGAACAGCGCGGCGACGTCGTTCTGGCCTTCGACGTCGGCCTTCGAAGCGAAATACAGATAACGCCGGTTCGCCTGCGATTCGCCCGCGAATGCGGCCTTCAGGTTCTCTTCGGTTTTGCTGCCCTTGAGTTGAGCCATTTGCGCCTCCGTTCGAGTCGGCGCGGCCGCGTGCGAAGCCGGGCCGATCAGGTATGTGGGGAACGATGCGGGTGCCGAGGCGCACGCATCGTGCTCTTCAATCTAGGCGCTCGCGTTCGCATCCCCCAATAGGCTTTTTCAATCCGGGCGATAGTGCTTGGCGGGGGAGCGGCGAGCGGTGCGGGGACGCGGAGTGGCAAGCGCCGCAGGGCGGGGCTGGTACACGGTGTGCCGGGTTCGCTCGTGGCATGTGGTTCGCGGCATGTGGCTCTCGGCGTGCGCCGCGTGCCGCGCGCGTCACGCGTCCGTCGCGCGCCTCAGCAGCAATTCGCGCTCGCGCTCGTTGCGCGTCAGTTCCGCCGCGCGGCGGAATTCGGCCTTCGCCTCGTCGGCACGGCCCAGCTTCGCCAGCAGGTCGCCGCGCACGCTCGGCAGCCAGTGATAGCGCGCGAGCGCGGGATCGTCGCGCAGCGCGTCGACGAGTTCGAGCGCCGCAGCAGGCCCGAACGCCATCCCGACGGCCACCGCGCGATTCAGCTCGACGACGGGCGACGGTGCGACTTCGGCGAGCGCGTCATACAGCGCGACGATCTGCGCCCAGTCCGTATCCGACGCTTGCCGCGCACGCGCATGGCAGGCGGCCAGCGCGGCCTGCAGCGCATACGGCCCGCGTACGCCGCCGAGCTTCGTTGCACGTTCGAGCGCCGCGAGGCCGCGCCGGATCAGCAACGGATCCCAGCGGCTGCGATCCTGGTCGAGCAGCAGCACGGGCCGGCCCTGCGCATCGGTGCGCGCATGCATGCGCGACGCCTGCAGCTCCATCAGCGCGACGAGCCCGAGCACCTCGCTCTCATCCGGCGCCAGCCCGGCCAGCACCCGGCCGAGCCGCAACGCCTCGTCGCACAGCGCCGGGCGCGTCCAGTCGTCGCCCGAGGTCGCCGCATGGCCTTCGTTGAACACGAGATAGATCACTTCGAGCACCGACGCGAGCCGCGCGGGCCGCGCATCGGCCGCCGGCACCTCGAACGGCACGTGCGCCGCCGCGAGCGTGCGCTTGGCGCGCACGATCCGCTGCGCGATCGTGGGCTCGGGCGTGAGGAAGGCGCGCGCGATCTCGCCCGTCGTCAGCCCGCCGAGCAGCCGCAGCGTGAGTGCCACGCGCGCATCGGTCGACAGCACCGGATGGCACGACGTGAAGATCAGCCGCAAAAGGTCGTCGCCGATGTCGTCGTCGCTCGCGTCGGCAAGCGCGTCCGCGATGTCGGGGACGACGTGCGCTTCGAGCGCGTCCATCTCGTGGCCGAGCTGGTCGCGCTTCGCCGCGTGAAGCGACTCCTGCCGGACACGATCGAGTGCGCGACGCTTCACGGCCGTCATCAGCCATGCGGCCGGGTTGTCGGGCACGCCGTCGACGGGCCAGTGCTCGAGCGCCGCGACGAGCGTGTCCTGCGCCAGTTCCTCGGCCACGCCGACGTCGCGCACCACGCGCGCGGCGCGCGCGATGATCTTGGGCGCCTCGATTCGCCAGACCGCTTCGATCGCACGGTGAGTCGCCTCACGCGTCACGACGCCTGCCCCTCGGTGGAAGCGTCCAGCGGCATGGCCATCAGTTCCCATGCATGGCCGTCCGGATCGTCGAACCCGTGGCCATACATGTTCGGGTACTCGCGCGGCGCCTGCGGCGCGGACCCGCCGGCCGCCAGCGCCTTCGCGACGATCGCGTCGACCTCGGCCCGGCTGTCGCACGACAGGCACGACAGGACCTGCACCTGCGTTGCCGGATCGATGATGGTTTTGCCGGTGAACGTCTGGAAGAACGGCCGCACGAGCAGCATCGCGAAGATCGTGTCGCTGATCTTGATGCAGGCGGCCTGGTCGTTGGTATAGGCCGGTACGACCTCGAAGCCGAGCGCCTGGTAGAACGCCTTCGAGCGCGGCAGGTCGGCCACGGGCAGGTTGATGAAGACCATCTTGTGCATGTCGGGTGCTCCCGGTGAGGTTGGATTCAGGCGGGCAATCAGTCAGGCGCCGGTACGGCCGACGTGGAGTTCGCGGAACCGCTCGACCGCGTCGCTCGGCGTGAGGTCGTCGAGCTCGAACAGCGGCCGCACCTCGATCTCGCAATCCATCTCGGCGCCGAACGGCGCGGGGAACCGGCGTGTCCATTCGAGCGCCTCATCGCGCGACCGCACCTGGATCAGCGTATAGCCGGCAATCAGTTCCTTCGTTTCGGCGAACGGGCCGTCGATCACGGTGCCCTTGCCGCCCGTGTAGCGCACGCGCCACCCACGCGCGCTTGGCCGCAGCCCGTTCGCGTCGAGCAGCACGCCGGCCCTGGCCAGTTCCTCGTGATAGACGGTCATGGCCTCGACCAGCCGGTTGTCCGGCAACGCGTCGGATTCGCTGACGGCGTTCGCCCGGATCATGATCATGAATCGCATCGTTCACTCCTTGTCGTCGGTGGAAGGCAGCGCCGATTCATCGGCGCCTTATCCGGACGACGGCCGGAAGACGGCCGGATCGACACATTCCGCGACATATCAGGGTAAATACCGAGTCGCAACCTTCACAGGAAGCACGGGCCGACCGCCCGCACCTCGACCGTGCACCATTGCGCCGCCGGGCACTGGCGCGCGATCTCGATCGCTTCCTCGCGCGTGTCGACGTCGACGATGAAGAAGCCGCCGACCATCTCCTTCGCCTCCGCGAACGGCCCGTCGATCAGGCGCGTCTCGCCGTTGCGCACCTGCACGCGCGTGCCGCGCTCCGAGCGCTCCAGCGACTCGACGCCGCGCAGCACGCCGCGCGCCTTCAGCGTCTCGGCGAAATCGACCATCCGCGCATACAACGCCTGACCTTCGTCGAGCGTGCGTTCGGCGCGCTGGTCGGTCGGCTCGACAATCAACAGCATGTAAGACATGGATTTCTCCTGTGGGAACGGGGCGCGGCGGCGTTCGCTGCGCGATCGGGATGCGCCGGCCGATGCAAAAGCGTAGCAGCCGCCGTGCGGCTTGCATCGTCGGCCGATCGGCTATGGCCGGACGGCCATTTCGGCCGCTTCCTGACATTTTGCCGTCAAGATGCCTTCCCGAACCGTCGGATTTTCTTCCTGTGGACCGCCCCATGTCACGCCTGCTTGTGCCGCTTGCCGTTGCACCGTTCATCGCCCTCGCCGCGCTGGCCGCTCCCCCTGCCCGGCCGGCTGTGGCCGCGCCGCCGGTCAGCGCCGGCTGCGGCGGCGCAACCACGCCGATTGCCGACCTTCGCCGCGCCGGCGGCCCGTCGCCGCTGGCTGGGCAGACGACCTCGATCGAAGCGGTCGTCACTGCTGCGTTCGGCGGCGCCCACGGCCTCGGCGGCTTCTTCGTCCAGCAGGCCGACGCGCAGCGCCGGCACCGGCCGGGCGTCCCCGAAGGCATGTTCGTGTACGCACCCAACGCCAGCGCGAAAGCCGGCGATCTCGTGCATCTCACGGGCCGCGTCGACGAGCGCTACGGCCGGACGCAATTCACGCTGTCGGGCGGCGTGACCGTCTGCGCCCGCGGGCAAAGGGTCACGCCCGCAACGCTCACGCTGCCCGTCGCCACCGACGCGGTGCTGGCCGCGCTTGAAGGCATGCGGGTGCGCCTGCCGCAAACCCTGACGGTCAGCGATACCCACGAACTCGGCCGCTACGGCAGCATCGTCCTCAGCCACGGCCGGCTGCGCATCCCGACCCACGTCGCCCCGCCGGCCGGGGCCGCCGCGATCGCGACCGCCAACGCACGCAACCGCATCGTGCTCGACGACGGCTCGAGCCGCCGCGATCCCTCAATCGTGCGCTATCCGCCGCCGTCGCTGAGCGCCGCCAACACGCTGCGCGCGGGCTACACGGTACGCGGCGTCGAAGGCGTGCTCGAACTGCGCTACGGCGCATGGCGGCTGCAACCGGTTGCCGGCGCGGCGCCGGTGTTCGATGCCGCCCCGAACCCGCGTACCGAGGCGCCGGCCCGGCACCCGGATGCCGACGTGCGCATCGTGTCGTTCAACGTATTCAACTATTTCAACGGCGACGGGCGCAGCGGCGGATTCGATGCCCCGGCCAGCCGCGGCGCGAAAACGCCCGCCGCGTTCGCGCGGCAGGAGGCGAAGATCGTCGCGGCGTTGCGCGCGCTGCGTGCCGACGTGATCGGGCTGATGGAGATCGCGAACAATGGCCACGGCAACGCGAGCGCCGTCCAGCGTCTCGCAGCGCAACTCGGCGACGGCTGGCGCGCGGTCGAGCCCGGCACCGCGCGCCTCGGCCGCGATGCGATCGCAGTCGCGCTGCTGTACGACAGCCGCACGGTCGAGCCGGCCGGGCGGGCCGCGACCGTCGCCCTCGGCGGCCGGCACCGCCCGCCGCTCGCGCAAACGTTCCGGCGCATCGGCGGCACGCGTGCCTTCACGGTCGCGGTCAATCACCTGAAATCGAAGAACTGCCCGAACGCGACCGGCGCCGATCGTGACCAGTCGGACGGCCAGGGCTGCTGGAATGCGGCGCGCACGCGAGCCGCCGCGCGCGTCGCCGACTGGCTCGCCACATCGCCGACCGGCACCACGGCCGATGGCGTGCTGCTGATCGGCGACCTGAACAGCTACGCGAAGGAAGACCCGGTGCGCGCGCTCGAGTCACGCGGCTACGAGAACCTGGTGACGCGCTTCGTCGGCGATGCTGCGTACAGCTACGTATTTCGCGGCGAAGCGGGCAGCCTCGACCACGCGCTGGCCACGCCGGCGCTCGCCGCGCGCGTGAGGGCCGTACACGTCTGGCACATCAACGCCGACGAGCCGGCCGCCCTCCAACCCGTGCCTGATTACAAAACGTCCGCACATCGGTCGATTTATTACGCACCCGACGCGTACCGGTCATCGGATCACGATCCCGTCGTGATCGACGTCGCGCTTGGCGATGGCGGCACGTCAGCAACCCCGGGCACGAACCGTGCTCCTCCAGCAGGCGTCGATTAGTGCATTTGCATCACCACAAGGCTTGCAACGGCACTATTTACCTGATGGCCCTGGCGACGCGATATTTACCGGACCTTCACCGTGTACCGCAGCCCGATACACCGCTTCGCCCGAAATACGAATTTTTTTCAATCGCCGCGCCGCCCCGTGTGGCGGGGCTGTGCGGCAATCCTGCCCGCGAATTGAAAATTTGTCTCGAAACAAAATCGGGCCAAGTGAATCACACAGGTTGCTGGGATTCGTCTTATCTTCAAATTTGCCTTGTAATCGAAGGAGGATAAACACCATGGCGCTCACCGACTCGATCGAACACAAGCTGGACCGCGGCCTCTCCGACATTCGTCGCACGGGCCGGCGCGTCGGGCGCACGACGCGCTCGGCCGCCCGCGACCTGCATGCCGACGTCACCGACGATCTGCGCGGGCTGGTCGACGAACTGGAAGATCTGCTGAAAAACGATGGCGACGGCGATATCGCCGCGCTGCGCAAGCGCGTGCAATCCAGGCTCGATGAAGCGCGCGGCGCGCTCGACCATGCGTCGGGCAGCGCGGCCGCCCGGCTGCGCGATTCGGCCGAACGCGTGTCGCAGGTCGTGCAGGACAACCCGTGGCAAACCGCCGGCGTCGTCGCCGGCCTCGCGTTCGTTGCGGGCCTGCTCCTTGCCCGCCGTTGAGCGGAGCCGGCCGCCACGCGCCCGCCCCGTCCGTCCTCAATCAGACAAACGAAGGAGTAACGCCATGCAAAAGACCTTTGCCATGAAAGCCGCCGCCGCCGTCCTGCTCGGCAGCCTCGCGCTCGCCGGCTGCACGACCACCCCGGACAAACCGGATGGCGCCTCGGCCAGCGCGTCGAAGCGCCAGTCGATCGACGCCAGCGTCAACGCGACGCTGTCGCGCCTCTATTCGACGGTGCCGGGCTCGCGTGAGCTCGTCGCGAAATCGCGCGGCGTGCTCGTGTTCCCGAACGTGCTGCAAGCCGGCTTCATCGTCGGCGGCCAGTCCGGCAACGGGGCGCTGCGCGTAGGCGGCAGCACGGTCGGCTACTACAACACGTCGTCGCTGTCGGTCGGCCTGCAGGCCGGCGCGCAGTCGAAGGCGATCGTGTTCCTGTTCATGACGCAGGATGCGCTCGACTCGTTCCGCAAGTCCGACGGCTGGGCCGCGGGCGCCGACGCCTCGGTCGCGGTCGTGAAGGTCGGCGCGAACGGCGCGGTCGACTCCAACACCGCCACCGCCCCGGTCGAGGTGCTGATCCTGACCAACGCGGGCCTGATGGGCGACCTGTCGGTGAACGGCACCAAGGTCACGAAGCTCAACATCTGACGATGCGGCACGCGGCGTCGCGCCGCGTTTGCTTCCCGGCAGCGCCGCGGCCCCGGCCGCGGCGTTTTCGCATGGGCCGCGCGCAGCGGCTATGATGGCGGCGCCTTTGCGGGCATACTCCGCTTCGGGCCGCCCTGCGTCGCATTTCGCCGCGAACCCGTGACGATCGGGAACCGATCGCGCGCGGGGCAACGAGATTCAATCAAACCACGCATCAATCTGCGCGAACGTCATCCATGGAAAGCGGACACGACCACCAAAAATTCTTCTATTTCTTGCTGGCCGCGGTCACCGTCGGACTCTGCTGGATCCTCGCGCCGTTTTCCGGAGCCGTGTTCTGGGGCACCATTCTCGCGATCCTGTTCCAGCCCGTGCAGCGCTGGCTCGCCGCACGCTTCGGCAAGCGGCGCAACCTGGCCGCGCTCGTCACGCTGTCGCTGATCGTCCTGATCGTGATTCTGCCGCTCGTGTTCGTCGCCGCGACGCTCGTGCAGGAAATCGCGTACGTGTACCAGGAGCTCAAGGACGCCCAGCCGAACTATTCGCAGTATTTCCACGACATCATTCACGCGCTGCCGACGTCGATCCAGAACCTGCTGCAGAAGTACGGTTTGACCAACATCCCGGGCATCCAGAAGAAGCTGACCGACGGCGCCGCGCAAATCAGCCAGTTCGCGGCCACCCAGGCGCTCAGCATCGGCCAGAACACGTTCCAGTTCGTCGTGAGCTTCGGCGTGATGCTGTACATGGTGTTCTTCCTGCTGCGCGACGGCGGCGAGATCGGCCGCCGCGTGCGCCGCGCGCTGCCGCTCGACGAGGAGCACAAGAACCTGCTGCTCGCGAAGTTCACGACCGTCGTGCGCGCAACGGTGAAGGGCAACATCGCGGTCGCGCTCGTGCAGGGCGCGCTCGGCGGCCTGATCTTCTGGATTCTCGGGATCGAGGGCGTGGTGCTGTGGGGCGCGCTGATGGCGTTCCTGTCGCTGCTGCCCGCGATCGGCGCGAGCCTCGTATGGGTGCCGGCCGCGCTCTACTTCCTGATGATCGGCGCGGTCTGGAAGTGCGTGATCCTCGTCGCGTTCTGCGTGGGCGTGATCGGCCTCGTCGACAACCTGCTGCGCCCGATTCTCGTCGGCAAGGACACGAAGATGCCCGACTGGGTCGTGCTGATTTCGACGCTCGGCGGGATGGCACTGTTCGGCATCAACGGCTTCGTGATCGGGCCGCTCGTCGCCGCGCTGTTCATGGCGAGCTGGGACATCTACGCACGCGCCGAACAGGGCGAATGACACATCGCGTGGCCGCGTGCCACGCACCTGCCGGCACACGCCGTCACGGATGGCGAATGCGGATCACGACGGGCGCCTCGGCGCCCGTTGCTTCATCCGCCGCCAGCGACATCACGCCGCCATACGGGCCCACGCGATACGTGCGGCCCGATGCCAGCGGCACGCTTCGATCGTCGTGCGCATCGCGCCACGTTGCACGCACACGCGCGGCGACGTCGGGCGAGAACGGCGCACCGTCGGGCCCGAGCAGCGCCACATGGGCGCCCGGCAAACGCCGGCCATGTGCATCGAATCGCAGCGTTGCGGCCGCCCCGCCGTTCGCCACCTCTCGTCCTTCGACCGCCACGCCCGACGGTGCGTCGAGCGTCACGTCGTAGAGATCGACGAGCGCACCGGTGAACCGCACGATGCCTTCCGACGCGGCGTGCCCGGCCGCCACCGCATTCGACATCGCGAACGCCACGCCAAGCCCGATTGCGACCTGCCGCACGGCACCGGCACACCGCACCGTTCGATTGCGCATCGCCACCGATGCCGCCCGCTTCGCGTCGTTTCGCATGTTCCCTCTCCTCTTGCGCGTGACCAGAAAAAAAGGCGGCGTGACGCGTCGGTCACGCCGCCTGTCTGCTGGTAATCACTTTAGGGAGAGACGTCCGGACAATATATGGGACAAGTCCGAAACTAAGGCCCGACTAATCGAACCCGCTGCGTTCACGGCCCTCGCGACAGCGTACGAACGGCATCGCACGCTGCGCGGCGGGCCGGTCACGCGCCGGGATCGACGCGCAGCACGAGCTTGCCGCGATGGTCGCCGTCGAACAGGCGATTCAGCACGTCCGGTGCGTTCTCGAGACCGTCCGCAACAGTCTCCTCGGCCTTGAGCCGGCCGTCGCGCAGCCAGCCCGCGAGCGTCTGCACGGCTTCACGGCTCTTGCGATAGTCGAGGATCAGGAAGCCGCGCATCGTCAGCCGCTTCGAGATCAGCACGCCGACGTCGTCCGCCGCGCGCCCGCTGTTGTAGTTCGAGATCACGCCGCACAGCGCGACGCGCCCGCCGATCACCATCCGCGACAGCACCGCGCGCATCACCTCGCCGCCGACGTTCTCGAAGTTCACGTGCACGCCGTCCGGCGTCGCCGCCTTCAGTTGCTGACGGAAATCGTCGGCCTTGTAGTCGACGGCCGCGTCGAAGCCGAGCGTCTCGGTCAGGTAGCGGCACTTGTCCGCGCCGCCGGCGATGCCGACCACGCGTGCGCCGTGGATCTTGCCGATCTGCCCGGCGATCGAGCCGACCGAGCCGGCCGCCGCCGATACCACGAGCGTCTCGCCCGGCTGCACCGGCGCGATGTCGGTCAGCCCGTAGTACGCGGTCAGCCCGCTCATCCCGCACGCGCCGAGCAGCGTCGGCAGCGGCAGGCCCGACTGCGCGGGCAGCTTCACGAGCTGCGCGGCCGGCACGACCGCGTAGTCCTGCCAGCCGACGAGCCCCTGCACGAGATCCCCTTCCGCGAACCCCGCGTTGCGCGACGCGACCACGCGGCCGATGCCGAGCGCGCGCATCACCTCGCCGATCGCGACGGGCGGCAGGTACTGCGGCACGTCGCTCATCCATACACGGTTGGTCGGGTCCATCGACAGGTACAGCACGCGCACGAGCACTTCGCCGTCGGCAAGCGCCGGCACCGGCGTCTCGACGAGCGAAAAGTGTTCGCGGCCGACCCGCCCTTCCGGGCGCGTCTTCAGCAACAGTTGGCGGTTCACGGGTGTGGACACGATGTTCTCCTCCGGTCGTTGTAGTTCGGGATGCGCGTCAGACCGCGCACATGCCGCCGTCGATCACGAGTTCGGCGGCCGTCACGAAGCGGCTCTCGTCGGAGGCGAGATACACGGCCGCGTGCGCGACGTCGTCCGGCTCGCCGAGCCGGCGCAGCGGAATGCCGCGCGCGAGCTTGCGCGTCGCGTCGCGTTCGCCGAGCGACTGGAACAGCGGCTCGACGATCCCCGTGCGGATGAATGCCGGGTGAATCGAATTGCAGCGCACGTCGATCTCGCGGCGCGCGCAGTCGATCGCGACCGACTTCGTCAGCGACGCGACCGCGGCCTTCGACGCGTTGTACGCGGTGAAATCCGGCTCGACCTTGAACGCGGCGACCGACGAGATGTTGATGATCGACGCGGGATGGCTTTCGGCCAGATACGACAGCGCGTGCTTGCAGCCGAGCACGATGCTCTCGACGTTGATCGCCATCACGCGCCGCCATTCGTCCAGCTCGATCTGCGCGGGCGAGCCGATCGAGCCGACGCCCGCGTTGTTGACGAGCACCGACAGCCCGCCCATAGCGTCGACCGCCTGCGCGAGCAGCGCCTGCCAGCGTGCTTCGTCGCGCACGTCCTGCGTCGCGGAGAACGCGACCGGCGTCGCGTGGCCCGCGTTGAGTTCCTGCGCGAATGCGTCGAGCACCGCGGCTTCCGCGATGTCGGTCACGAACACGCGCGCGCCCTGCTCGACCATCCGGCGCGCGATCGCGCGGCCGAGGCCGCCCGCGGCGCCCGTGATGTATGCGCACTTGCCGGCAAGGCGCGAAGAAACGACTGTCATGTGACCTGCTCCTGTCGTGAATCGTCGTCGCGGAACGCTGCCGCGACGGGTGGACCGTGCCTGTCCCGGCCGACGCGGGCCGGTTGACCGTGCCTCGACATCACGAGGCGCCGCACGGTTTCCGCGAGTATATCCAGATGAACCTGACGCGCGCCGGGTCGCCTGCCCCGATTGAACGACAGCCAGCGTACGCGAATGCCGCCAATCGATGAAATGAATAATCGTTATGCCCGGTCATAGACACGGTTCATGACATTCATGTGCCGGCACGCATTCACGGGCCGCCCGCACGCGCGAGTCTTGTGACCGGCCGGTTCGTTGATTCAGGGAATGACGAGGCGCGGCGTTCCGTGCCGACGCGAAAGCGGTCGGGAAGATGAACGGTGCGGAATCGTGTAACCGCCGGACGAATGCCGGCAGCAGGAAGGCGGCGCCGGGGCGCCGCGACCGGCTACCGTCAGAATCCGTCGCCCGACGGCGCGCGCACGAACGCGCAGAGTTGCGGCGAGTGGGTGTCGATCATCTGCTGGAACGGCGCACGATGCCCGTACGCGATGCCCGACACGAGCAGCAGGCAGGCGGCCGCGACGCGCGGCGAGAATGCCCGCTGCCGCGCGCTGTCGTAGCCGCGCAGGAACACCAGCGCGACCAGCGCGCCGAGCATCCAGCCGACGATCACTTCCGGAACGGTGTGCGAATGATCGAATACGCGCGCGACGGCCGTGACCGCGCCGACGGCCAGCCCGGCCGCGATGCCGCGCGCCTTGCCCGGCCGGAACGCCTGCCAGAGCATCGACAGCGCGACGGTCCACACAGCCGTCGACAGCATCGTATGGCCGCTGATCACGCGGAAATCGAATTGCGGCAACTCGATGCCGCACCCGGCATAGAGAATCTTGGTGGCGCCGACGAGGCCCATGCCGCCGGCAAGCAGCACGACCCAGCGGACGGCGAGGCGCCAGTCGGTCAGCGCGAACCACGCCGCGCAGGTCAGCGCGATCGGCAAGGTCAGCGCGGCATCGCCGATGTTGCTGATTTCACTCCACATAACGGACTTCGGACGACGATCGAAAGGCCGCAGTTTACCGCATGCGCGCCGCGCGCCTGTGTCAGCCTGTGACAGGCTGTATCAGCCCGCGACACCGGTAATCAGAAGCAGGTTCGTGCCGGTGATGACGACGAACAGCGCCCACGCGGCGATCTGCATCCCGCGCCCGATCGTGTGCTCGCCCATCGTGTTGCGATCGCTGACCGAGCGGATCAGCGGCCACATCGCGAACGGCAGTTGCAGGCTCAGCAGTACCTGGCTCCACACGAGCAGTTGCCCGACCGAGCCGTCGCCGAGCCACAGCACGCCGATCAGTGCCGGCACGAGCGCGAGCCCGCGCGTGATCAGCCGGCGCTGATAGCACGGGATCTTCGTATGCAGGAAGCCGTCCATGATCACCTGGCCGGCGATCGTGCCGGTCAGTGTCGAGCTCTGTCCCGACGCGAGCAGCGCGATGCCGAACAGCAGCGCGGCCGCGCCGCCCGCGATCGGCGTAATCAGTTTGTAGGCCTGCTCGATGTCGGTCACGTTGTGCTGGCCCGTTGCGTGGAACGCCGCGCCCGCGACGACCAGGATCGCCGCGTTGACGAGCATCGCGACGAACAGCGACACGAAGGTATCGATGCGCACCAGCGCGAGCGTGTCGCGGATCACCCCGCGCGCGCCGCCGACCACGTGCCGCGTCTGCACGACCGACGAATGCAGGTACAGGTTGTGCGGCATGATCGTCGCGCCGACGATGCCGAGCGCGAGCACGATCGCGTCCTTGCGGTCGTGGCCCGGATCGCCCGGCACCAGCCCGCCGACCACCGCGTGCCAGTCGGGCGGCGTGATCGCGACCTGCGCGACGAAGCAGAACGCCATCGTCGCGATCAGCGCGAGCACGATCGCCTCGATCTGCCGGAACCCCTTGCCCTGCAGGCCGAGCACGATCACCGTGTCGAGCGCGGTCAGCACGATCCCCCACGCGAGCGGCACGCCGAGCAGCAGCTTGAACGCGAGCGCGCAGCCGAGCACTTCCGCGATGTCGCACGCGATGATCGACACTTCGGCGGTCACCCACTGCACGATGCGGCCGAACCGGCCGTAGCGGTCGTAGCTGGCCTGCGCGAGATCCCTGCCGGCGACGAGGCCGAGCCGCGCCGCGAGCATCTGCAGGAAGATCGCCGCGAGGCTCGAGAACGCGACGACCCACAGCAGCGAATAGCCGAACTGCGAGCCGGCCTGGATGTCGGTCGCCCAGTTGCCGGGATCCATGTAGCCGATCGCGACCAGCAGGCCGGGGCCGAAGAAGCGCTTGAGCTTCTGCCAGCGCGGCGCGCCGGCATCGATCGTGATGCTGCCCTTGACTTCCGACGGGCAGAAAGGGGCGGTGGCGGTAGTGGGAAGGAAGGACATGGAAACCGGGGCTCGAGATCGTGACAGGACGATTCTACGGGTATCCGCCCGATTTTCTCCCGCGTGGCGTCTCACGCGGCGCGATGCCCCTCGGTGCCGTCGCCGGCCGCCTCGCCCGCATCGGCCGGCCCCACGCCACGGGTGAGGATCCTTTCGCGCTCGGTGACGCGGAATTCGGTCGGCGACATCAGCATGCGCTGGCGAAACAGCTTCGCGAGCCGCTCGCCGCTGCCGAAGCCGGTGCGGCGCGCGACCTTATCTGCTGGCAGCGTCGTGTGGACCAGCATGTGGCATGCGCGCTCGAGCCGCACGTGCTGGACGAACTCGGTCGGCGTCACGCCGATTTCCTTCTTGAAGCGCCGCAGGAAGTTGCGCTCGCTCATCGCGGCGGCCTGGGCCGCGTTCGCGATCGAGATGCGGTTCACGCTCTGCGCGCGCAGCCGCTGCGCCGACATCCGGATCGACGGGCTCGCGCTCAGCTCGCGAAAGGCCCACATCGACTGCGTATAGCGCTGCTCGACCGGCCGCAGCAGGTTGCTGGCGATCTCCTGCGCGGCGATGTCGCCGAACTCGACGCGGAACATGTCGAGCACGGCGGCGAACACGTCGGATTCGCCGGCCTGCAGTTCGACCGTCGTGGTGCCCCGTCGCGCGCCCCGGCCGGGCTGCCCTTCGATCACCGCCGACGGACGCTGCATGGCCGCGAGCGTGGGCAGGTCCATCCCGTCGACGATCCAGCGCGCATGATGGCGAATGTCCGAGAGGCGACGCCGCAGTGCGTCGTCCCAGTTGACGGCCGCGCGGTCGCCGTGAAGATGAAAGAACGCGAGCGCGCGGCGGCCGTGCTCGTCGCCGAGCGGCTCCGCCGCAATGCTCACGCCGGATGACGACTGCACCAGCCCCCCGCTTTCGGATACGTACTTCAGCTGGTAGTCAGCACTGTATGCGTGCAGGCGATTCGCCAGGTTGAAAGCCTCGCCAAGACGCGCGGCCTGGGCCAACGAAAATCCCGTACTCAAATAGAAAACGACCCATCTCTGATCTGCTGCATCCACTGGCCAAGCCCCCGACTTTTTCGACTTCTCTAATACCGTCGAACTGTCAGGCTTATATTTGGTTTGAATGCGTGCGACAGGACGGCTATCCCGAAATATGAAGCGACGGCATCTTAGCCGAACGGGTCGCGCCTTTGGCGCGAAATGGCCGACATGGACAGCATGATGGCGGATTACTACAGGCTGTCACGGTTTGCTGGCGGCCCTATATGGAATTGCCCGGGCCGATATCGCCCATTATTGCGATTGTGTACGTCGCAATTCGCGCATTTCATTGCGACTTATTGCGTCGGATATCCGGATAAATGCACAACCGAATATCGGCTCGAACGATATCGATTCGTATCCGATGCCATCGATCGCCACGCAGGAAAAACCGCCGTATCCGTAGCCTGCGCATCCTTTAGAATCGGTCCACCCTTCACCACGCCACCCGCGCCCCGTGCCCGCCGATCACCGTCTCGACCTGAACCTGTTTCGCGTGCTCGACGCCGTCTACGCGCATGGCGGCATCGGCGCGGCCGCCCGCGCGCTGCACCTCACGCAGCCGGCCGTCACGCATGCGCTCAACCGGCTGCGCGCGCATTTCGACGATCCGCTGTTCGTGCGGCAGGGCAACCGCGTCGTCGCAACCGAACGCACGCGGTCGATCATCGCGGACGTGCAGTTGCACCTGACGGGCCTGCAAGGCACCGCGCGCGCACCGTCGGCATTCGATCCCGCGACGCTCGACCTGAGCATCGCAGTCGGCATTCGCGACGTGCTCGAATCGATCGCGCTGCCGCGGATCGTCGCCGCGTTCGCCGATGAAGCGCCGGGCCTGCGGCTCGTGAGCCGCCGCATCGCGGTGGCCGACATCGAGCGCGAACTCGCATCGGGCAATCTCGATCTCGCCGTCGATCGCCGCGTGCCGACCGGCCCGCGCATCGCCACCGAACACCTGCTCGACGATTCGCTCGTCGTCGCGCTGCGCGGCGATCATCCGCTCGCGCGCGAACCGCTGCGGCGCGCCGACTATTTCGCGGCGCAGCATGTCTCGGTGTCGTCGCTCGGCGAGCCGCAATCGCTCGACGTGCTGCTCGGCAACGACGGCCGCTTCCGCGATATCCGGCTCACCTGCCAGCACTATTTCGCCGCGTGCCAGATCGCCGCGACCGGCAACCTGCTGGTCACGCTGCCGCATACCTATGCGTTGCGGATGGCCGCGCTGCTGCCGATCGTCGTGCGGCCGCTGCCGTTGCGGCTCAAGCCGTTCCCGCTCCTCGCGTACTGGCACGAATCGCGCGATGCCGATCGCGCGCACCAGTGGGTGCGCGAGCGCATCGCCGCGCTCGTGCGCAGCAGCGCCGGCGCCGCCGACGCATAGCGCGCGGCGCACGCCTTCACGATCGGGACGGTATGCTGACGGCTGCGCGCCGTCACGCGGCGCCCGCTTCCCTGTTTCCTCTTCCCGCTGACCGGAGAATACCCATGTCGCTCATCCATGCCGCTGCCGTCCTCGACGCCGATGCGCCCGATTACGTCGTCCAGCTGCAGGCCGGCACGCACGCGTTGACCGGCGACGAAGCGCCCCGCGAAGGCGGCCAGGATCGCGGGCCGGCGCCGTACGAGTTCGTGCTGGCCGGCCTCGCGCAATGCACGGCCGCGACGCTGCGCATGTATATGCAGCGCAAGACGTGGCCGGCCACGCGCATCGACGTGCGCACCGAGCTGCACGCCGATCGCGACGGCACGCAATACGTGCGCCGCGTCGTGACGCTCGACGGCCCGCTCGATGAAGCGCAACGCCAGCGCCTCGCCGAAATCTGCGAGAAAACGCCGGTCACGCAGTTCATCAAGCGCGGCACGCGGATCGACACGACGTTGAACTGACACGCCACGCACGACAGCACACGGCACACGATCGCCGCGCAAAAAAGAAACGGGGGGCCGCGCACGATGCGCGGCCCCCCGTTTCGTCGAACCGTCAGGCGCTTACAGGCCGAGCGCGGACAGGTCGAGCTTGCCGTCCTTCAGCGGCGGGCACCAGAAATACGCGCCCGTCAGCGGCCGCGTGAAGCGGAACAGGCCGTCGACGATCCCGTCTTCCGCGCCGCTCATCCGGCGCATCTGCACGTCGAACGCGCGGAACGAGCAGCCGAATGCGACGAAGTAGAGGCCCGCACGACGCGCGTCCGACCACGGCGACGAACGGCGCAGCATGAACGCCTCGGGCTCGAAGCTTTCCTGCGCGGTGCGCTTCACGTGCGCGAACTCGGGCGCGTCGTCGAGTTCTTCGTTGTCCGAGCGGCGGCGCCCGACGATGTTGTCCATGTCGCCCGACGGGATGCGCTCCATCTGGTCGAAGTCGTGCAGCCATTGCTGGACCGCGACGAAGCTCGCCCCGTCGAGCCCCGCGCCCTGCCCCGTCACGATCGCAGCGGCCACCGCCTCGTCGCCTTCCGGGTTTTCCGTGCCGTCCTCGTAGCCGGACAGGTCGCGATCGTTCGAATAGCGGAAACCGTCGACCGCATCCTGCAGCGCAAACGCCGGCGCCAGCGCGCGTTCGATCGCCCGTGCACGCAGCACGATCTCGCCGCGATCGTCGCCGCGCAGCCAGACCCACACGTCGGCCGGCGTCGCCGGCAGCGTGCGGTCCTTCACCGCGAACGCCGGGAATTCGGTCAGGCCCGGCACCGGGCGCCCGAGGTACGCCGCCAGCGCATGCCCGAACCCGACGACCGTGTCGCGTCCGTCGACGATCTCGCGCAGCGCGGCCAGCGCCGCTGCCACATTGCCGTCATTCGACATCGTGAAAGTGAGGTATCGGGCCGCCGAATCGATCGGGGCCAGGATGCCTTGCTGAACGTCGCTCATCGTTTCCTCAGGAATGTATCGTGGTGAATCTGCGCGGGCCGCGGCGGCATGCGCCGCAGACGCCGAAGTGTAATCGACGCGCGTGCCGGGCCTTGCGCTGCCGCACTGGGGAAAGGCCGCAAAAGAAGGGCCGAAACCCTGAATACTAACGTATCGACGCTGCAACGCCGCATTCGTCAGACGTTGCGGCGCGCCCTTCACTGCTGATAGAATCTTTTCACGTCTTTTCGGCGTCTTTTCAACCGTTCACTTCAGGGGAGGTGCAGATGTTCCGAATGCCAGCAACCTTCCCGAACGTGGTCCCACGGCTCAGCTGATCCAGCCCGCCGTCCGCGCCGGCTCCCGAGTTTTCCGCTAACCCGTCAGCCGCGCCGTTTCCCGACAGCCCGTTTCGTTTTCCGCCCGCGATTTTCGCGCGGCCCGGCTGTTGCGTTTTCGATGTTCTCCGAACCGGAAAGTCCCGTCGCGCGATGCGCCGGGCAACGATAAATGACCAGAAAAACCTCCCATCTGGGCGGCCAGGCATTCCAGGCCGTCTTCGGCTTCACCTTCCGCTACTGGCGCAAGCAGCCGGGTCGCACCGCCCTGGTCGCGAGCCTCGCACTGCTCGCCGCGCTCGCCGACGTGCTCACGCCGCTGTTCGCGGGCCGCCTCGTCGACGCGCTGTCGACCGGCCTGACCGATCGCGCCGCCGCGTGGCATGCAGCCCTCGTCGCGTTCGGCACGCTCGCCGCGCTCGGCCTCGGCGCGACGGTGCTGCGGCAAGGCGTCTACCTGAACATCATCACGCTCACGTTGAAGATGATGAGCGAGATCGCGGCTGCGTCGTTCCATCGCGTGCAGCGCTTCTCGACCGACTGGCACGCGAACAGCTTCGCGGGCTCGACCGTGCGCAAGATCACGCGCGGGATCTGGGCGCTCGACCTGCTGAACGACACCGTGCTGATCGCGCTGCTGCCGTCGGTCACGATGCTCGTCGGCGCCACCGTGCTGCTCGGCACGCACTGGCCCGTGATGGGGCTCGTCGTCGGCGCGGGTTCGCTGCTGTACATCACGGTGACGGTAGCCGTGTCGCTCGGCATCGTCGCGCCGGCCGCGCGGCTCGGCAACCTGTGGGACACGCGCATGGGCGGCGCGCTCGCCGATGCCGTGAGCTGCAACGCGGTCGTCAAGGCGTTCGGCGCGGAAACGCGCGAGGAAGCGCGGCTCGCGCGCGTGATCGGCAAGTGGCGGCAACGCACGCGCCGCACGTGGGTGCGCGGCACGCTCAACGGCGGGTTGCAGGGCGCGATGCTCGTCGCGATGCAGGCCGCGATGATCGGCGTCGCGCTGCGGCTGTGGGTGAACGACGAGGCGAGCGTCGGCGACATCGCGTTCGCGCTGACGATGTTCTTCATGCTGCAGGGCTACCTGCGCGACGTCGGCATGCACATCCGCAACCTGCAGCGCTCCGTGAACGACATGGAAGAACTCGTCGCGCTCGAACGCCAGCCGCTCGGCATCGACGATCGCCCCGGCGCGCCGGCGATCCGGATCGAACAAGGCGAGATCCGCTTCGAGCACGTGACGTTCCGCTACGACAACCATCCGGTGCCGCTGTACGACGATTTCTCGATGCGGATCGCGCCGGGCGAGCGCGTCGGCCTCGTCGGCCACTCGGGGTCGGGCAAGACGTCGTTCATCAAGCTGATCCAGCGCCTGTACGACGTGTCGGGCGGCCGCATCACGATCGACGGCCAGGACATCGCGCAGGTTCGGCAGGATTCGCTGCGCAGCCAGATCGCGATCGTCCAGCAGGAGCCCGTGCTGTTTCACCGCACGCTCGCGGAGAACATCGCGTATGCGCGCCCCGATGCGAGCCGGGCCGACATCGAGCGCGCCGCGCGGCTCGCCAGCGCGCACGACTTCATCGCCACGCTGCCGGACGGCTATGACACGCTCGTCGGCGAGCGCGGGATCAAGCTGTCGGGCGGTGAACGCCAGCGGGTCGCGATTGCACGCGCGTTCCTCGCCGATGCGCCGATCCTGATCCTCGACGAAGCCACGTCGAGCCTCGACAGCGAAAGCGAGCTGCTGATCCAGCAGGCGATGGAGCGGCTGATGGTCGGCCGCACGACGCTCGTGGTCGCGCACCGGCTGTCGACCGTGCGCGCGCTCGACCGGCTGCTGGTGCTCGATCGCGGCAAGGTGATCGAGGAAGGCAGCCACGACGCGCTGATCCGGATCGACGGCGGGGTATATCGCCGGCTGTTCGAGCGGCAGGCGCTGGAACTGGCGAAGGGGCTCGCCGATTCGCCGCGGCGCACGGCGGACGACGACGCCGGGCCGCTCGGCGAGCCGGCCGAGGCGTGACGCGAGCGTGTCGCGGCACGCGCCGACGGTGCGGTCATCACCGCCGGCGCGCGTCGATAAACGGATCCGGATCGCGGCCGTGCCAGGTGCACGGCCTTTTTTTCGCCTGCGCCTCACGCCTGCCGCCCCGCCGCCGCGCGCCACGACGTGCCCTTTTCCGGTATCCCTTATCATGTCGACCAGGAAATTTGCGACTAGGGATCGACCATGTTTACAGGAATTGTCCAGGGCGTTGCCACCATCAAGCGCATCGCCGATCACGGGGAACTGAGAACCTTCAGTATCGAATTCCCGGAGCACTTTACGGACGATATCGAGATCGGCGCCAGCGTGTCGGTCGACGGCGTCTGTCTGACGGTAACGACCATCCATTCGCCGGAGCTGATCGACTTCGACGTGATGCTGCCAAGCCTGCGGATCACCACGCTGGCCGATCTCACGACGGGCGCACACATCAACGTGGAACGGGCCGCCAAGGACGGTGCGGAGATCGGCGGACATCCGCTGTCGGGCCACGTGGATTTCACGGGGACCATCCGGCACATCGCGATGTCCGAACACAACCGGATGGTGCGCATCGGCGTGCCGGAGGCGTTCAAGCGGTATGTGTTCGCGAAGGGCTATATCGCGATCAACGGCTGCAGCCTGACGGTGTCCGACGTCAACCGCGACGAAGGCTGGTTCGATGTCTGGCTGATTCCCGAAACGCGCCGCGCGACGACCTTCGATGCGAAGGGCGTCAACGACACGGTCAACATCGAGATCGAGCGCAGCACGCAGGTGGTCGTCGATACGATCCGGGAAGCGGTCAAGGAGACGCTCGGCGAACTGAACGGTGTCGTCACCGCGTTGCTGGCGGAAAAAGGCATCGATATCGAGGAACTGCTGGCGCGGAACGTCGCGCGGCTGCCGAAGGCGTAACGGCAACGGACGCCACTTGCCCCGGTGATCCTCGGGATTACCGGGCGTCGGCTTCCGTCGCGATGCGCCCGGTCGGCCACCCCGCACACCGACTTCAATCCACCTCCACCCGCGCACCCTTCCCCACCGCCACCCGCTGCGCGCGATAGATCCCCGCGTGCCCTGAAAACAGATACGCAACCACGCACGCGACGATCGCGTACACGCCGATATCCGCGCCGAACAGCTCGATCGCCATGATCGTCGACGCGATCGGCGTATTGGCCGCGCCTGCGAACACCGCGACGAACCCGAGCCCCGCGAGCACGGGCACCGGCAGCGCCAGCACCTGGCCGAGCGCGTTGCCGAGCGTCGCGCCGATGTAGAACAGCGGCGTCACTTCGCCGCCCTTGAACCCCGACGCGAGCGTGACGACGGTGAACGCGAACTTGCCCGCGAAATCGTAGAGCGGCAGCGGGCCATGAAACGCGGCCTCGATCGTCGGGATGCCGAGGCCGAGATACTGCGGCACGTTCAGCGCGGTGGCGGCCGCGGCGACCAGCAGGCCGCCGAGCACCGGCTGCAGCGGCGCATAGCGGACGACTTTGCGGAACCACGCGGTCAGCGCATGCGTCGCGAACGCGAACAACCGCCCGACCACGCCGAACGCGATGCCCGCGACGACCGTCACGGCCAGCCCCGTCGCCGACACGGCCGGCACGAACGGAATCGCATAGGCCGTATGGTGCACGCCCCACGCGCGGCAGACGACGTCCGCGACGATCGCGGAGGCAACGCAGGTCAGCAGCGCGTCGTACCGCACGCGCCCGATCGCGAGCACCTCGAGCCCGAACACGGCGCCCGCGAGCGGCGTGCCGAACACCGATGCGAAACCGGCCGCGATGCCGCCCATCAGCAGCACGCGGCGATGCTCCCGATCGAGACGGAACACGTGCGTGACGCGATCGGCGAGCGCGCCGCCCATCTGCACGGCAGTACCCTCGCGCCCGGCCGAACCGCCGAACAGGTGCGTGACGACGGTCGCGACGAGCACGAGCGGCGCCATCCGTTTCGGCACGAGCGCCTTCGGGTCGTGAATCTCGTCGATCAGCAGGTTGTTGCCGCGCGCGACGGACTGGCCGAAGCGATGGTAGATCCAGCCGGTCGCGAAACCGGCGGCCGGCAGCCCCCACAGCAGCCACGGATGCGCGACGCGCGTGCCGGTCGCCCAGTCGAGCGCGATCAGGAACAGGGCGGAAGCCGTGCCGGCCAGCGTGCCGAGCAGGGCCGAGAGCGCGAGCCAGCGGCATACATAGCGCACGGTCGCGAGAAGATCGGCAGAAGTCGTGAAAAACATGATTTCCAGATTCGACGGAACATCAAAACCTGGGCGGCAGAAACCCGCATGGACGGCCTGCGACCTCCTGACGACCCAGGAACACGCAGGCATCATCAGCCGGGCTGACCGGCGGTTGAGGGCCGCACCGTGCGCAACGCGCCGACTACGACCGCAGGGAGGCATGCCATCTCCGCTGGCCGCCATTGTACGCGACGCCCCGCGCCGCCCGCAATGCGGCCACGGCACGGCGCCGCGCGCCCCAGCGCGCCGTCAGTCGCGCAGCGGACGCGTGATGCGCGAGATCAGCTGGGGCGCGATCCGCTCGAGCGGCAGGATCGCCGACGCCGCGCCGATCGCCGCGGCCGCCTTCGGCATCCCGTAGACGGCGCTGGTCGCCTCGTCCTGCGCGATCGTGTAGCAGCCTTTCGCGCGCATCGCCTTCAGGCCGAGCGCGCCGTCGCGCCCCATGCCCGTCAGCAGCACGCCGAACGCCTCGCCCTGCCAGCCGTCGGCGACGCTGTTGAAGAACACGTCGATCGACGGCCGGTACGGCGTCTCGACCGGATGCCGCGTATAGCCGAGCACGCCGCGCGGCGACAGGGTCAGGTGATCGTTGGTCGCCGCGAGCAGCACCTCGCCGGCCTGCGGCACGCTGCCCTGCCGCGCGACGCGCACCGGCAGCCGCGTATAGCCGTCGAGCCACTCGGCCATCCCCAGCGCGAACGCCTGGTCGACGTGCTGGACGATCACGATCGCCGCCGGAAAATCACCCGGCAGCGCCCGCAACAACGCAGTCAGCGCGGTCGGCCCGCCTGCGGACGCGCCGATCGCGACGAGCGTCGGCTGGCCGCGCTCGGGCGCCGGCCCCGGCGGCACGAGCGCCGCGGTGCGGCTTTCGAGCAGCCGGCCGATCTGGTCGATCTTCGCGAGCAGCGCCTGCGGCGACGCATCCGTCGACAGCCCGAGCGCGAGCGTCGGCGTGTCGACCGCATCGAGCGCACCGGCGCCCATCGCCTCGTACACCGACGATGTATTCGCGCTGACGCTCGCCGTCACGATCAGGATCGCGCACGGCGCGCGCGCCATGATCTGGCGCGTCGCGGCCACGCCGTCGACCTTCGGCATCACGAGATCCATCAGCACGACATCGGGCGGATGCGCGACGCAGAAATCCACCGCCTCGTCGCCGTCGGTCGCGACCCACAGCACGCGGTGGTCCGTGCGCAGCGCGATCACGCGGCGCAGTGCCTCCACGGCCAGCGGCAAGTCGTTGACGATGCCGATGTTCATCCCCGCGCGTCTCCGATCAGGTCGTGCACGGCGTCGAGCAACGCCTCGTCGTGGAAGCTGCTCTTCGCGAGGTAGTAGTCGGCGCCCGCATCGAGCCCGCGACGGCGATCCTCGTCGCGATCCTTGTACGACACGATCATCACCGGCAGGCGCTTGAGCATCGGATCGCCCTTGATCAGCGTGACGAGCTCGATGCCGTCCATGCGCGGCATGTCGACGTCCGTGACGACGAGATCGAACGCATCGCTGCGCACCGCGTTCCAGCCTTCCATCCCGTCGACCGCGACCGTCACGTCGTAGCCGCGCTTTTCCAGCAGCTTGCGTTCGAGCTCGCGCACCGTCAGCGAATCGTCGACGACGAGCACGCGGCGGCGCCGGTCGGCGAGCGAGAGCTGCGGATCACGCGTGAGCCGCGCGAGCTGCCCGCCGCGCACGAGCTTGTCGACCGAGCGGATCAGGTCCTCGACGTCGACGATCAGCACCGGGTCGCCGTTCTCGAGCAGCGCGCCGGCCGCGATGTTCTGGATCTTGTGCAGGCGGCTGTCGAGCGGCTGCACGACGAGCATCCGCTCGCCGAGGAAGCGGTCGACCGCGACGCCGTACAACTCCGGCTCCGCGCCGACGACCACGACCGCCGTGCTGGTGCGCCCGACGTCGGGCTCGCCCGCATCGAGCAACTGGTGCGCGGCGACGAGGCCCGCGCGCCGGCCGTCGAACGGGAAATGCGGCTGCCCTTCGAGCACGTCGATATCGTCGTGCGCGAGCTCCAGCGTGCGGCGCACGTGCGCGAGCGGAAATGCATACGGCTCGCCGCCCACTTCGACGAGCAGGCTGCGGATCACCGACAGCGTGAGCGGCAACTGCAGCACGAAGCGCATGCCCGCGCCCGGTTCGTTGAAGATCCGCACCGCGCCGCGCACGCCACGCACCATCTCCTGCACCGCGTCGAGGCCCACGCCGCGGCCCGACACGTCGGTCACCGCATCGCGCATCGAGAAGCCCGGCAGCAGCAGGAATTCGAGCAGTTCCGGATCGGACAGCCGCGCGGCCGTCTCGTCGTCGGTCAGGCGCTGGCGCACGACGGCCGCGCGCAGCGCGTCCATGTCGACACCGGGCCCGTCGTCGATCACGCTGACCAGCAGCGAGCCGGCGCTGTGGCGCGCCTCCAGCGTCACGCTCGCCTCGGCCGGCTTGCCGCGCGCTCGCCGCGCCTCCGGCGAATCGACGCCGTGGTCGATCGCGTTGCGCAGCAGGTGGCCGAGCGGCGCGTCGAGCAGGTCGAGGATGTCGCGGTCGACCTGCGTGCCCTCGCCGACGATCGAGAAGCGCACCTGCTTGCCGAGCGAGCGCGCGAGATCGCGGACGATGCGCGGGTATGCGCGCGTCGCGTCGCCGAACGGCCGCATCCGGCACTGCAGCGCCTCGTCGTACAGCTGCTCGGCGATATGCGTGCTGCGCCGCTCGAAGCGGTCGAATTCGTCCATGCGCTCGGCGAGCGAACGCTGCAGGTCGTTGAGCATGTGCCGCACTTCGTTCATCGACGCGAGCATGCCCGCGTCGAGATCGTCGGCAAATTGTTCGTACATCAAATCGAGCGACCGGGCCGCGTCGCGCTGGGCGCGCTTCACGCGCAGCATCGATTCGGCGAACGGCTTGAGCCAGCGCGATTCGACCAGCGATTCGCCGGACAGGCTCAGCAGCCGGTTCAGCGTGTCCGCACGCACGCGGCGCATCGCGCCGGCGCCGGCCACGCGGCCGGCCTGGGCCGGATCGGGCACCCCGCCCGATACCGCAAGCGGCGGCACCGCGGCGCTCGCCCCGACGGGTTCGTTCGCGGCGCCGTCGTGCTCCCGATACGGGACGATCGACGGCGGCACCGGCGGCGGGACCGCGGCCGCCGCCTGCATCGTCTGCGCGCCGTCGGCGCCGGTCAGCGCCGCCGCGAACACGTCGATCTCCGTCTGCGTGACGGGCTGCCCTTGCGGATCGCCGACGCGCACCAGCAGATCGACGCCCGCCAGCAGCACGTCGACGTGCGTGGCCGTCAGCGCGATCGTGCCGGCCTGCGCGGCGACGAAGCACTCTTCCATCCGCCCCGCGATGTCGACGCCGAGCGGCACGCCGACGATGCGCGCGGCGCCTTTCAGCGAGTGCGCGGCGCGCATGCACGCCTCGAGCGCGACGGAATCGGGTTCACCCGATTCGAGCGCGAGCAGCCGCTCGGACAGCGCCTGGGTCTGCGTGCGCGTCTCCTCGCGATACAGCTCGAGCAGCGACAGGTGGCTCAGGTCGTCATCGCCGCTCATCGCATGCTCCGTGTGACTGCATCGAACAGGCGGTCGTCGTCGAGCAGGCCCACCGACTTGCCGCGCCACGACAGCACGCCGCGCGACAGGCCGGCGCTCGCGCGCCCGACCGTCGCCGGCACGGGCACCCAGTCGGAGGCGCCGAAGCGCAGCACGCCCTCGACTTCGTCGACCGGAAACACGACCGGCTCGCCCTGGTGCGCCGCCACCAGCAGCCGCGTGAAGCGGTCGTCGTCACCGTCGTTGCGGCCCTTGCCGCCCTTGCCGGCATCGAGGCCGAGCAGCGCGCCGATCGAGATCGCGATGCGCAGCGTGCCACGGATGTTGACCACGCCGCGCACGGCCGAATTGCGCCGATGCGGCAGCGAATGGATCGGGCGCGTGCCGGCGATTTCGCGCAGCACGCCGATCGGCAGCGCGAGCCATTCGTCGGCTACACGGAACGCCAGCGCCGCATGGTGCGCATCGGCGTCGGCGTCGTGCAGGTGCGGCGCGCCGGGCGCGCTCATCCGGCGCGTGGTGTCGGCCATCTCGGCGCCGTCGAGCGGACGCTCGAGCAGCTTCGCCGCGTGATATGCATACACCGAACAGTTCAGGCAGCGCAGGCAGTCGTTCAGCCGCTCGCACGTGCGGTCGCCGCGCGTGCCGATCCGGTTCCAGCAATCGTCGACGTCGATCGTCGTCTCGTCAAAGGCAGCGGCGGCGCGGTTCATGGAATCCTCTGGTCATCACGGTGTCGGTCCCCAACCCATGGTCTTGTCAGCCGGCCGAGCGCCGTGCGCGCTCGAGCAGCCATTGCGCGCCCGCACGATCGCCGCCGACGTCGAGCAGCGTCGCGAGATGGGTCAGCGCTTCGTGGTGCGTGGGCCGCAGGTACAGCGCCTTCCGGTAGAAGTCGCCGGCTTCGGCGGCGCGGCCGCGCGCATCCGCGATCAACCCGTTCAGGTAGAACGCATCGGCATGCGGCCCGACGCGCGCCGAGAACTGCGCGAGCACGCGCTCGGCCTCGTCGAACGCGCCGGCATTCGCCAGCGCCTGTGCCTCTTCCAGCGTCGGCGCGGGTCGCTCCGCCACCGGTGCGAGCGACCCGGCCGCTTCGGCCGATTCGGCCGCCGTCGCCGGCAGGTCGCCCCGTGCGTCGAGCGCGGCCGCGTGCGTGGCCGGCGGCGGCGCCGCGAACGGCTGGCGTGTGTCGTCGAGCCTGGCCGGCGGCGCGACCGCCAGCACCGAGCGCGTCGCCGCGAGCGGTGCAACCGTGAAACGCTCCGCGCGCCGGTACGGCGCTGCCGCCGCCAGCGGTGCCGCCTGCCGGGCCGCGAATACGTCGGGCGCCGCGGCGGCGGCCTCGCGATGAAACGCGAACGCCAGCGGCACGCGCGCCGAGCGCATCCCGTGCCGCATCGCGACGCCCGTTTCGGCCGGCCCGACGAACAGCGTGCCGTCGTCGGCCAGGCGCTCGTCGAGCGAGCGGATCACGCGATCCTGCGCGTCGCGATCGAAGTAGATCAGCACGTTGCGGCAGAACACGAAATCGTAGCGAATGCCGGTATCCACGGCCGGTTCCACGAGGTTCGCCTGACTGAACTGCACGCATGCGCGCACGCGCTCGTCGAGCAGCCAGCCGTCACGGGTCGGCGTGAAGTACCGCGCGCGAAACTCCGTCGCGGTGCCGCGGAACGCATTGCGCCCGTAGCAGCCGAGCCGCGCCTGCTCGATCGCGCGCGCGCTGAGGTCGATCGCGTCGATCGTGAAGCTGGCCGGGTCGAGCCCGGCGTCGAGCAGCGCCATCGCCGCCGAATACGGCTCCTCGCCCGTCGAGCACGGCGCGCTCAGCACGCGGATCACGCGGCCGGGCAGCGCGGCGAGCCGCTCCGTCGCGAGCCGCGCGAGCGTCGCGAAGGCCTCGCGGTCGCGGAAGAACCAGGTTTCGGGCACGACGAACAGCTCGATCAGCGCACGCCGCTCGTCGGCCGACGCGTTGAGCTGCTGCCAGTAGGCGTCGAGCGCGTCCTGCGTCACGGGCGGCCGCGCCGCCGACAGCAGGCGCTCGCCGTCCGCCTGCAGCGCGTGCACGCGTTCCGTCAGCGCGCGGGTCAGGAAATCGTTGCCGAGCGAATCGGGGTCGATGCCGGTCTCGCGCAGCAGCCAGCCGCGAAATCGCGATTCGGACTCTTTCATGCGGACTCTCCCCCGTGGCCCGGCAGGCCGTCGAACAGATACAGGCGCGCGACGTCGTCGACCAGGTCGGACACCGATACCTGCTGCACGACGCCATCGGGCGTATTCGCGACGGGCCCGAGCCAGCGCGTGCGCGCGGTCGAGATGCCGCTCGACCGGAACGCCGCGCGGTCGATCCGCATCGTCTGCGTCGCACGCTCGACGATCAGCCCGATCGTGCGCTCGCCGCCCGCTTCGTCCGCGCGGTAGCGGACCATCACGAGCCGCGTCGAGCGCAGCGCATGCGCGCGGCGCCCGAGCGCCAGCATCGGCACGTCGATCACCGGCACCGGCTGGCCGCCGCGCATCAGCAGCCCGGCGATCCATTCGGGTGCGCCGGGCACGGCCTTCGTGACCGCGAGCGGCAGCACCTCGTCGATGCCGGCTGCGTCGAGCGCATAGCGTTCGCCGTCGAGCTCGAACATCAGGAACAGCGCGTGGGCGCCGTTCTGCGGGTCGGCGCGCGTCACGCGTCGACCTTGAAGCGCGACACGCTGGTGCGCAACTGGTTCGCCACGAGCGTCAGGTCGTCGATCGCCTGCGACGACTGGCGCAGCGACTCGGCCGTCTGCTGCGCGGCCTCCGACAGCTGCGACAGCGCCTGCGTGATCTGCTCGGCGCCGTTCGCCTGCGTCTGCATCCCTTCGTTGACCATCTGGAAGCGCGGCGCGAGCGTCTGCACCTCGGCGATGATCTGCGACAACTGCCCGCCGACCTGCTGCACGTCGAGCATCCCGCGGCGCACTTCCTCGGAGAACTTGTCCATCCCCATCACGCCCGCCGACACCGCCGACTGGATTTCCTTCACCGTCTGCTCGATGTCGTAGGTCGCCACCGCCGTCTGGTCGGCGAGGCGGCGGATCTCGGTCGCGACGACCGCGAAGCCGCGGCCGTATTCGCCGGCCTTCTCGGCCTCGATCGCCGCATTCAGCGACAGCAGGTTGGTCTGGTCGGCCACCTTGGTGATCGTCGCGACCACCTGGTTGATGTTCAGCGCCTTCTCGTTGAGGATCGCGAGCTTCGCGTTCACCGAACCGGCCGCGTCCATCACGCTGCGCATCGTCTCGCCCATCCGCGTGAGCCCGCTCTGGCTCACGCCCGCGAGCGTCGCCGACTGCTCGGCCACGCCGGCCACCTCGTTCATCGTGCGCAGCAGGTCGCGCGACGTCGCGAAGATCTCGCGCGAGGTCGCGCCGATCTCGGTCGTCGTCGCCGCGGTTTCGTTCGCGGTCGCCTGCTGTTCGCGCGACGTCGCCGCGATCTCGGCCACCGACGTCGTCACCTGCAGCGACGATTGCTGCGCGCGGGCGACAAGCTCGGTCAGCTCGTCGGCCATCCGGTTGAAGCCCGTCTCGAGCGTGCCGAATTCGTCGCGGCGGCGCAGGTCGAGGCGGCGCGTGAGGTTGCCGGTGCGCATCACGTCGTGCACCTCGACGAGCCGCGCCATCGGAACCGTGACCGAACGGTACAGCAGGTAGCCGAGCCCGAGCGCGGACAGCAGCATGATCGTCAGCGCGCCGACGAGCACGACTTCCGTGTCCTGCACGGATTCGCGGATCACCCTCGCGGACTGGTCCGCGAACTTGCGATTCTCCTGGACCATGATGTTCGCGTCCTGCACGACCTCGGCCCACCCCGGCAACACCTTCGCGTAGGCGGCGATCGCTTCGTCGCGCGAGCCGCGGTGCTTCTGTACCGCATCCGTCAACAGCGGCAGGTAGCGATCGTATGCGCCGCGAAACGTCGCAAATCGCGCGCGGTCGTCGTCGCGGAAGATCGACGCCTGGTAGTCGACCGACAGCGCTTCGACCTGCTTCGTCGCATCCGAGATCTTCGCGAGATCGCGCTGCACGGCATCGGGATCGGTCTCGACGAACGTCGCCTGCTGCAGCATGACGAACGTTTCGTTGACCGCCGCGCGCAGCGACGACGCGAGATAGACGCCGGGTAGCGAGTCGCGCTCGATGCTGACGGCTTCGCTGTTGATCGCACGCAGTCGCTCGTAGGAGACGCCGGCTGTCACCAGCATCAGCACGAACAGCACGCCGAAGCTGAGCAGGATGCGATTGCCGAGCGTCAGCCGGGCAGCGCCGATCGTCGGATGCAGGCTTTCATTGGTCGCGCGGGGCGTCACGGTGGCCATGTTCGTTATGGGCTTTATAAAATCAGCGTTAAAAAAAACCACACCCGCCTGCGCGCCGGACGGCGCGCCACGAGCACATCAGGGTCTGCGCGCAGCGCGGCGCCGGCAGGCCGCGCCGCGAAATCACCGCTCCGCTTGCGCCGGCAGCCGAAGCGCGACCATGAAGCCGCGCGCCGTATTGCGCATCAGGATCTGGCCGCGATGCCGCGCCGCCGTCGCGCGGACGAACGCGAGCCCGAGGCCGAAGCCGCCGCGCGCCGCGCCATGCGCGGATTCGAGCTGCACGAACGACTCGGTCGCGGCCGTGCGCTGCTCCGGCGCGATTCCCGCTCCGGTGTCCTCGACACCGATCAGCCAGGCGCCGTCCTCGCTGCCCAGTGTGCAGTGCACGTCCGTGCCCGCCGGGCCGTACTTCAGCCCGTTGTCGATCAGGTTCGCGACCGCGCGCGTCAGCATCATGCGGTCGCCCATCGTCACGCATTCGGTATCGGGCACGTGCGCGGCAACCCGGCTGCCGAGCCCGGCCGCCTTCTCCCACAGTTGGTCGACGGCGTCGAGCACGATCTCGTTGAGACTCACGACCTCGTGCGCACGGCGCTCGGACTGCGCGCGGGTCAGGTGGATGAAGCCGTCAGCCAGCGCGAGCGCGCGCCGCGCATGGCCGGCAATACGCTCCATGATCGCCGGCATTTCGCCGTGCTCGCTCCGGTAGACTTCGAGCAGCGCCAGGATCGACGTCTGCGGCGAACGCATGTCGTGCGACAGGAAATCGAGCGCCTCGTCGCGCTGCCGGGACATCAGGTAGGAGTTCGAGTGATAGCGGATGCGGGCGGCCAGCTCCATCGCGTCGGGGAGCTTCACCAGATAGTCGTTCGCGCCGGCGATGAACGCCTCGCGCTTGACGATCGGCTCCTCCTTCGCGGACAGCACGATGATCGGCACGCGAGCGGTGCCGGCGTCCGCACGCCACGCACGGACCAGATCGAGGCCGTCGATCTCCGGCATCACGAGATCCTGCAGGATGACGGTCGGCTTCACGTCGCGCGCGACCGCCATCGCCCGGTGCGCGTCGGTGCACACGTGCAGGTCGATGTCATGTTCGCTGCGCAGCGCGCGGCGGATTACTTCGCCGACGAACGGTTGATCGTCGACGAGAAGGACCGATAACCCCGATTCAAGACAATCCGAGGCATTATCACCGCTCGATTCTTTCATAAATACAGTTTCAAACGCCGATTCTCCAATCGATTCTTTCATAGGAGTTGTTTATCAGACTTGGACGCTATCCTATTTCAGCGGTTGAAAACCCCGCCTGATTCCGCCGAATTGGCCTGTCGGCACCGCCTTGCAGGGTTTCGGACGCCGATTTTCTCCCCGCCGGCGGCCGTATTACCTCCGCATCCTTTCTCTCAATAAACATAACCGGCTGATTCTAAATGAAATTAGAACACAGCATCTATCTCAATCCGGTTTAGTTTTGCCAAATATGCAGAAAGAGACGGAAACAGTTAAATCGGATCATTTCCGGAATCGAAAGACGATAACGTTTGCGAGACCGGCGCGATAAGGTTTGCATGCGCTGCAAGGCTGCCCGTCGTCGCATTTGAGGGCCGGATGAAAATCCGCCGAATCGGTGAGCGCGCGAAAAAAAAAGCGCGCCGGGCAACGATCGGCCCGGGCGCGCTTCGGGCCGGCTGGCGCCGGCCGCTCGATGGCGAGGTGACGAAGGTGGGCGGCCCTACCCGCGCGCGTGCTGCGCGGACACTTCCTGCAGGTCGAGGTCGCGTTCGAGCGCGTGCAGCATCTCGTCGTGGATGCGCCCCGAACGGTGCAGGCGCAACAGTTCCGCGCGCCCGGCCCGGATCGCGGCCAGCACGACGTCGTAGTGCGCGGCACGCACTTCAGCCGGATACGTCGGCTCGTTCTTCGTCCGCTCCGTCAACTCCGCGCGGTACGTGTACTGCTCGAGCAGGCGCGGATGGATCACGACCCCGTTCTCGTCGCGCACGAGCGGCTGGATCGCCGCGAGCTGGGCGGCCTCGACGTACGCCCACGTCTGCGGCTCGGTCAGGTGGTGCGCCGCGCGGTCTTCACGCTGCGGCAGGCGCAGCAGCCGGATCAGCGGCCCGATCGTCGTGCCCTGCAGCAGCACGGTGACGAGGATCACCGCAAACGACGCGACCAGGATCACGTCGCGCCCGGGCATCGCCTCGGGCAGCGACAACGCGATCGCCAGCGTGACGACGCCGCGCATCCCGGCCCAGCTCATGATCGTCGCGGCCTTCCAGTCGGGCGCTTCGCCGCGCCGCGCGATCCCGCGTACCGGCCATTTCAGCGCCTCGACCGCGTAGATCCACACGAAGCGCGACACGATCACCGCCGCCAGCACCGCGAGCATCGGCGGCACCATCGTGGCGAGCACCTGCTCGAAGCCGCCGAGCCGGTGGATCGCACCGCGCAGCGACAGCCCGATCAGCACGAACACCATCGCTTCGAGCAGGAACACGATGACCTGCCAGAACGCGGTGCCGCGCGTGCGCACGGCCGCCGAGAACACCTCGTGCTGATGCCAGCCGACGATCATGCCGGCCGTGACGGTGGCGATCACGCCGGACACTTCGACCATCTCCCCGGCGATGTACGCGATCCAGCCGGCGATCACCGCGACGGTGATCACGAGATAGTCGTCGTCGAGCAGCTTCAGGAACCATACGACGAGCTTGCCGACCACGAAGCCGACCACCACGCCGCCGAGCCCGAGCTCCGCGAAACCCACGATCGCATGGCCGAGGCTGAAGGTGCCCGACAGCGCCGCGACGACCGCGAAGCGGAACAGCACGAGGCCGGCCGCATCGTTCAGCAGGCTTTCGCCTTCGAGCAGCACCATCAGCCGGCGCGGCAGCGCAACGCGTTCGAGCACGGCCTTCGCCGCAACGGCGTCGGGCGGCGACACGATCGCGCCGAGTGCGAAGCACGCGGCCCACGGCAGCGACGGCGCCACCCAGTGCACGGCGAAGCCGACCGCGAACGTCGTGAACACGACCGCGCCGATCGCGAGCAGCAGGATGCCGCCGACGTTGCGCTTGAACTCCTCCCACACCGAGAAGTACGCGCCGTCCATCAGCAGCGGCGGCAGGAACACCAGCAACACCAGTTCCGGATCGAGATTGATCGGCGGCAGGCCGGGAATGAACGCGATGCCGATCCCGCCGATCAGCAGCGCGGCCGCGGGCGGCAACCGCAGCCGCTTGGCGATGCATTCGAGCGCGACGATCGCGAGAAATGACAACAAAACCAGCTTGAATGCCGAGACGGGGGACATGAATCGACCTCGTGAAGAATGAATTCGCGCTTTCCGGCGTCGTATCCCGGTCGGCAGTTTCGCGCGATTACATCATGAGGCGAGGCCCGCAGTCGAGCCTGTCCGGGCAGCGCTGCACACGCTGCGGGTACGGTGCAGGCGCGATGCCGGCGCGACGCATGCAGCGCCATGAAAAACGGCACGCGGGCCGGCCCGATCGCCCGCCCGCGTGCCGTCGCGGCACCGCGCTGCCTGCCCGCGCGTTACCGGCGCCGCACGACCATCAGCCGCGGCTCGGTCATGTCCTCGATCGCGTAGCGGATCCCCTCGCGGCCGAGGCCCGAATCCTTCACGCCGCCGTACGGCATGTTGTCGACGCGGAACGACGGCACGTCGTTGATCACGACGCCGCCGACCTCCAGCTCCTCCCACGCGCGCTGCGCATGCGCGAGCGAATCGGTGAACACGCCGGCCTGCAGCCCGAAGTCGCTGTCGTTCACGCGTGCGAGCGCATCGTCGAACCGGTCGAACTTCTCGAGGATCGCGACGGGGCCGAATGCCTCCTTCCGGTACAGGTCCTGCTCGTGCCCGACGTTTTCCAGCAGCGTCGCCTCGAACATCGCGCCATCGACCTTGCCGCCCGCGACGATCTTCGCGCCCGCCGCGACGGCCGCATCCATCCAGCCCGACAACCGGCGCGATTCGGATTCGGAGATCATCGGGCCGACGAACGTCGACGGATCCTTCGGGTCGCCCATCTTCAGCGAACGCGTCTTCGCGATCAGCTTCTCGCGCAGTGCGTCGTACAGGTCCGCATGCACGAGGATCCGCTGCACGCCGATGCAGCTCTGGCCCGACTGGTAATACGCGCCGAACGCGAGCCGCTCGACCACGTAGTCGAGCTGGTCGCGCTGATCCGCATCGACGATCGCGGCCGCGTTGCCACCGAGCTCCAGCACGACTTTCTTCTTGCCGGCCTTCTCCTTCAGCGCCCAGCCGACGGCCGGCGAACCGGTGAACGACAGCAGCTTGAACCGCTCGTCGGTCGTGAACAGGTCGGCGCCGTCGCGATGCGCGGGCAGCACCGAGAATGCGCCCTTCGGCAAATCGGTTTCCGCGAGCACCTCGCCGATGATCAGCGCGCCGATCGGCGTGCGGCTCGCGGGCTTCAGCACGAACGGGCAGCCCGCCGCGAGCGCGGGCGCGACCTTGTGCGCGGCGAGATTCAGCGGGAAGTTGAACGGCGAGATGAACGAGCACGGGCCGATCGGCACGCGCTTCGTGTAGCCCGTATAGCCCTGCGCACGCGCGGAGATCTCGAGGTTGATGATTTCGCCGTCGATACGCACCGATTCCTCGGACGCCACGCGGAACGTGTCGATCAGCCGCGTCACTTCGCCCTTCGAATCGTTGATCGGCTTGCCGGCCTCGATGCACAGCGCCTCGGCGAGCTCGTCGAAGCGCTCGCGAAAGCGCGCGACGCAATGGTCGAGCACGGCCTGCCGCTTGTAGGCCGGCAGCTCGCGCATCGGCTTCGCGGCATCGACCGCCGCGCCGATCGCCGCGTCGATGGCCTTCGCGTCGGCCAGCGCGACGCGTGTCGCGACCTTGCCGCTGAACTTGTCCGTCACGTCCAGATCGGTGTTCGCGTAGACGGCTTCGTTGGCGAGGTAGTACGGATAGGTTTCCTTCAACATGGAACGACTCCTTCCTGTGAACGGGACATTCAGAGTTGCGCCGACAGGCGCTTGATCTCGCGGTTCAGCACGCGCTCGTTGTCCGCGTAATCGATCGGCACGTCGATCACGTGCACGCCCGGCGACGAGAAACACTCGCGCAGCAGCGGCTCGAGATCGTCGGCCGAGTCGACGCGATGCCCGTGCGCACCGTAGCTTTGCGCATACGCGACGAAATCGGGGTTCTGCAGCGTCATCGCGAAATCGGGGAAATTCATGTTCTCCTGCTTCCAGCGGATCATCCCGAACGCGTCGTCGCGCAGGATCATCACGACGAGGTCGAGCTTCAGCCGCACGGCCGTTTCGAGCTCCTGCGAATTCATCATGAAACCGCCGTCGCCGCACACGGCGATCACCTGGCGCTGCGGATGCACGATCTTCGTCGCGATCGCCGACGGCAGGCCCGCGCCCATCGACGCGAGCGCGTTGTCGAGCAGCAGCGAATTCGGCTCGTGCGCGCGCCAGTAGCGCGCGAACCAGATCTTGTACATCCCGTTGTCGAGACAGACGATGCCGTCGACCGGCATCGCGTTGTACAGATCGTTGACGATCCGCACCGGGTACATCGGGAAGCGCGGATCGTGCTGGCCCTTCTCCAGATGGGCGTCGAAATGCTCCTTGATCATCGCGAAGCGCGCGAAATCCCAGTGCGGCTGCGGTGCGAGCGCCTCCTTCATCTGCCACACCGCGTTCGCGATGTCGCCCACAACCTCGATCTGCGGGAAATAGACGGGATCCACCTGCGCGCCGAGGAAGTTCACGTGGATCACGGTCTTGTCGTCGGTACGCATGAAGAACGGCGGCTTCTCGATCACGTCGTGGCCGACGTTGATGATGCAATCCGCATGCTCGATCGCGCGGTGCACGAAATCGCCGTCGGACAGCGTCGCGTTACCGAGCCACAGCGGGTGCGTCTCGTCGATCACGCCCTTGCCCATCTGCGTCGTGAAGAACGGGATGCCCGTCTTGTTGACGAATTCGAGCAGCATCTTGCAGGTGGTCTTGCGGTTGCCGCCCGCGCCGATCATCAGGAGCGGATGGCGCGCGGCCTGGATCGCGTCGACCGCATGCGCGACCGCCTTCTCCTCGGCCACCGGCCGCCGGCTGTAGCTGCGCGGAATCGGCTTGCCGTCGCCCTCCTCGTGCGCGATGTCTTCCGGCAGCTCGAGGTGCGCGGCGCCCGGGCGCTCTTCCTCCGCGCGGCGGAACGCCTCGCGTATGGCCGACGGGATGTTGCCGATCGACACGATCTGCCGCGTGAACTTCGTGAGCGGCTGCATCATGTCGACCACGTCGACGATCTGGAAGTGACCCTGCTTGCTGGACTTGATCGGCTTCTGCCCGGTGATCATCAGCATCGGCATGCCGCCGAGCTGCGCATACGCGGCGGCCGTCACGAAGTTCGTCGCACCGGGCCCGAGCGTGGCGATACACACGCCGGTGCGGCCCGTCAGGCGGCCGTAGGTGGCGGCCATGAACCCGGCCGCCTGCTCGTGCCGGGTCAGCACGAGCTTGATCTTCGATCGCCGCAGCGATTCGAGCAGATCGAGGTTTTCCTCGCCGGGAATGCCGAACACGTACTCGACGCCTTCGGCTTCCAGCGCCTTCACGAACAGATCCGATGCTTTCATGGGGGACTCTCGGTTGATGCCGCCTGCCCGGCCTACGGACACGCAGCGTTCAGAACGCGCGCCGGCCTACGGCACGCGGACGCTTTACCTACTGGACACGAACCACGGCACTGCCCGCCGCGCAACCCGCAATGCACGGCGGCGCCTCCGGAAACCGGAGGACAAACGGACCCGCGCGCGCGCGGCAAACACGCACGGGCGGCAAAGACGTTTTTGATTGTAGACGGATTCGGAAGATCCCGACTTCGGCCGAACGGCCATTCGGCACACAAGCGAAGCGCGCGGCCCTACCGTAGCGGCATCGACATTCAACCCATCCAACATGTGAACCATGGTTGACATACTGCAATCCATGCCCTACAGTGCGCCTACGTTCAGCATCCGGACCACCGACGTCTTCGACACCTGGTTTGCCGGCCTGCAGGATCGCGTCGCGAAGCGCCGCATCCAGGCACGCATCGACCGCCTTTCGATGGGCAATCCGGGCGACTGGAAATCCGCCGGCTCGCCGGTCGTCGAGATGCGGATCGACCACGGCCCGGGCTATCGCGTCTACTACGTCCGGCGCGGAACGATCTGGGTCATCCTGCTCTGCGGTGGCGATAAATCGTCGCAACAGGCCGACATCCGCGCCGCGCACGCGATGCTCGCGCACCTCGACATGGAGTAACCGATGGACAAGATCAGCACCCGGCCGTGGGATTCGGCCGATCATCTGAAAACCGAAGACGACATGGCCGACTACTTCGAAGCGTGCCTGCAGGAAGCCGGCGACGATCCGGCCTTCATCGCGCATGCGCTCGGCGTGATCGCGCGTGCACGCGGCATGTCGCAGGTCGCGCGCGACGCGGGCCTGTCGCGCGAAGGGCTGTACAAGGCGCTGTCGCACGACGGCAACCCCAGCTTCGGCACGATCCTGAAGGTCATCAAGGCGCTCGGCCTGCAACTGCACGGCTCGAAAGCGCACGCATGATGCGCGGGCCCGGCCCGTCGCGGCCGCCGCGCGATACGCGCGGCCGTGTCAGTGCAGCCAGCCGGCTGCCCAGCGCGGCACCAGCGACACCAGATACAACCCGAGCCCGATCAGCCCGCCGACCAGCGTGCCGTTGATGCGGATGTATTGCAGATCCTTGCCGATGTTCAACTCGATCTGCCGCGACATCTCGCGCGCGTCCCAGTTGCGCACCGTGTCGCGGATGTGGCGCATCAGGAAATCCGCGAAATCCGGCGCCATCTCGTGCACGGCCTTCTCGACGTGCTCGTTCAGCGACGCACGCAATGCCGGGCTCTCCGCGAGCCGCGCACCGAGCCAGCCGCCGAGCATCGCGGCCTGCCGGTGCAGCGCCGAATCGGGGCGCGCGAGATCGGCCTTCAGCCACGCGCGCAACTGATCCCACAGGTCGCGCACATAGTCGTTGAACGCATCGCCGTCGCGGATATAGCGCTTGATCTCGTCGCCCTTCCCGATGAACGCGGGGTCGTGCTTCAGCCGCTCGGTCAGTCGCACGACCGTCCGGTCGAAGCGTTGCCGCAGTTCGTGCTCGGGGTCGGCCGCCACGCCTTCCAGCACACGGCTCACCGCGCTGGCGAGCATCCGCGCGCCGTTCTCGCCGAACCACTGCGTCGGCATGATCTTCTCGACCTTCGGGTACTGCGTCTTCAGCCATTCGACGATGAAGCCCGCGATCACCTCGCGGTTCTCCTCCTTGTCGAGCACGTCCACCACCTGTTCGATCGCATCGTCGAGCAGCGCCTGGTGGCGGCCGTCCTTCGTCAGCGTATCGAGGATCGCGCCGGCCGATTGCGACAGGTCGATCCGGTCGATCACCGCGCGAAACGCGTCATGCACGAACGTCTGGATCCGTGCGTCGTCGGTCATGTCGAGCGCGAAACTCATCAGCTTCGTCACGTAGCCGCCGAGCGCGTCGGTGTTCGCCGGCTCGCCGAGCCACGCGCCGAGTTTCTGCGCGGGATCGTGCTGGCGGATCTGCGCGGCGAGCGCATCCGGGCCGAGGAACTTCTCGCGCACGAACACCGCGAGGTTGTCGGCGATCTTGTCCTTGTTTTTCGGAATGATCTCGGTGTGGCGCGACACGAACGGGATCGGCACGCGGCGAAACAGCGCGACGACCGCGAACCAGTCGGCGAGCGCGCCGACCATGGCGGCTTCGGCCACGGCCTTGATGCCGTCGACCCACGGGCCGCGCGGCAGCAGGATCGTCGTGACGAACACCGCGACGGCGGCCAGCAGCAGCCACAGCGCGCGGCGCTTGCTGCGTTTCAGTTCGAGGGCTTTGTCTGACGTCATGGGCAACGGGTCGGGCGAACGTTGCCGCTAATATGCACCGGATGCCGGGCTGCCGACAAACATTGCGACGCGCGCCGAGCGACACGCATACCGCCGGATCGTACCGGCGGATCACACACGGCGCCGGCCGGCACCGTCACCGCATGCCGGGCCGGACGACCGTACGCCTGCTACATGAACGTCTTCAGGTTCACCGCCGGATCCGCAAGCTTCACCGGGTCCGGCACCGCCCCCGCCGCCATCAACCGGCGGGATGCGCCGATGTCGCGCCCGAGGTTCGCCGCGGCCACCGCGACGATCCTGCCGTCATCCCCCAGCCCGAACACCGTGAACGGCCCGTTCGCCGGATCGCCGCGCACGACGATCGTGCGCTCGCCGCCGAACAGCCCGAGCATCTGCAGGTTGCAGTCGTACTGATCGGACCACAGCCACGGCAACTCGGCATAGGCCTCGTCGGCGCCGAGCAGGTTCGCGGCCGCGACGGCCGGCTGGTTTTCGGCGACCTGCCACGATTCGATCCGCACGTGGCGCCCGAGCAGCGGATTGAAATGCATCGTCACCTCGCCCGCCGCGAAGATCGCGGGATCGACCGTGCGGCAGCCCGCGTCGACGCGAATCCCGTTGTCGACATCGAGCCCGGCCGCCTGCGCCAGCTCGACATTCGGCACCACACCGATGCCCACCACGACGAGATCGGCCGGCACGTCGCCATGATCGGTCTCGACGATCGCGCCGCCGCCGGGCGCGCGACGGATCGCGCGCGGCAATGTCGCCATCTGGAAGACCACGCCGCGCGCATCGTGCAACCGATGCGCATACGCACCGACTACTTCCGGCAACGCACGCTGCAGCAGGCGCGGCGCCGGATCGATCACCGTCACGTCGCAGCCGAGCTGGCGCGCCGCCGCCGCGACCTCGAGCCCGATGAACCCGCCGCCGAGCACCGCCACGCGGCGACCCGGCACAAGCTGCGCGCGCAACGCCCGCGCATCGTCGACCGTGCGGACGTAATGCGGCGTGACGCCTTCGTCGATCGCGCCGCCGAACGTGCGCACCCGCGAGCCTGTCGCGAGCACGAGCCGCGCATACGGGAGCGTCGCGCCGTCGTCGAGCCTCACACGCTGCGCATCGCGCTCGATCGCGTCGACGCGCGTACCGAGCCGCAGCTCGATGCGCTGCGCGTCGTACCACGCCGCGTCACGCACGAACGCGCGCTGCTCACCACCGTCGCTCAGCAGCGCATCCTTCGACAGCGCGGGCCGGTCGTACGGCATCTCGCGCTCCGCGCCGATCATCACGATGCGCGCCGCGGCGTCGCGCTCGCGCAGCGCTTCGGCCGTGCGCCGCGCGGCATGCCCGGCGCCGACGATCACGAACGGATCAGCCGACATTGACTTCCACCTGCCCGTCGACGATCCGGATCGGATAGGTCCGCACCGGCTCCGTGATCGGCGCGCATTTCGGCGCACCCGTGCGGATGTCGATCAGCCCCTGGTGCAGCGGGCATTCGACGCAGCCGTCCTCCACATAGCCTTCTGACAGCCGCGCGTGGCCGTGCGAGCAGAGGTCGTGCATCGCGAACAGTTCGTCGCCGATCCGGAACACCGCGATCGGCTTCTGGCCGGCGACGCGCGCCGCCGGTTCGTCTTCGGAGAATTCGTCGAAAGCGCCGAGCGGATGCCACTCGGCCAGCGTTGCTTCGGTCATGTCTGTTCCTTGCTTCCGTATCAGATCGGGGTGGCGAGCAGCGTCTGCACGCGCGACGTGTCGTAGATCACCCGCTTGGTCTTGTAGCGCAGCCCGTCCGGCGTGCGCACGACCGTGTCGTAGTACTTGCCGGCCTGGTACACGTTCGACTCGCCGTTGCTGCGCGTCTGCACGACGACGTAGTTGCTCTCCGTGTCGATCTCGCCGTCGCGTTCCGCGACGATCGTCAGGCCCGACGTCATGTGCCGGTACGTATGCTCTTCGTAGATGTTCGCGTGCCGCAGCGACACCACGCGGTCGCGCAGCATCCGCTGGTTCGTGCAGTGGACGATCCCCACCGGCAGCCCGAGATCGGCGTTTTCCTTCGGCACGATTTCGTACGTGCAGTCCTCGGTGAACATCGTCGGCCAGGCTTCGAGCCGGTTGTTGTCGAGGTGCCCGATATAGCGGTTCTGGAGCATGTAAATCTCGAACCACGTCTTCATGTCTTCCGTCAGGTTTTCCATCATTGCTCGCTCCCGCCTCAATAGCCCATCAGCTTCTGGTAGCCGACCCAGAACTTGCGGATCAGGCTTTCGGTGATCACCGTGTCCTGCTGGTCCGGATTGCCGCGCGACATTTCGATCACCGACGTCGCGTCGCCGTCGCGCACCGTGCCGTGCTGCACGAGCTCGGTCGCCTCCGTATCCTCCATCGAGATGTAGCCGGCCGGCCCGACGAGGTTCGCCTGCTTGATGCGCAGTGCACGCAGCTCGGGCGTATCGTCCGCGTACCCGAAGAAGTGGAAGATCAGTTCGAAGTTGTCGGGGCCTTTCGGCAGGATCTGCCGTGCGACCAGCGTGTTGTGGATCTGCTGGATCACGAGCTGCGGGAAGATCGGCTGGATATGGTTCGTGCAGTCCTCGTCGTATTCCGACACGAGGTCGAGAATCGATTCGTCTTCCAGATGAAAGCCTTCGTCGAACGAACGGATGTTCTGCTGCTTGTACGCGGCCGACGTGTCGTCGCCCGTCTTCGTCACCGTGATGATGCTGTGCAGCCCGTGGTTCGCATCCGGTATCGAGCGCGCCTTCATCCCGACGCGGAAGATGTTGAAGGTCGTATGGAACAGGTGCAGCATGCTCGCGTGATACGGGTCCTTCACGTTCTCCATGTACAGCTTCCAGTTCGACTTCGAATACTGGCGCGTGCAGCCGAGATACTCGATCGGCTTGTGGAAGATCCGGTCGATCCACGGCCGCATCTGCTCGCCGAGATAGTCGGGCAGCGGCATCACGTCGTCGCTGAAGGTCGCGAACACGAGGCCGCGATAGCTGTCGACGCGCAGCTTGCGCAGCCCGTGCTGCTTCGGATCGAAGTCGGCCGGCATCCCGGACATCCCCTTCTGGCCGCGCCGGAACGGCACGCCGAGCAGGTTGCCCGAGTTGTCGAAGCTCCACTGGTGATAGACGCACGTGTGCGAGCTCGCGTTGCCGCGCGACTTGCGGCATACCTGCGCGCCGCGGTGCGCGCAGCGGTTCACCCACGCGGAAAGCGTGCCGTCCTCGGTGCGCGTGACGACCACCGGCGTATCGCCGACGAACGTGCTCTTGAAGTCGCCGGCGTTCGGGATTTCCGCTTCCAGCGCGACGAAGTTCCACGTCGGGCCGCGGAAAATGCGTTCCTGCTCGCGATCGTAGACCGCGCGTGAGCTGAACACCTTGTACGGCACGCGCGAGCCGTCGTCGTGCGGAAAGGTCACGTCGGACGCGTCGTCGCGCGTGGCGAAAACGACGGGCGATTCTGTCTGCTCCATGTCGGACTCCTTGTCGATCCGTTGCGTTGATTGCATGGAGCCGATTTTTGAAAAGCTAATATTCGCCGTCTATCCGGAAAGTGCGATTGCGGCGGTGCAATATCCACTTTCGGCGGATTTCTGCGCTAGCATGACGACACACACGACCCGGCGCACGATCGCGACCCATTGATCGGATCGAAGCGCTCGCCGTCCACACCAAGGCTGATGCCCATGTCCCCAACGTCGTTCGAGCCGCTCGCGCTGCGCGCGCACCGGCTGTTCGAATCCCGCGATCTCGACGAGACGCGCGAGCGCATCTCGCGCGTGATGCAGCCGCATGCGCTGCTGCCGAACGGCCGCACGCGTGGCGCGTCGCACATGGATTTCGTCAGGTTGGGCGGGCTCGGGATCGGCACGATCGCGTTCGGCGACGCGATGCGCGTGCAGGTCGATGCGGTCGACGGCTACTACCTGCTGATGTTCTGCCTGTCCGGCCAGGCCGAGGTGCGCGCGATGGGACGGCAGCTCGGCGTCGACGGCCAGACCGGCGTGCTGTGTGCGCCCGGTGAACGCTTCGACGCGGTGCTGTCGGCCGATTGCGAGCAGTTCGTGCTGCGCATCGACGCGGCGACCGTCGGCTCGCTGACCGGCGACCCGCGCGCGACGCTCGATCCCGTACTGCACGTCAGCGACGCCGCGCTTGCCGCGTGGCGCCAGCAACTGATGCTTGTCGCGCGCTCGCCCGAGCTGCTCGAACGCGCGAACGCGAACCCGCGCGTCGCGTCCCAGCTCGAGCACCTGCTGATCGACCTGCTGATCGAAGGCCACCCGCCGTCCGTGCTGCAGGCGTCGTACCGCGACCCGGCGCCGGGCTTCGTGCGGCGCGCGCAGGAGTTCGTGAACGCGAACTACGCACAGCCGCTGCAGCTCGCCGATATCGTGCAGGCCGCCAACGTGCCGGAGCGCACCCTGCGCGACGCGTTCCTGCAGTTCCGCGGGATGAGCCCGATGCAATACCTGCGCGCGACGCGGCTCGACCATGCGCGCGAGCTGCTGCGCGGCGCGGCGTCCGAGCGGCGGATCGCCGATGTCGCGCTCGATTGCGGATTTACCCACCTCGGGCGGTTCGCGATCGCGTATCGGGAGAAGTTCGGGGAATCGCCGTCGGAAACGCTCGACGGGAAGCGGTAGCGTCGTCGCGCATGCTCGCACGGCCGGTGGCTTGCGTAACCGGGAAAGCGCTCACTCGACAGGGCATGAGGCCGCGATGCCCTCCCCACATTGGGGCGCGTCCGCCGAAACAGACCGTTAGTTGCGATTTAATGAAGTGAATAACGCTCGTCACGCCACCGGCACGATCATTTCCCGCGCAATCGCACAAAACGCGGCCGTCGCCGCGCTTTCGCCGTGCAGCCGGCGGCTCATGATGATCGGCGACGTCGCGGCCGGCTCCGGCAACCGCCGGTAGACCACGCCCTTCACGCGCACGCCCTCCACGCTCTCCGGCACCAGCGACACGCCGACCTGCGCGGCCACGAGCCCGAGCGCCGTCTGCAGCTCGCGTACCTCGTGGACGGCCGCCGGCACCAGCGCGCCGTCGCGCAACGCCGACAGTTGCTGATCGGCGAAGCTCGGCCGCGGCGTGCTCGGATAGACGATCAGCGTCTCGTTCGCGATATCCGCGAGCGTCAGCGGCCGGGCCGGATCGGCAAGCGGATGCCCGACCGGCAGCGCCGCGATCAGCTTTTCCTCGATCAGCGCCTCGCGCACCAGCTGGTCGTCGTCGAAGCGCAGCCGACCGAAGCCCACGTCGATCCGCCCGCCTTTCAACGCGCCGAGCTGTTCGAGCGTGAACATTTCGATCAGCGACAACTCGACGTCCGGCTGCGCCTCGCGAAACGCGCGGATCACGTCCGGCAGCGCGCCGTACAGCGTCGACGGCACGAAGCCGATCACGATCCGCTCCGACAGCTGCGCGAGCCGCCGTGTCAGCGGGCCGAGCTCGTCGGCCTGGTCGACGAGGCGCTTCGCCTGCGCGTAGAACACGCGCCCCGCATCGGTCAGTTTCAGCGGCCGCGCACCGCGCTCGAACAGCGGCAGCCCGATCTCGTCCTCGATCGCCTGGAGCTGGCGGCTGAGCGGCGGCTGCGTCATGTGCAACCGCTCGGCCGCCCGCGTGATGTTCATTTCCTCGGCGACGGCGATGAAGTAGCGGAGCTGACGCAATTCCATTTCATGCCTCAAAGGTATGGAAGTAGTCGGAAAGAGTGTTGGACGACGCGGGGCGGGAATTCCTACCATGTGCACCAACAGGAGGAATCGCATGATAACAACTGCCGCCACCATCGAACGCATCGAGACGCTGCTCGTCGACGTGCCGACGATCCGCCCCCACAAATTGTCGGTCGCCACGATGAATTGCCAGACCCTCGTGCTGGTGCGTGTTCGATGCACGGACGGTATCGAAGGCGTCGGCGAGGCGACGACCATCGGCGGTCTCGCGTACGGCGAGGAGAGCCCCGAAAGCATCAAGGTCAACATCGACACCTACTTCGCGCCGCTGCTGCAGGGCATGGATGCGACCCGCCCGGGCGCCGCGCTGGCGCGCGCCCGCAAGCTGTTCCAGGGCAACCGCTTCGCGAAGTGCGCGCTCGAGACCGCGCTGTTCGACGCGCAGGCGCGCCGCCTCGGTGTGCCGCTGTCCGAACTGTTCGGCGGACGCCGGACCGATGCGGTCGATGTCGCATGGACGCTTGCGAGCGGCGATACGCAGCGCGACATCGCGGAAGCCGAAGCGATGCTCGACGCGCGCCGCCACCGCGCGTTCAAGCTGAAGATCGGCTCGAACGCCGTGGCCGACGACGTAGCCCACGTGATCGCGATCAAGCGCGCGCTCGGCGAACGCGGCGACGTGCGCGTCGACGTGAACCAGGCATGGAGCGAAACCGACGCGATCTGGGCAGGCGCACGACTCGCCGAAGCCGGCGTGAGCCTGGTCGAGCAACCGATCGCCGCGACCAACCGCGCGGGGCTGAAACGCCTCACGCAACTGGCGCAGGTGCCGATCATGGCCGACGAGGCGCTGCACGGCCCCGTCGATGCATTCGCGCTCGCACAGGATCGCGCGGCCGACGTGTTCGCGGTGAAGATCGCGCAGTCGGGCGGCCTGCAGGGTGCGGCGAGCGTCGCGTCGATCGCGGCGGCGGCCGGCATCGAACTGTACGGCGGCACGATGCTCGAGGGCGCGGCCGGCACGATGGCGTCCGCGCAATTGTTCAGCACGTTCGACTCGCTGAAATGGGGCACCGAACTGTTCGGCCCGCTGCTGCTCACCGAGGAAATCCTCGTCGAGCCGCTGCGCTACGCGGATTTCAAGCTGCACCTGCCGGCCGCGCCCGGCCTCGGCATCACCTTCGACTGGGCCCGCATCGAACGGATGCGACGCGACGCCCGCTGACCCCACACGACAACCGAAACCGGAGACACAGATGAACAAGCAAGCCATCGACGCACTGCTGAAGACCTTCGACGACGCCGCCGAGAAGCCGGGCAACCCGCGCGTGCGCGCGATCGTCAACCGGATCGTGAAGGACATCTGCTACACGATCGAGGACTTCGACGTGCAGCCGAGCGAATTCTGGACGGCGCTGAACTACCTGAACGAAGCCGGCCGCGAATTCGGGCTGATCGCCGCGGGCCTCGGCCTCGAGCGCTTTCTCGACGTGCGCATGGACGAAGCCGAGGAAAAGGCCGGCATCCAGGGCGGCACGCCGCGCACGATCGAAGGGCCGCTGTATGTCGCCGGCGCGCCGGAATCGGTCGGCCATGCGCGTCTCGACGACGGCACCGATCCCGGCCAGACGCTCATCATGCGCGGCCAGGTGCTGGGCCAGGACGGCGCGCCGATCGCGAACGCGCTGGTCGAGGTGTGGCACGCGAACCATCTCGGCAACTACTCGTACTTCGATCAGTCGCAGCCTGCGTTCAACCTGCGCCGCTCGATCCGTACCGATGCCGAAGGCCGCTACAGCTTCCGCAGCGTGCTGCCGGTGGGCTACAGCGTGCCGCCGGGCAGCAAGACCGAGCAACTGCTCGACCAGCTCGGCCGCCACGGCCATCGCCCGGCGCACATTCACTTCTTCGTTTCGGCGGACGGTTATCGTAAGCTGACGACGCAGATCAACATCGATGGCGATCCGCACCTGTGGGACGACTTCGCGTTCGCGACGCGCGACGGGTTGATCCCGCCGGTGAAGCAGGCCGAAGGCGCGGAAGGCAAGCCGTATGGCGTCGACGGGCAGTTCGCGCTGATCGACTTCGATTTCTCGCTGCTCAAGGAAAAGCAGGATGTGCCGGGCAGCGAAGTCGAGCGGGCCCGCGCGCAGGCGTGAGCGGCCTGCCGATTCGACGAACCGATAACGCAAGGAGTGCAGGATGCTGTTTCATGTGGAAATGACCGTCCGTCTGCCGACGGACATGGATCCGGTCAAGGCGGCCACGCTGAAGGCCGAAGAAAAGGCGATGTGCCAGCGGCTGATGAACGAAGGAACCTGGCGGCATCTGTGGCGGATCGCCGGGCAGTATGCGAACGTCAGCATCTTCGACGTCGAAAGCGTGCAGCAACTGCATGACCTGCTGAGCCAGCTGCCGTTGTTTCCGTATATGGAGATGGAAGTGCGGGCGCTGTGCCGGCATCCTTCTTCGGTGCGGGAAGATGATCGGTAAGTGAACGCGAATCGCGGCCGTCGACGACGGCCGCTCAATGGACGGCACGGGCATGCCCGTGCCGTTTTGCATTCGGCCACTGCTCGGTCGCACCGCATCGGGATACGCGGCAACCGTCACTCCGCCAGATGCACCGCATACCCCACCTTCCCCGGCACGATCTCGTCCTTCAGCGTCAACGCCGGAATCTCGTAATCGCCCGCGTTCTGCCGCCGGAACGGGATCGGCTGCGTGGTCCACAGTTCGTCCAGGCGCCGGCCGAGCGCCACACGCGTTTCGTCGAAGCGCACGTCGTTCATCTTCCCCGTCCGGTAGATCACGAACGGCGGCAGCACGTCGAAGCCCGGGTAATACAGCATCCCGTGCTGGATCGGGAACAACACGTCGTCGATCGGTCCGTTGATGCCGCGCGGGCTGTAATGCGACTGCCATCCGCCTGCCGTGACGATCACCATCGCGCGCTTGCCGGCAAACGAGCCTTCTCCATAACGATCGCCCCAATGCGTATCGGAATGCTCGCCCACGCCGTAGGCAAAGCCGCACGCATACACGCGTTCGAACCAGCCCTTCATGATCGCCGGCATCGAGAACCACCACAGCGGGAACTGCAGGATCACCGCATCGGCCCACCGCAGCTTGTCCTGCTCGCGCGCGATGTCTTCGCGCTGCGTGCCGGTTGCAAACGCGTGCTTCGAGTCGTTCGACGGGTCGAAACGCGCGTCCGGCTCACGCCCGGTCATGTCGTCCGCGTCGAACGCCGCCTTCCAGTTCATCGCATACAGGTCGGTCACCTGCACCGCGTGGCCGGCCGCTTCGAGATGCGCAACGGAAAAGTCGCGCAATGCGCCGTTCAGCGAACGCGGTTCGGGATGGGCATAGACGATCAGCACATTCATGTTCGGTACTCCGTTGATTGAATGACTGCAGGATGCCGCCGCCAGAGGTATATTTGAAATGAATTCCTGATATTTCAGGTATAGCCATGAATAATCTCAGGCGACTCGATCTCAATCTGCTCGTCACGCTGGACGTGCTGCTCGCCGAGCACAACGTCACGCGTGCAGCCGAAAAACTGAACATGTCGCAGCCGTCGGTGAGCGTGCAATTGCAGAAGCTGCGCGACGTGTTCGGCGATCCGCTGCTGCTGCCGGGGCCGCGTGGAATGCGGCCGACCGCGCGCGCGGAAGCGCTGCGCGAACCGTTGCGCGATGCGCTCGAAGCGGTCGAGCGCGCGGTCGTTCCGGCCACGCCGTTCGATCCCGCGACCGCGACGAACACGTGGCGTGTGGCCGCGACCGACTACGGCGAATCGACGATCGTGCTGCCCGCGCTGAACACGCTGCGTTCGGCCGCGCCCGCCACACGCGTCGCCGTGGTCGAGCTGGTGCCGCCTCGTATCGAGCAGGATGCCGAACGAAACGGCATCGATCTCGCGTTCCATACGACCGAAGGGTCGCCGCCCGGCATGCGGCGCTTGCCGCTGTTCGCCGAGCGTTACGTGCTCATCGGCCGCGCCGGCCACCCGAAGCTGAAGCGGCGCCCGAGCCTCGCGCAGTTCGGCACGCTCGAGCATGTGATCGTGTCGCCCGACGGCGGCGGCTTCTTCGGCGTGACGGACGAAGCGCTCGCGAAGGTGGGCGCTACGCGGCGCGTCGTGCTGTCGGTCCCGCATTTCCTGTTCGTGATGTCGGCCGTGGCCAGCACCGATCTCGTCGCGATGGTGCCCGAGCGGCTGGTGCGCGACGTCCCCGCATTACGGGTGGTGGAAGCGCCGGTCGAGGTGCCCGGCTACGAAATGTCGATGCTGTGGCACGAACGCGTGCATCGCGATCCGGCGCACCGGTGGTTGCGGGAGACGATCGCGGCAGCGGTGTAGATCGGTCGCCTGCCTGGTACCGCCGCCCGCTTCGATCGCCGTCGCACGAAATCCTTCATCCGGGGCTTGAAACCGCGCCAAACACTGTATATATTTACAGTGCTTTTGCACCATTTGACCCGAATTCCGTCATTCACAGACGAACGGACTTTTGTGAGGCGACCATGTTCCAGGCATCCGCATTCGATCCCGAGCAACCCGGCTTCAACCCCGTCCACTTCGAGCGCGCCGCGCAGCGGGCGGTCGTCGATCTGCAGCGTGTCGCGGGTGGCCCCGCGCAGCGGGCGCTTGGCCTGCGGCGGCGCACCCATCCCGCGGCCGTCCGCACGATGAGCTGGCAGGCACTGCTGAACGTCGAAGAGCTGGCATTCTCGAATGCCGGCTTCCTGAGCCGCAACGATCCGGCCGTCGTCGATGCGTTCATCCGGCTGCGCGACAGCCGCCTGGTCGCCGCGGATGTCGAGGAGCCGGTCGACTGGCGCCGCGACGATGACGACCTGCCGGCCATCTACCTGATCGTCAAGGCGATGCTGGAAGCGGAAGAGGAAGAACGCGCCGAAGCAGCGTGAGCGATGTGATGGCCGTTCGCGGCCACGGTCTGTCGGCGTAGCGCCGCCACATTGCGTGGCGGCGCGGCCGGCGCTGCTGCTCATTGCAGCGCTGCGCCCGTGAATCAGTGCATCAACCGAAGGGCCAGGAACCGCCGAGCAAGCGGATCACCGCCACGCGGCCTACCTTCGGTGGCCATTGCGGCGGCCGCCCGTTACAGCCGCGCGGCGAGCCGTGAGCCCTGATCGATCGCGCGCTTCGCGTCGAGCTCGGCGGCCAGTTCCGCGCCGCCGATCAGGTGCACCGAGCGCCCCGCCGCCTGCAGCGGCGCGAGCAATGCGCGCTGCGGCTCCTGCCCCGTGCAGAGCACGATCGTGTCGGCTTCGATCAGCTCGTGATCGGTGCGCTGCTCGCCGTATGACACGTGCAGCCCGCGCGCATCGATCCGTTCATAGTTCACGCCGCCGATCATCTTCACCTGCTTCATCTTCAGCGTCGCGCGGTGAATCCAGCCGGTCGTCTTGCCGAGCCCCTTGCCGAGCGGCGCGGCCTTGCGCTGCAGCAACGTCACTTCGCGCGCGGGCGCCGTCACCTGCGCACGCGTCACGCCGCCACGCGTCGTGGCCGGGTCGGTCACGCCCCACTCGGCCTTCCACTCTTCCAGGTCGAGTGCCGGCGACTCACCCTCCTGCACCAGATACTCGGCGACATCGAAGCCGATCCCGCCGGCCCCGACCACCGCGACACGCCGGCCGACCGGCTGCTTGCCCGCGAGCACGTCGATGTAGCTGAGCACGTTCGGGCCGTCCTGCCCCGGGATCTTCGGGTCGCGCGGCGCGACGCCGGTCGCGAGCACGATCTCGTCGTAGCCGCCCGCGATCAGGTCGCTCGCGTCCACGCGGCGGTTCAGGTGCAGGTTCACGCCGGTCAGTTCGACCTGGCGGCCGAAGTAGCTCAGCGCTTCGTGAAACTCTTCCTTGCCGGGAATCCGCTTCGCCATGTTGAACTGGCCGCCGATCTCGGCCGCGCCGTCGAACAGGTCGACCCGATGGCCGCGCTGCGCGAGCACGGTCGAGCACGCGAGCCCGGCCGGCCCCGCGCCGACCACCGCGATGCGCTTCGGCTGCGCGGCGGGCGTGTATTTCAGCTCCGTCTCGTGGCACGCGCGCGGATTCAGCAGGCACGACGCGATCTTGTTCTTGAACGCGTGATCGAGGCACGCCTGGTTGCAGCCGATGCACGTATTGATCTCGTCGGCACGGCCCTGCGCGGCCTTGACCACGAACTCGGCATCCGCGAGCAGCGGGCGTGCCATCGACACCATGTCCGCGCAGCCGTCCGCGAGGATCTGCTCGGCCACTTCAGGGCGGTTGATCCGGTTGGTGGTCACGAGCGGAATGCCGACCTCGCCCTTCATCTTCTTCGTCACCCATGCGAACGCGCCGCGCGGCACCGACGTCGCGATCGTCGGCACCCGCGCCTCGTGCCAGCCGATCCCCGTGTTGATGATGGTCGCGCCCGCGCGCTCGACCGCCTTCGCGAGCTGCACGGTTTCACTCCAGTCGCTGCCGTCCGGAATCAGGTCGAGCATCGACAGTCGGTAGATCAGGATGAAATCGCGGCCAACCGCTTCGCGCGTGCGCTCGATGATCTCGATCGGCAGCCGGATGCGGTTCTCATACGAACCGCCCCACTGGTCGGTGCGCTTGTTGGTATGCATCGAGATGAACTGGTTGATCAGGTAGCCTTCGGAGCCCATGATCTCGACCCCGTCATACCCGGCTTCACGTGCGAGCCTCGCGCAGCGGACGAATGCGCGAATCTGCCGCTCGACGCCGCGCGCGCTCAGTTCGTGCGGCGCGAAGGGCGAGATCGGCGACTTGATCTTCGACGGCGCGACCGCGAACGGGTGATAGCCGTAGCGACCGGTGTGCAGAATCTGCAGCGCGATCTTGCCGTCCTCCGCGTGCACGGCCTGCGTGATCTCGCGGTGCCGCCGCGCGGCGGCCGACGTCATCAGCGTGCCGCCGAACGGCTTGGTCCAGCCGGCCACGTTCGGCGCGAAGCCGCCCGTCACGATCAGGCCGACGCCGCCACGCGCGCGTTCGGCGAAATATTCGGCGAGCCGCGGCAGCGTCTTGCGGCTGTCCTCGAGGCCCGTGTGCATCGAGCCCATCAGCACGCGGTTCTTCAGCGTCGTGAAGCCGAGATCGAGCGGGGCAAGCAGGTGGGGAAAGGTCGTGGTCATGATGAGCGTGCCAATTCGTGCCAATGAGCGATGCGTGACATCGTAGGCGCGCGCCGCCTTGAACGTGAGGGGGCAAACAGCCATAATGCTTGTCATTTCCGGCCAAGACGACATGACCTCCCCTCTCGCCAAGGATCGCCTCGGGCTGCGCCGGCCGACGATTCCGGTCGCCTATCCGCGCTTGCTGCTGCAGGCGATGGCCGCGCGCGGTGTCGACCTGGCCGCCGTGCGCGCCGGCACCGGCCTGCGCGACGCGGTATTGGCCGAACCGGACGCGCGCGTCGCGCCGTCACAATGGGGGCGGCTCGTGCTCAACGCGATCGAGATCGGCGGCGATCCGGGCATCGGGCTCGCGTTCGGGTTGCTGCTGAAGCCGACCGTGCACGGCTTTCTCGGCTATGCGACGCTGACCGCGCGGGACATCCGCGAAGCGCTCTTCGTCACGCAGCGCTACTTCCGGATGCGCAACCGCCAATATCGGCTGACCTATGCGGAAGACGAACGCGGCGCGACGCTCGAACTGCACGGCGTGCAGGCGAGCCCCGTGCTGCAGCATCACGTGATGTTCGAATTTGTACTGACGGGGCTCGCGCAGAACATCTCTCAATGGGCGGGGCGCGTGTCGCCGCCGATCAAGCTGCAATTCGCGTGGCCGGAGCCGCCCTATTTCGCGCGCTATCGCGACCAGCTCCCGTCGGTCGAATTCGGCTGCGCCGCCAACGCGCTGTGGATCGCGCGCGACGTGCTCGACTGGCCGCTGCCGCTCGCCGATGAAGTCGCGCACCGGCAGGCGCTCGTGCAGGTGGAGCGTGAATATGCGCAGGTGCGCCAGGAGGAAGGCGATCTGGTCGAACGCGTGCGCGCGGAGCTGGCACGCGGCGCCGGCGATTACCCGGGGCCGGAGACACTTGCCGACGCGCTGCTCGTATCCACACGCACGCTGCGGCGCCGGCTGGAAGAAGCCGGTTCGAGCTATCGGCAATTGCTCGACGAAGCGCGGTTTCGCGACGCGAAGCAGTTGCTTGCCGCGTCGGATCTCGACCTGAAGACGATCGCCGAGCGGCTGCAATTCACCGACCCGGCGAATTTCACGCGCGCGTTCCGGCGCTGGGCCGGGCAGACGCCGAGTGCGTATCGGGACGCCGCCGCGGGCACGTCGCACGAATGACGCGGGGCTGCGGGCGGCACGACGTGCCCGCGCGGCATTTCATCGGTATGATCAATGCCACGCCAAAGCGGCGCCCACCGGCGCCCACCGGCGCACTCTCCCGCCCCATGCCCAATCACACCGCCCTGATCGATGCGACGATCGACCGTATCGACACGAACCTCATTCGTGTCGCGTCCGATATCAAGAAGGTGCCTCTGTATCGCCTGACGATGCAGGGCGCGTGCTACTTCATCGCGGCGGACGATATCGATGCGGAGGCGTTCAAGCAGATCGATCGATTGAAGCCCGGGATGGCGGTGCGTGCATGTGTCTTCGACGATCGCGGTCGCCGCAGCATCGCGTGGATCAAAGGCAACGACGTCGCAATCGCTCCTTACAACGTGGTCAGGCAAAAGAGCAGCAACGTGTCGCTCCTCATCTGGGCGTCATGCATCTTCATGCTGAGCCTGCTGATCGACGGCGCCGCCTTCAAATCGGGCTGGGCGTTCGTCGGCGCGGTGACCCTGGTCGTCGGCATCATCAGCCTGCTGGGCACCCTGCTCGCGATCGCCGGCCTGTCCGAACTGGTCTTCCGGCCCCAGCGGCGCGAAGCCCAGGAAAAGTGGCAATACGAACCGGCCAGTTTCACGGCGGAAAGGAGCAACGGATGAGCGATCGCACCATGCAGATCGCGTCCGGTTGCGTGACGTCGGTCAGCCAGAACACGATCAGTACGAAGGTCTGGAGCAACAACCTCGGCATGACCACGCAAAGCATCGAGGAGATTGCGCTCCAGCTCGACACGGTCGACGCACCGCTCACGCTCAGGACGGACAGCACGCGGAGCGTGTTCATCGCCGCGGGCGACCGGTTGACCGTTGCATACACGCAAGATCGGGATCGCCGCGCCATCTACGCTATCCGCAACGCGACCGACGGCTCGGTATATCTCGTTCGCACTGCGAAAGTCGCGGCTGCCCGCATGGATATCGTCGTAACGATCGGCATGCTGGTCGCCATGGCCATCACCATCGGCCTCGTGTCCGCGACGGAACGCAGCACGGACAGCGTGCTGGAGATATCCACGTGGTTCGGCGGCGCCGCGATCGCGCTCTTCCTGCTGAGCACGCTCCTGCGCACCGTGTTCGGCGCAATCTTGTGGCCCGAGATCCGGCGGCTCAGGCAGCCAGGCGGCAAGCGCGAGTTGAATGCTGCCCGGCACGCACTGTCGCTCTCGAACGAAGAAACGTCGCACATTCGCTTCATCTGAGCCGATCCCGCGCACGAAACGTCAGAGGTCGACGCAAATCCTCGCGCCGCCATCCCCTTCTTCCGCCTCGATCCGCACGTCCCCCGTCGCGGCGACGATCGCGTCGTACACGTGATCGGTCACGCACACCACCGGCACCGCGATCGCATACAGCTCGGCGGCCACGATCGCGCCGATCGAGATGATCAGGTCGCGCTCCTTCAGCACGATCGCGACCGGCCCCGTGCCGTTGCGCACGGCTTCCGCGAGCACGCTGCTGCTCGAACTCGAGCCCTTCGCGTGCGGCATCACCATCACCTTGCCGGCGAGGCTCGCGCCGGCCTGCGGATGCCCGCGATCGACGATCTTTCCCGCGCCCGAGTCGTAGCCGCCCCAGAAGCTGAGCGGCTTGTCGAGCACGAACGGGCGCGCGCACGCGCTGCCCGGCACGAGCGTGTCGCCCGTCAAACCCTTGTGCGCGGCGTCAGTCATCGAATCGCACCTTTCCTTCGTACGCCGAACGAACGCATTCGCGCATGCTGCCGTACGCGACCGTCACGCCGATGTTCGCGGGCGCATACGACGCCCATTTCCCCGAATTGGTCATCACGAGCCCCGACAGTTGCTTCATCACCGGCGTGATGTACGTGCAGGTATCGACGACGATCTGGATGCCGCGTGCAGCGAATTTCTCCGCGAGGCCGGCCTCCTCCAGTTCCCACAGGATGAACCGGCTCGTGTTCACGTAGAAATCGCAGGCCGGCTGGCCGTCGAACGCGTCGAGCAACGTATCGAGCGTGCGGAATTCGGCCAGCGAGAAATGCGGCGTGCCGAGCGCCACCGCGACGAGCGCATCGCCGGCCGCGCCGTGGTTCAGCGTGCGGCGGATCTCGTCGAGATCGGCCATCGCGACATCGACCGTGCGTGGCGCCGCTTGTCCATGCAGTGCGGCGTCGAGCGTGGGTGCTTCCGGTGTCACACCGACCGCATGGAACAGCGCGACGGCGCCGCTCGATGCGGCAGCCGCGCCCAACGCCTTGAGTTCGTCTTCCGTGGTGTCCGCCGGCAGCCCGACGATCGCCGGCACCACCGCGCCCGCGATCCGCCCGATCAGGAGCCCGAGCGCGGCGAAATGGATGTCGCGCGACGCCAGGCGGCTGAAATCCGGTGCGTTGAACACGATCCGCGCGGCGCGGTTCGCTTCGACATGCAGCCCCGCGTACGGCGCACGCCCGGTGATCGCGGCAGCCAGGTCGAGAAAATCGCCGTACCGGCTCGTCCGCGCGCCGAGCACCGAATTCGCGAACACGATCGCGTTCGATTCTGCCCATGCGATCTGCTCGCCTTTCGCGGGACGGTTCTTCAGTTGATAGGGCGCGCACGTGAAGCTCGATTCGCATCCGAGCTGCAGATGCGCGTCCATCAGGCGCTGCGCATCGCGCCGGATCGTGCGGTCGCCGTGGTACAGCTCGGGATGGATCAGGTCGAGCGACCCGACGTTCAGCGTGGTCGGCACCGCGACCTTCGCGCCGGTATCGACGAAATACTCGACGAAATCGAGGCTGGTCTGGCCGTGGTAAAGGCAGCCGTCGATATGGGCGGACGTGATGTCGATCAGGTGCGGCGCGGACATCACTTGCGCCGTGCGCGCGACGATCCGCATCGCGCGCGCGACGCCGTCGCCGAAATCCCCGCGCAGCATGGCGCTGTCGCGGTCACTCAACTGCAGCATCGGTTGCTCCTCTGACGCGTGCCGGCGGCGCCGGCTCGTGAAATCCGTCAGGGGACTCTACAACTGGAAATAAAAACTGTCCAGATCGCCATCGATCCGGACAGTTTCAAAAACCAATTTACGCCACTGAGCGCCACGAAAGCAATCAATGGCTCGAATTCCGTTCCAGTTTGCCGCCAGCCCGCCGTCTAGCGTTCCGCGGTCACACTGAACAGCTCGTCGCGCAGCGCCTTCGCGCGATCGCGGCCAAACCGCGTCTCGAATTCGTCTTGCGCGGCCTGCCATGCGACTTTCGCTTCGGCGAACGTGCGCTCGCCCAGCTTCGTGAGGCTCAGCGCATGCGCACGCGTATCGTGCTCGGACGCGGCCGTTGCGACGAACCCGTCGCGCTGCAGCGGCTTCAACGCGCGCAGCAGCGTCGTGCGATCCATCACGAGCGCATCGGCTAGCTCGCTCATCAGCAGGCCGGGCTGGCGCGTCAGGTTCGCCATGATCGAAAACTGGGCGGGCGTGACGCCAACCGGGGCCAGATGGCGCTCGTACAGTTGCGTGACGAAGCGCGCCGCCTGGCGCAGCGCGAGACAGTGGCACGCTTGGGCAATCGAGGTGTCGTTCATGTTTCGCAATTTAAATGTGCATATGCATAAAGTCAATGTACACTCCGCCGTAACCAGGCCGGCGGCCGGCCCTCGCGTCAAGGAGACGGACATGGACTACATCGACAAGCTGCGGATTTTCCGGTCGGTGGTGGAGATGCGCAGCTTCACGCGTGCCGCCGACATGCATGGCCTCGCACGGCCTGTCGTGTCGCGCGCGGTCGCGGATCTGGAGGCGCGTTTCGGCAGCCGGCTGCTGCACCGGACCACGCGCCAGGTGTCGCTGACCGAAACGGCCGAGCGCATCTACGAGCGCTGCGCGGCCGTGCTCGACGAACTCGACTCGCTCGAAGCGGAAGCGCAGGCGCCGACGCGCGAGCCCGAAGGCCTGCTGCGGCTCGTCGCGCACACGACGGCCGCGCTGAACCGGCTGGTGCCGCTGATCGCCGGCTTCAAGGCCGCACACCCGAAGGTGCGCCTCGACGTGACGCTGACCGAGCGCCCGGTCGATCTCGTCGGCGAAGGCTATGACATCGGCATCGTCGTGCCGTACATGCTGACGAACGAATCGACCGTCGTGCGAATGATCGAGCGGATTCCGCTCGTGATCGTCGCGACGCCTGCGTACCTGCGCGCCCATTCGCACCCGGTCGCGCCGGCGGATCTCGCCGACCATCTGTTCGTGCCGATGTCGCCGTCGCTGCGCCGGCCCGCGCTGTCGTTCCGCGTCGACGGCGACCTGCTGACCGTGCCGTTCCGCTTCGACATCTCGTCGAACAGCCCCGTCTTCAACCGCGAGATGGTGATGCACGACTTCGGCATCGGCGTCGTGCCGAAAACGCTCGTCCAGGCCGAACTCGCGTCGGGCGCGCTCGTGCAACTGCTCGCGGATGCCGACCTCGTCGACAAGTTCGTCGAGATCAAACTGGCTTACGCGAACCGCGCGCTGCTGCCCGCGAAGGTCAAGGCATTCATCGACTACACGGCCGCCTATTGCGACCGCGAAGGCTGGATCGTCCCGGCTGCAGCCTGACGCCGATTGGTACGGCCGCGGCAACAATCTGATCGCGCCCCGCCGCTCGCTCCGGGCGGCATTGCCCCCTAACATGTGTACATGCACAAGATGACGCTCACCGATGACGATTGCTTCGCGGTCCGCCAAGCCGCCCGCCGGATCTCGCAGTTCTACGAGCGTTACCTGTCGCAGGCGGGCGTGACGCCGTCGCAGTACAGCATTCTCGCGCTGCTGCGCGACCGGCCCGGCCTGACGATGGCGACGCTGTCGACCGTGCTGGTGATCGAACGCACCGCGCTGCTGCGCGCGCTCAAGCCGCTCGTCGGCGCGGCGCTGGTGGCGGGCCAGATCGAGCCGCGGTGCCGCCGCCAGACGTTCGCGCTGACCGCGCACGGCGAAACGAAGGTCGCCGACGCGCAGGTGCACTGGCTCGCCGCGCAGGAAGCGTTCGAGCAGCGGTTCGGGTCGACGCAGGCGGCCCGCCTGAGAGACGAATTGTTCCGGATCACGCACAACCTGCCGGAACGCTAGCCCCTTCCCCGATCGACGACATGCCGTCGATCGACTTGATAAGTGCATATACATAGGTGAATCGATGGATACGACCCAAGCCGCTGCCTCATCCCGTGAAGCAGCCACACTCGACCAGCCCGCGAAGCAACAGCGCCGCGTGCCGTGGATGCGCATCGCGGTGGGTGCCGTCGCCGTCGTCGTCGTCGCCGCCGCGCTCGACTGGCTGTTCGTGCTGCGCTTTCAGGAGAGCACCGACGATGCGTATGTCGGCGGCGACGTGACGGTGCTCGCGCCGAAGGTCAACGGCTTCGTCGACAAGATCCTCGTGACCGACAACCAGCGCGTGAAGGCCGGCGACGTGCTCGTGCAGCTCGACGCGCGCGACTACGACGCGAAGCTCGCGCAGGCCAGCGCCGAAGTCGACAGCGCCCGCTCCGCCGTGACCGAACTCGAGGCGAAGCAGCAACTGCAATACGCGGTGATCGGCCAGCAGGCGGCCGACAAGAACGCGTCGTCGGCCGAGCTGACGCGTGCCGCGTCGGATCGCGTGCGCTACCGCGAGCTCGTGAAATCCGACGCCGTGTCGAACCAGATCGTCGAACGTGCCGACGCCGACTACTCGAAGGCCGGCGCCGCCGTCGAGCGCAGCGACGCCGCGCTGCTCGCGTCGAAGCGGCAGCTCGACGTGCTCGGCGCGCAGCTCGCCGATGTGCGGGCCCGCGTGAACACCGCACTTGCCGCGCAGCGCGTCGCCGCGCTCAACGTCGAATACACGACGATCCGCTCGCCGGTCGACGGCTACGTCGGCAATCGCACGGGCCGCGTCGGGATGCTCGCGAACGTCGGCGCACCGCTGCTGACTGTGGTGCCGGCGTCCGGCCTGTGGATCGACGCGAACTTCAAGGAAGACCAGCTGCGCAAGATGCACGCGGGCGATCGCGTCGACGTGTCGCTCGATGCGTCGAGCACGAAACTGCACGGCCGCGTCGACAGCCTCGCGCCCGCCACCGGCGCGACCTTCAGCGTGCTGCCGCCCGAGAACGCGACCGGCAACTTCACGAAGATCGTCCAGCGCGTGCCCGTGCGCGTGCATCTCGATCCGCAGCCGGGCCTCGAGCAGGTGCTGCGCCCCGGGCTCTCCGCGGTCGTGACCGTGCATACCGACCACGCGAACTGAGCGGGAGCCGACGATGACCACCGCGTTTTCCGGCGACCCGGCGTCGCAACCGACCAAGCAGCGCGTGTTCGCGTTCGCGCTGATGTGCATCGGCTTCTTCATGGCGACGCTCGACATCCAGATCGTCGCGTCGTCGCTGCGCGACATCGGCGGCGGCCTGTCCGCCAGCCAGGACGAACTGTCGTGGGTGCAAACGGCCTACCTGATCGCCGAGATCATCGTGATCCCGATGTCGGGCTGGCTGTCGAAAGTGATGTCGACGCGCTGGCTGTTCGCCGCATCGGCGGTCGGCTTCACGATCACCAGCATGCTGTGCGGCGTCGCATGGGACATCAACTCGATGATCCTGTTCCGCGGGCTGCAAGGTGCGCTCGGCGCTGCAATGATCCCGACCGTGTTCACTACCGCGTTCGTGCTGTTCCCCGGCAAGCAGCGGCTGATTGCGTCGACGACCATCGGCGCGCTCGCGTCGCTCGCCCCCGCGATCGGCCCCGTGATCGGCGGCTGGATCACCGATCAATGGTCGTGGCACTGGCTGTTCTACCTGAACCTCGTGCCGGGCATCGCGGTGGCTGCGCTCGTGCCGCGCTACGTGCACATCGACGAACCCGACTTGAGCCTCATCAAGCGCGGCGACTATCTCGGCATCGTGCTGATGTCGGGCTTCCTCGGTTGCCTTGAATACGTGCTGGAAGAAGGCCCGCGCAAGAACTGGTTCGGTGACGACGCGATCGTGATCTGTGCGTGGATTTCCGGCATCTGCGGCTTCCTGTTCATCGTGCATGCGCTGACCGCGAAGGATCCGATCGTCGACCTACGCGCGCTCGTCGTGCGCAACTTCGGGATCGGCAGCCTGCTGTCGTTCGTGACCGGCATCGGGATCTTCGTGACCGTGTTCCTGACGCCGCTGTTTCTTGCGCAGGTGCGCGCGTTCAGCTCGCTGCAGATCGGCATCGCGTTGCTGTCGGTCGGCGCGTTCCAGCTGGTCGCGCTCTGTGCGTATGCGTTTGCCGCACGGTTTTTCAGCCTGCGTTCGTTGCTCGTGTTCGGGCTGATCTGCTTCGGGCTCGGCTGTTATCTGTACACGCCGATCACGCACGACTGGGGCTGGCGCGAACTGCTGCTGCCGCAGGCGCTGCGCGGCATCGGCCAGCAGTTCAGCGTGCCGCCGATCGTGACGATGGCGCTCGGCTCGCTGCCGCAGTCGCGCCTGAAATCGGCGAGCGGCCTGTTCAACCTGATGCGCAACCTCGGCGGGGCGATCGGCATCGCGGTGAGTGCGACGATGCTCAACGACCGGCTGAACTTTCATTACCTGCGCCTGAACGAGCACGTGAGCGCCGGCCAGCCGCAGGTCGCGTCGCTGCTCGATCGCCAGGCCGCGTACTGGTCGTCCGTGGCCGGCAACACGCTGGACACCGCGCAAACCGGGCTCGCGAACCTGCACCACCTGATCTATCGCGAAGCGCTAACGCTCACCTATGCGGATGCGTACTACGCGCTGTCGCTGTGCTTCGTCGTCGCGTTGATCGCGGTCGTCTTCTCCAAACCCATTTCCCTGAACGCGCCGCCGCCGGACGCGCACTGAGGTTGAGGTCATCACCATCATGAAAAAACTTCTCGTCGCCCTCGCCGTCAGCGCCCTCGCCGCAGGATGTGCGGTGCAGCCCGCGCAGCATCCGGCGCTTCAGGAATCGGTCCGAACGCTCGCGCCGGATGGTTGGGATACCGATGTACCGCGCGCGGACATCGACGCCGCCGCATGGTGGGCGCAGTTCCACGATCCCGTGCTCGACCGGCTGATCGCCACCGTGCTCGACGGCAACCTCGATCTGCAGGCCGCCGCCGAACGCGTGAAGCAGGCGCAGGCGCTGACCGTGCAGAAGCGCGCGGTGCTGCTGCCCGAACTGGATGCGACCGCGCATGCGGCCGACGCACGGCAGAACACGCCGCCGCCGCTCGGGTATGTGCGGCAGGCCGGCGCGGGGCTCGCGCTGAGCTGGTCGCCGGATGTGTTCGGCGGCGAACGGCTCGATCTGCTGGCCGCGCAGGCCGAGCTCGTCGGGCAGAAACATGCGGAAGACGCGATGCGGCTCGCGCTCGCGGCCGATGCGGCTTCCGCGTATGTCGATCTGCGCTGGGCGCAGCAGGAACTGAAGATCCTGCAGGACAACGCGAAGATCCGGCAGCATGCGCTCGAACTCACGCGCAAGCGGCAGGCGTTCGGGCTGTCGACGGAACTCGACGTCACGCGTGCGCAGAACCAGCTCGATGCGCTCGAAGCGCGGATTCCGCCGACGCAGGCGCAGATCACGCATCAGCTCAATCTGATCGCCGTGTATTCGGGGCGGACGCCGGAATCGGTCGATCGGCTCGTGCTGGCGCAGGCTGGTGAGATTCCTGCGCCGCCGGTTGGCGCGCCGGGGACGTTGCCTTCGCAGGCGTTATTGCGGCGGCCGGATGTGCTGACTGCCTATGCGCAGGTCGAGCGGCGGGCCGCGCAAGTCGGCGTGGCGAAGGCCGAGCGGTATCCGAAGTTTTCGTTGAACCTGACGGACGGGATTCTGGCCGCCTCCTATCTCGGGTTGCCTAAGTTGACCGATAACCTGTTCAGCGCGGCGTTGAGCGCGACGAGCCCGATCTTCAACGCGGGACGGATTACCGCCGATATCTCGCAGAGCGAAAGCCGGATGCGCGAGTCGGAACTCGGGTTACGGCAGACGATGCTGCAGGCGTTGAGGGAAGTCGAGGATGCACGCGCGAATCTCGTCAGCTCCGATGAGGCAACGCGCAAGCTCGGTAGCGCGCTTTCTGCTTCGGATAAAGCGCTCGGCTTGGCGAATCAGCTCTATAAGGGCGGTGCGACGGATTTTCTGGATGTGCTGTCCGCGCAGGAGGTGTATCTGCGGGATTCGGATTCGCTCAACCAGGTCAAGCGCGAACATGCGCTGGCGGCGGTGGCGCTGTATCGATCGCTTGGGGGTGGGTGGAGCAGGAATGACGCGGCGGGTGGGCCGGAGGTGGAGGCGGTGGCGAAGAACTGAGCGGGATCACGATACGGCGCCGGCTTCCAACCTTGCCGGCGCCCCGCTCGTCAGCCGCACGATCCCAGGCATTTGACCGACGACAACGCGATGAGGTAAACCGCCGCCCACGCAATGCCCAGCCCTGCGATAACGGTGAGGATCCGCGTGATGAGTTTGTGCCGGAACCGGATCGCAGCAAACACTCCCGCAGCCAGCAGGAGCACGATGAGGATCGGGCCGAACACGTTCATTGCGAATTACAACGGCGGCCGCTTCAGCTTCACCCAGCGCTGCACCGACGCCCGCTCCCACTGCGCCCGCGCATAGTCGGCGAGGCGCTGCGGCACCGGATCGTCATTCAGCACCAGCCGGTTCAGCATCACCGCAAGATCGACATCGGCAATGCTCCACTCGCCGAACAGGTTGGCCGTGCCCGGCGCGAGCAGCTTGTCGGCGGCCGCGAACAGCTTCTGCGCGGCCGCCTGCGCCAGGCTCGACAGCGGCTCGCTCGACGGCCCGTAGAACAGCACTTCGGTCGACCGCTCCGTCCGAACCGGCATCAGGTCGCTGCGCAGCCACGCCTGCACCTGCCGCGCCCGCGCGCGCTGGCGCGGCTCGACCGGATAGAGCCGCGTGCCCGGGAAGATCTCGTCGAGATACTCGGTAATCGCCGACGATTCCGACAGCGCGAAATCGTCGTGCACGAGCGTCGGCACGCGTTGCGTCAGCGAGGTCGCCGCGTAGTCGGGCGCAAAATGCGCGCGGTTGCCGAGATCGACGGTCACCAGTTCGTAAGGCAGCGCCTTTTCCTCGAGCGCAACGAAAACCGACATCGCGTAAGGGCTCGCGTATTGCGTATCGGCGTAGAGACGGAGATGACCGGTTTGCACTGCTGGCTCCTTGTGGGTGCGAAGGCCGGCGGCGGCTCGTTGATGCGCCGACAGGCTTCGGGTGGGTCGATGCGGTTGTGCGACAGGTTAGCAGCAGCAGATGCGCCGTTGATTGCAGTTTTGTGTCCGCTGCCGCGGCGAGATCATCGGGCGTCGGGCCAGCGGTATCCGATCACTTCGGTCAACGGGTACGCGAGCTCGCGGACTTCTTCCAGCTGGTTGCCGCCGAAGAGATACACCTGTTCGTCGTCGTGACGCAGGTAGAACCCGACATGCCCTTTCCAGCTCGCGGGATCGTCGCGCGTGAGGATCGCGATGCAGCCGTACACCGGGCGCTCCAGCGGCCGGCCCCATTCGAGCCACGAACGCGCGAGCGCGGAGCCCGTGCCGCGAACGCCGGCGTGCGTCATGCACCAGTTGACGAACGACGAGCACCAGGAAATCTTGTCGTCGTAGCCGACCAGGTTCGTCTGGTTGTTGTATTCGACGATGCGCGGGTTGACGCTTCCGGGAGGATGGCGGCGAATGCCGAGTTCGGCCATCGCGACGGGCATCCATGGCGGATGGACGGCGTCCGGCTTGCTCTCGGAGGTTGATCGGGTCACGTCTGCCTCGATTCATGGAGATTGATCGCCAATCGTCGCATGAATCGCGCATGGCGACGAGCCCACCATCACCGCGATGCCCAATGTCATCCGCCATCCGGCGCTGGCGTGCCGACCGGCTCCGGTGGCGCGCTTCACCATGCCGGCGTTCGGCGGCCGGGGCGCACTACGGCCTGGGTTGAAGCGCGCGGTATTTCGCGGGTGTCGTACCCAGCGCCTGCTTGAACATGTTGATGAAGCTCGTCACGGCCTCGTAGCCCAGTTCATCCGAGACCTGCTGCACGCTTCTGCCTTTCGCCAGCGCCTCGAGAGCGACCATCAGATGCAACTGCCGCCGCCATTTGCCGAACGACATGCCGGTCTCCTCGAACAAGCGCCGCGACAACGTGCGCTCGCCCATGCCGATGTGGCGCGACCATTCTTCCACGGTACGGCGATCGCCCGGCGACGCGATCAGCGCCTGCGCGATCTGCCTGATACGAGGGTGTCTCGGGATCGGAAAGTGCGTGTCCACCCGCTCCATGATGGCCAGCTCTTCGATCAACAGCTCGACCATCAACGCGTGTCGCCTGACGCCGGGTTGGAGCGGCCTGTGTGCCAATTCGACGATGATCTCGCGCAGCATCGGGCTGATGCGCAGCGTGCGGCATTCATCCGGCAGCCCCGTCACCGATGGGTGAATGAAGACGAAGCACCCATCGGCCGCCGGCGAAGCGCGGCTGACGTGAGGCAGCCCCGCGGGGAGCCACAGTGCGCAATGCGGCGGGATGATCCAGTGCGCATCGCGCGCCTCGCAAGCCACCACACCCTGAAGCGACAGAACCAGCTGCCCGTCCGGATGGGTATGGCGGCGGCCTGCCACGCTTTCACTCAAGGCGCCGAAGCGCGCTGCGGTCACGGAAAAGGTCATCGGTCGAAGCGCAAGGAGATGCACACCACGGGTTGTCGAGTTCCACGTATTTTTTGTCAAAATACACGATATCCGCAAGCCTACCCCTCCAGTAACCTGCATGCCGAACGACGGACGCCTCCGTCCCCCTGCCCCATGCCACTGGAGAAAGAATGACTGACGCCACCACGATCGCGCGCATGATCGAAACCCACGATGGACACCCTGTCCTGCATCCGTCGGGCGCCCGGATGAACATCAAGGTTTTCGCCGCCGAAACGGGCGGGGCTTATTCGCTGATGGAAACCGTGCTGCCCCCCCGGCGGAACCGTGCCGTTGCACATCCATGAAGACGAGGACGAGAACAATTTCATTCTCGAAGGCGAGCTGACGATGCAGATCGGCGAGGTTCAGTACACCGCAAAGGCGGGCAGCTATGTGGTCGCGCCCAAGGGGATCACCCAGCAATTCCACAATGCCGGCACGGCGCCCTGCCGATTCCTGACGACGTTCACGCCCGGCGGGGCGGAAGGGTTCTTCAAGGAAGCGGGCGAGCTCGTGCGGCTGGCGGCCCCCGGCAAGCCTTCCGCCGATGCGCTTGCCGCGCTTCAACGCAAGTACAAGCTGCGCTACCTGCCGGCGGCTTGAGGCGGGCACGCTGCAGAGGGTCGGGCTTTCACTCATGCGGGGGGTTACGATTCCGTCGCGATCCCCGCTTATGATGTCGCGAGCCACACCACCCTCACGCCCGCCATGCGCATCACGCCCCTGCCGCCCCTCCAGTGCCTCGTCGCGTTCGAAGCCGCCGTGCGGCACGCGAGCTTCACGCGCGCGGCCGCCGAGTTGCACCTGACCCAAAGCGCGATCAGCCGGCAGATCCAGCAGCTCGAGGAATTCCTCGGCCGCTCGCTGTTCGTGCGTGAACATCGTTCGCTGCGGCTGACGATCGCCGGCGAGCAATACGCGGCGCAGGTGCATCACCTCCTCACGCAATGCGCGGAAGCCACGCACGACGTGATGAAGCCTTACGGCGATCTCGAACTGACGATCGCATGCTCGTCCGGCGTGGCGCTGCTCTGGCTCACGCCGCGCCTGCCCGCGTTTCGCACCGCGTATCCGAACATCAAGCTGCGGCTGATCGTGCGCGACGGGCTCGCGTCGATGTCGCCGGCGGAGTTCGACGTGGGCATCTACTACGTGCGCCAGCAGGCCCCCGCCGAATACACCGCGCGGCGCCTCTTCGACGAGGAAGTGTTTCCCGTCTGTGCGCCGGATTACCTGGCCGGCCGCACGCTCGACGCGGCCGATCTCGCGCACGAGACGCTGCTGCGCCTCGAGGACGGGCAGCGTCAGTGGATGTCATGGTCCGAATGGTTCGACCAGAACGACATCGACCGGCAGAAGGCGCAGCCGCAGGACATCACGATCAACTCGTATCCGCAGATCGTGCAGATGACCATTCTCGGCCAGGGCATATCGCTCGGCTGGCGCTACATGATCGACGCATGCATCGAGGCCGGGCTGCTCGTGCGCGTGACGGAGGCGTCCGCGAGCCACGGCGGCGGCTATTACGTGATCTCGCCCAACGACCGCGCGCAGAACCACGCCGCGCGCCTGTTCACACGCTGGCTGTTCGACCAGGCGGAGCGCCAGATGGCGCCCTGACCCATCCGGAACGCAACGCATGCGCCCAGCGCATGCGTGCATGCGAATCTTTCGTTTCAGAAAAAAATCCGGCTGTCCTTAGCATGGGATTCACGCGGGGCAGCCGTCCCGTCTTCTGATTCGGATAGAGGAAGAGACCATGCAAGGAACGCTTTCCCCGCGCGCCGCGCCTGCCGTCGACGCGGCCGTGCAGCAGCGCCGCCGCGCCATCGTCGCGACCGTGATCGGCAACGGCCTCGAATGGTTCGACTTCACCGTCTACAGCTTCTTCGCGGTCATCATCGCGAAACTGTTCTTCCCGACCGGCAACGAACTGACGTCCGTGCTGCTGACCGTCGCGACGTTCGGCGTCGGCTTCTTCATGCGGCCCGTCGGCGGCATCGTGCTCGGCATCTACGCGGACAAGGTCGGCCGCAAGGCCGCGCTGTCGCTCACCATCCTCATGATGGCCGCCGGCACCGCGCTCATCGGGCTCGCGCCGACCTACGAACAGGCCGGTATCGCCGCGCCGCTGCTGATCGTCGTCGCGCGGCTGCTGCAAGGCTTCTCTGCCGGCGGCGAGATGGGCGGCGCCACCGCGTTCCTCACCGAATACGCGCCGCCGGAGAAGCGCGCGTACTACTCGAGCTGGATCCAGTCGAGCATCGGCTTCGCGGTGCTGCTCGGCGCCGCGACCGGCACCTTCGTCACGACGTCGCTCGACGCGCAGGCGCTGCATAGCTGGGGCTGGCGCCTGCCGTTCCTGCTCGGGATCATCGTCGGGCCCGTGGGTTACTACATCCGCAGCCATATCGACGAGACGCCCGCATTCAGCGCCGTCGAAGCGCAGGCGAAAGAAAGCTCGCCGCTGAAGGAAGTGCTGTCCACCTACCCGCGCGAGACGTTCGCGAGCTTTTCGATGGTCATTCTGTGGACCGTCTGCACCTACGTGCTGCTCTTCTACATGCCGACGTATTCCGTGCGCACGCTGCACCTGCCGCAATCGACCGGTTTCGCGGCCGGCATGGTCGGCGGGCTGATGATCATGTGCTGCTCGCCGATCGTCGGCCGGCTCGCCGACGTGTGGGGACGGCGCGTGTTCCTGTCCGGATCGGCGCTGGCCATCTTCGTGCTCGCGTGGCCGATGTTCGCGTGGATCAACCATGCGCCCGGGTTCACGTCGCTGATCGTGTTCCAGGCCGTGTTCGGCGTGCTGATCGCGACCTACACGGGGCCGATCCTCGCGGCGTTCGCCGAACTGTTCCCGACCAAGGTGCTGTCGACCGGGCTGTCCGTCGCCTACAACTTCGCGGTCACGATCTTCGGCGGCTTCGCGCCGTTCCTGATCACGTGGCTCATCGCCCGCACCGGCAGCAACATGGCGCCTGCTTTCTACGTAACACTCGCGGCGGCCGTCAGTTTCGTCGGCACGCGCTTCGTGAAGGACGCCAAGCGGGCCGCTTCCGTCAATCGATAAGGATCTCTATCCATGACCATTACCGTGCTTCAAGGCGGCAACGTACTCGATCTCGAACGGGGCGTGCTGCTCGAACATCATCATGTGGTGATCGACGGCGAACGGATCGTCGAAGTCACCGATCGGCCGGTGGATTTGCCGAATGCGCAGGTGATCGACGTGCGCGGCAAGACCGTGATGCCGGGGTTCATCGATTGCCACGTGCACGTGCTGGCTTCGAATGCGAACCTCGGTGTGAATGCGACGCAGCCGAATATTCTTGCGGCGATTCGGTCGTTGCCGATTCTCGATGCAATGTTGTCGCGTGGGTTTACCAGCGTGCGGGATGCTGGAGGTGCGGACTGGAGCTTGATGCAGGCGGTTGAAACCGGGCTGGTGTCGGGGCCGCGGATTTTTCCGTCGGGAAAGGCGTTGTCGCAGACCGGCGGGCATGGGGACTTTCGGCCTCGTGGGGATTTGCTGGAGCCTTGTTCCTGCTGTTTCAGGACTGGGGCGATCGCTCGGGTGGTGGACGGGGTCGAAGGTGTGCGGCTCGCCGTGCGCGAAGAAATTCAGAAAGGCGCGACGCAGATCAAGATCATGGCGTCAGGTGGCGTGGCTTCGCCGACCGACCCGATTGCGAACACGCAGTATTCGGAGGACGAGATTCGGGCCATCGTGGATGAGGCCGAGGCCGCGAATACTTATGTGATGGCGCATGCGTATACGGGGCGGGCGATTGCTCGGGCGGTGCGCTGTGGGGTGAGGACGATCGAGCATGGGAATCTCGTGGATGAGGCCGCGGCGAAGCTGATGCATGAGCATGGGGCGTTTGTCGTGCCTACGCTTGTCACTTATGACGCGCTGGCCAAACACGGCGCGGAGTTCGGGATGCCGCCCGAGTCGGTGGCAAAGGTGGCTTCCGTTCAGCAGAAAGGACGCGAATCGCTGGAAATCTATGCGAACGCCGGCGTGAAGATGGGGTTCGGGTCGGATCTGCTCGGGGAAATGCACGCATTTCAAAGCGGGGAGTTTCGGATTCGGGCGGAGGTGCTGGGGAATCTGGAAGCGCTCAGGTCGGCGACGACCGTCGCGGCGGAGATCGTCAATATGCAGGGGCAGCTTGGGGTCGTGGCGGCGGGAGCTATTGCGGATCTGGTCGTGCTGGATGGGAATCCGCTTGAGGATATCGGAGTCGTGGCCGATGAAGGCGCGCGGGTCGAGTATGTGTTGCAGCGGGGGGCGCTTGTGAAGCGGCAAGCCGGTGGGCGTTGATTTGTATTAGCCGGGACTTGATCTGACAGGTAGTCGGGCCGACAAAGAACGAGTCATCAATGGGGGATGAGTTTCTCCTTGGCGAGATCGAGCGAATCGAGGAAAGTGCGCATCGGC
>NZ_SCNZ01000026.1:0-118859 GCF_005502655.1 Burkholderia sp. 4NA327C6 | reverse complement strand
GAATTCAACGATGAAGATGAATCTGCTTCGGGGTTGCGTCGCCGCAGGTATCACGAGTGCTGCGCTCATGCCGTCGGTTTCCCAGGCATTCGACGGCGAGCTTGCGTTCTACGGCAGCATCTCCGACGTCACCTGCAACATCGACGGTGCAGCGCCGGGTGCCGGCAACCGCAAGGAAGTCCAACTCGGCGACCGGATCGGCACGGACACGTTCACCGAAATCGGCAAGACTTCGAATCCCGTCACGTTCAACCTGAACATCGGCGGCAATGCGGGTTGTACCAACGGCACGAAGGTCCTGGTCGAATTCGATCAGCGGTCGATCAACATCAATCCGGTGACCGGCAACCTCAAGCTCGTGGGCACCAAGCCGGCGGAAGGCGTCGAAATCCAGATCATGGACGCAGGGAACGGCAAGACCGGCAAGATCATGCTCGGCCAGCCGCAAAACATCGCGGACGCCCAGGTCGCGACCGTCGCGAACAACACCGCCACCCTGTCCTATGCGGCGCAGTACGTATCGACGGCCGCGCCGGCTGCCATCAAGACGGGTTCGGGCAACTCGTTCATCCGCTACGTGCTCGCCTATCACTGATCGATGCCATCCCTGTTCCACGTCATGAACCTGTCCATTCGCTCCATTCGTTTGCAAGCCCTGGCCGGGGTCGTGGCGTGGGCTGCCTGTGCCACGCTGGCACAGGCAGCGCTGCTGCTGGACGGTACCCGGGTGATTTTTCCCGAGCGTGCTCGCGATGTGACGGTCCGGATGAAAAACGCCGGTACCGAACCGGTGCTCGCGCAGAGCTGGATCGACGACGGCCGTGCCGACGTGCCGCCCGAGCAGATGCGCACGCCGTTCGTGGTTGAGCCGACGCTGGCGCGCGTCGAAGCCGGGCGAAATGCCGTGCTGCGCATCACGAACATGCAGGCACAACTGCCGGCCGACCGCGAATCGGTGTTCTGGCTGAACGTGCTCGAGGTGCCGGCGGTGCAGCAGGACACGGACAATCGCCTGCGCTTTGCGTTCCGGACCCGCATCAAATTGTTCTACCGCCCCACGGCGCTTGGGAACGACGTCGATACCGCAGTGGACAAGCTGGTCTGGAAGGTGTCGGCCGACGCGGCTCGCGCGGGCGGACAACCGATATCGCTCGAGGTTTCCAATCCGACGCCGTATTACGTGTCGTTCGGCATGGTCGAGGGCGACGTCGGGGGAGCCTTCGTCCCGGCCGGCGGCGGGATGGTCGCACCGTTCGATACGCAGCGCTTCCCGTTGCCTGGCACCACCGCGCGTTCGCAGCGCCCGACGGCCGTGCGGTACATGGCGATCGACGACTACGGCGGCCGCAGCACCATAACTAAAAAACTGACCGACTGAGCAACCGGTTCACGCAACACATCCAGAAGGCACGACACTGCACGCCGGGTCTCGAGTTAGATTCGGTATGCTAAACAACTGTATCCTCATGCTGAGTTCGGCGGGTTTTCAATCTTCATGCGCACCGCGGCTTCCGCAGCGTCCTTGTCTGCTGGCTGCCGCATCCGTGTTCGCATCGGTCGCGATGGCGTCCGGGACGAATGGCTTCGCTGCCACGGTGGATACGGTCGACGCCGCCGCGCGGGAGGGTGCGCGCCGCTCGACCGCGGGCGCGGCGCCGCGCCTGTCGGCTGGGGGCGCCACGCATTTCGACGATTCGATGCTGATGCACGGCGCGGGCAGCGAGCCGATCGATACGACGCCGTTCGCACATCCGAATGCGGTCGTGCCCGGACGGCATCGGGCCGATCTGATCGTCAATGGTCAGTGGCGTGGCGTGGAAGACATCACGTTCCGCCCCGATGCGCGTGGTGATGTGCTGCCTTGCTTCGATCGCACGCTGCTGCAGCGGGCAGGCATCGATCTGGAGCGAAGCGCGCGCGGCCAGGACGGCAGCGAGCCGTCGAATCCGATGCCCGAGGGGACGATCTGCGATGCGCTGTCCCGCTACGTACCCGGCGGCGCGCTGTCGTTCGATGCGGCCGAGCAACGGCTGTATCTGACGGCGCCGCAGTTCTATATGCGGCTCGCGAACCAGAGCACTTATGTTGACCCTTCGAACTGGACGAACGGTGTGCCGGCCGCATGGCTGAACTACAACGCGAGCGCGTTTACGACGCGTTCCGGCGGGTACGAGTTTTCGCAGTTCTACACGGGCATGTCGATGGCGGCGAGTGCTGGTCCGGTCCGGATTCGTCATAACGGCAACCTGACCTGGTCGCAGCGCGGCGGCGCCCGCTATCAGCGCGGCTACGTGTACGCGCAAACCGATCTGCCCGCGTGGCACGCGCAGTTGCTGGCGGGCGAGAGCTCGACCAGCGGCGCGATGTTCGATGCCGTGTCGTTCCGCGGCGTACAGCTCGCCAGCGACGATCGCATGTTGCCCGACGAGCAGCGCTACTACGCGCCGGTCGTGCGCGGCGTTGCACAGTCCAACGCCAAGGTGTCGATCTACCAGCGCGGCTATCTGGTGCACGAGACGACCGTCGCGCCCGGCCCGTTCGCGATCGACAACCTGCAGGCGATGAGCTACGGCGGTGACCTGAACGTGACGATAACGGAAGCCAATGGCGAGACGCGCAGCTTCGTGGTGCCGTTCGCGACGACGGTGCAACTGCTGCGTCCGGGCAGCACGCGGTTCAGCGTGATGGCGGGGCAGGCGATCGAGCTGGGCGACGATATCGGCCGGCAGTACGTCGGCCAGTTTACCGTGCAGCACGGTGTCAGCAACGCAGTGACGGCATACGGCGGCGCCGCGTTTGCGAGCCGTTACCAATCCGTGCTGACGGGCGTTGCGCTCAATACGTCGATCGGCGGCTTCGCGGCCGACATCACGGTCGCGCGGACGCAGCCGCGTGGCAGTGAGCGCCTGACCGGTTCGAGTATCCGCGTGTCGTACAGCAAGAACCTGCCGAACAGCGGGACGAACTTCTCGTTGCTCGCGTATCGCTACTCGACGAAGGGCTATCTCGGCCTGCGCGATGCGATGCTGCTGAACGGTCGGGGTGATCAGGGCGCAGGGGCGGCCGCGTTTGCGCGGTTGCGCGATCGGGTCGATCTCAACGTGAGCCAGCAGATCGGGCGAGCGGGCAGCGTTTATGCGAACGGGTCGGCGCTCAGCTACTGGGCGGGCGGCGGGCAGACGGTCAGCTTCACGCTTGGCTACAGCACGCAATGGCGTGACGCCACGGTGACCGCGTCGGTGCAGCGCGTGCGCAACCTGTCCGGACGGGAGCCGTCGTTCGATGGCGGGTCAGGCAGTACGCTCGTCAGCCTGAACGTATCGATTCCGTTGGGGCGCAATTCGCGGCGCGCGCCGATCTTCAGCTCGCTCGTCACGCATGACAGCAGCGCCGGCACGAGCGCCACGGCCAGCGTGGCAGGCCGCTTCGGCGAGCTCGGCGACGGTTCGTACTCGGTGGCGTCGAGCTACGACGGCAACAACCGCGGATCGTCGGGCAGTTTCGGCATCGGCTATCAGCGGCCGGCCGTGTCCGTGTCGGCGAACCTGGGCATCGGGCGCGACTATCAGCAGGCGTCGGCGAACGCGACGGGCGGCCTCGTGTTGCATCCGGGCGGCCTGACACCGGCGCCCACGTTGAGCGAGACCATCGGCGTCGTGCACGTGCCGCACGCACGCGGTGCACTCGTCGCGAACACGAGTGCTCGCGTCGACCGCTTCGGCTATGCGGTCGTGCCGAGCCTCATTCCGTATCAGCTGAACAAGATCGACATCGATCCGAAGGACATCGCGGAGGACGTCGAGTTGAAGACCGTCTCGCGCAGCGTCGCGCCGCGCTCGGGCTCGATCGTCATGCTGTCTTACGACACGCTGAAGGCGCGTGCACTGCTGATCGACGCGCAGACCGACGACGGGCGGCCGCTGCCCTTCGCCGCGCGTGCGCTCGACGCACGCAGCGGCGCTGCGCTCGGCGTGGTCGGGCAGGGCAGCCGACTGTTCGTACGCAGTGCCGCGGACGATGGCCAGATCCGCGTCGAGTGGGGGACGCGTGCCGACCAGCAGTGCGTGATCGATTACGCGGTACCTGCTGAACAGCGCTCGGGGACGGGCTACGTGATGCTGACGGGCACCTGCCGTGCGGCGACGCTGACGCCGAACGCGCTCGGGCCGCGGGCCGAGCGGGAAGGGGGGCGCTAGCACGATGGATCGTTCGCGCTTTCGCTTCGGCCCGCTCGCGCGCCTGTCGTCGCGTCGTGTGTGCCGGCAACGGGTTGCCGGCCGCATCGTGCGGGCGGCGGTGCTGGCCAGCGTCGCGAGCGTCGGCACGCCCCGGTGCGACGCGTCGCTTACCGTCGTCGGCACGCGGTTCGTTTATCCGGCCGATGCGCGTGCGCTGACGATCCTCGCCCGCAACAGCGGCAGCGCGCCCATTCTCGTGCAGGCGTGGCTGGACGACGGCGACGCGAATGCCGACCCGAGCCGGCTGCGCGTGCCGTTCGTCGTCGCACCGCCCCTTGCGCGGCTCGATCCCGGGCAACCGCTGTCGATCCGCGTGCAGGCCGTCGGCGGCGGGCTTGCCACGGACCGCGAGTCCTGTTTCTGGATCAACCTGCTCGAAGTCCCGCCCGCCGCGCCGACCGGCGAGCCCGTGCTGCGCATCGCCTACCGGTTCAGGATGAAGCTGCTGGTCCGGCCGCCCGGGCTTCGTGGCGAGCCCGACGACGCACCGAACCGGCTCGCATGGACGCACGACGGCACGCCGGCCGCAGCGTCGATCGCCGCGAGCAATCCCACGCCTTACTACGTGACGCTGACGCGCCTGTCGGTGAACGGCGAGCCCGTCGCGCTGAAGCACGGCGCGGTGGATGTCGCGCCATTCGGGCGAGCCGAGATCCCGATCGACAGGCAAATCGGCGCGGGCGCGATCGTGTTCGATGCCGTCGACGAGAGCGGCGCATCGCACGAATACCGGGCGCAAGCCGTGCCGCCGTGACGAGCGGCACGTCAATGTTTGCAGGACCCGTCCTGCCGGGGAGTATCGGCAGGGATTCGACTATAACAAGGGAAAAACGAAAGTGAACAAGACCTATGCTTTGGTGTGGAACGTCCGACAAGGCGCCTGGCAGGTCGCCGGCGAACGCGTACGCCGGCGCGGCAAATCCACCACGCGCGCGGGCGTCGTCGTGGTGCTGGCGTGGCTCGCGGGCAGCGCGGCGATGCCCGTGCATGCGCTACCCGCGGGCGAGAAGATCGTGTCCGGGAAAGCCGACATTCTTCGCTACGACAACGGGCAGCAGATGTCGATCAACCAGCATGACAACAAGCTGGTGTTGGACTGGCAGACGTTCAACGTCGACAAGGGGCAGCGTGTCACGTTCAACCAGCCGTCCGTGACGTCGATCGCGTTGAACCGCGTCATCAGCCAGGACGCCAGCGCGATCCACGGCAGCATCGATGCGAACGGCCGCGTGTTTCTCGTCAATCCGAACGGCATCCTGTTCGGCAGGAGCGCACAGATCAATGTCGGCGGCCTGGTCGCGACGACGCTGGACATCAAGAACGAAGACTTCGACGCCGGCCGCTTCCGGTTCTCCGGCCAGACTCCGAGCGAAGTGCAGAACTTCGGCAATATCGTGGCGAGCGAAGGCGGCGCGATCGCGCTGCTGGGGGCGCGCGTGTTCAACAAGGGGATCGTCCAGGCGCAGATGGGCACCGTCGCACTGGCGTCCGGCAGCGATGCCACGCTGAACTTCGACGGCGGCAAGCTGCTCAACGTGCAGATTGACAAGGGCACCCTCGACGCGCTGGTGAGCAACGAGCAGTTGCTGAAAGCCGACGGCGGACAGGTGTTGATGAGCGCCAAGACCGCCGATGCGGTGCTGCGCACGGTGGTGAACAATCAAGGGACCATCGAGGCACGCACGCTCAGGAACAACGCGGGCCGGATCTCGCTGGACGGCCACGATGCGGGCACCGTGAACGTCGCGGGCGTGCTGAACGCGAGTGCGACGACGCCGGGCAACGGCGGTACGGTCGAGACGCGCGGCGCCGACGTGAAGGTGGCGCTCGGCGCGACGGTCGACACGCGCGCGACCAACGGCCGGACCGGCACGTGGCGCATCGCATCGTCGGACGTCTCGGTCACGGCGGGTGCGAACCAGCCCGGTACGATCGTGGCGGACACGCTGTCGCGCAATCTCGCGACGACGGATGTCGAGCTGGTTGCCGAACGCGGCCAAACCTCGGTCGACGGGGCGATCACGTGGGCGAGCGGCAACCGCCTGGCGCTGGCCAGCCGGCAGGGCGACGTGTCGGTCAACGGCGCGTTGCGCGCGACCGGCGCGAACGCACGTGTTGCGATCGATGCACGCAAGGACGTGCGGATCACGGCGCCGATCGCGCTGACCGGCGCGAACGCGCTGCTGACGCTCGACTACGGCGCGGCGCAATGGCTCACCGGTGGTGCGGCAGTGAAGCTGTCCGGCGCCGGGGCCGGTTTCGAATCGAACGGCTATCGCTATACCGTGGTCCAGAACCTCCAGCAGTTGCAGGCGGTCAACGCGAATCTCGACGGCCTGTACGTGCTCGGCAACGACATCGTCGGTTCCTACTACGGCACGGCGTTCAGGACCATCGGTTCGGGCGCGTCGTTCGCCGGTGTGTTCGACGGCCTCGGCAACACGATCGGCAACCTCGCCATTTCGAGCAGCGACCCGTACGCGGGGCTGTTCGGCCGCAACACCGGCACGATTGCCAACCTCAAGCTGAACGCGTTGCGCGTCAATGCCGCGGCGGGCGTCGGCCCGGTGGCCATCGGCGGGCTGGTCGGCGAAAACGCCGGCAGGATTTCGAACGTGACCGCGACCAGCATGCAGGTGAGTGCAGGCGCCAACCGCAGCAATGCGCTCGGCGGCCTGGTCGGCATCAACCAGGGTGAAGTATCCCGCGCGTCGTTTACCGGTTATGTCGCGGGCAACGGCATGTCGTATGCCGTCGGCGGCCTGATCGGCGAGAACCGTGTGGACCGGTTTTCAGGTGTCGTATCGGACAGCGAGTCGAATGCGACCGTATCCGGTGGTGCATCGAATCTTGCATCGATCGGCGGTCTCGTCGGCGTGAACCGGGATGGCCTCATTCTGAGGTCGACCAGCCGCGGTACCACGTCGGGCGCCAACATCGCGGGCGTGAACGTGGGCGGGCTCGTGGGGGCGAACCTGCTCGGCATGATCGAAGACTCGGCCGCTCTCGGGCGGGTGACGGGCGGCTCGGGCGGTACGGCGGGCGGCCTCGTGGGCAGCAATACGGGCAAGATCGTCAAGTCGAGCGCGAGCGGCCCCGTCGACGGCCGGTACGCGCAAGCGATCGGCGGCTTCGTCGGCCTGAACCAGGGCATCGTGACCGACAGCAAGGCGCTGGGTGACGTGTGGAGCGCATCGACGGGTTCGACGGGCGGCTTCGTCGGCGTCAACCTGGGTGCGAACGCATTCATCGACATGGCGGAAGCGCATGGCGCGGTGAACGGCGGCCAGGGCAACAACGGCGGCTTCGTCGGCAGTCACTTCGGTGGGCGGATTGCGCATGCGGTCGCGCGCGGCAAGACGACGGGCGGCAACTACAGCAAGACGGGCGGCTTCGTCGGCAGCAACGCGGCTGAACTGAGCAACGTCGACGCGAGCGGCGCCGTGTACGGCGGCTATGGTGCGGCGGTGGGTGGTTTCGTCGGCGCCAACACGACGTCCGGCACGATCGAGGCAGCGTCGACCACCGGCAACGTGACGGGCAGTTCGTCGAGCACGGTGGGCGGCTTTGCCGGCGAAAACCTCGGCACGGTGAGCGACGCGTCGGCATCGGGCGTGGTCAACGCGGGGAGTTACTCGACGCTCGGCGGCTTGATCGGCATGAACGCCGGACTCGTCGAACGCTCCACTGCGAACGGCCGGGTCAACGGATCGTCGACGCAGACTTTCGGCGGGCTCGTCGGCATCAACCGTGGCATCTTTCGCAACAGCATCGCGTCCGGTGAAGCTGCGCTGCAGAAGATCGCCGGTCTCAATCTCGGTGTGATCGAGTAACGCAACGGCCGGCGGGCGCGGCCACCTGCGCGCCCGTCGGCGATACCAAGGTAGAGCAGCATGAAGACGATTCTATGGCGCAGCTCCTGGCGGATCGGCCGGGCGATCGTACGCCTGACGATGGCGGGATACCTGGTTCTTGCATTCGGCACGCATGTCGCGGCGCAGGGTGCCGACGGTACGACAGCGCTGGATTGCAGTGTCGGCAACGTCGAAGCGACACCCTGGCAAATGCAGACGCCATTGACGAGTACGACGCCGCCAAACGCGATCCTGTACGGGCGCACCGTTTCTATCTTCGTGAAGTTCAAGTACGGCACGGCGCCGGTGGCGCACGAGTTCGTGACTGCCGCCCATTGGTTGCCAGGCAGTGTCGTCCCGGACGGCATCGCGCAAACCAACGTCGAAGGTATCGGCTTCAAATGGGCCGGTGTGTCTGACGATGGCGCCGAACGCACGCTGCGGCAAGGCCCGCAGCCGATGGCGACGGCAAAGTTCGCCCTCAATTCCGCGGGCGGCGGCGGTTCGGACTCGATGATCATGCGCTTTCGGCAGTTTCTGGTGCTCGACAAGCCGGCTTCGCAATTGCCGCAGGGCAAGCTGATCGTCAAGAGCCTGTCCGGCAATCCGACCGTCGCGATTTACGCGCTTGACTTGCCCAAAGGCACCGCGTCGATTGGTGGCTCGGTGACTGTGCCCGAGGTGACCGTGCCGCCCAACCTGTGCAAGCTACCGAAAACCTATACGGGCGTCGGCAACGTTTGCATCGGCAGCGAATGCGAAATCCATGTGCCGAATCGTTGCGAGATTCAGTCGAACTGGATCGTGCCGGTGACGCTCGGCAATTTCTCGATCAGCAATTTTCCGAGCGTGAATGCGACGTCGAAGCCGGTCAGTTTCGACATCGCGCTCAGTCAATGCGCGGCGTCGGCCAAGCCGGAGATCAGCTTCCGCGACAAGGCCGCGAAGCCGAATCCGGACAAGACGCTGCTTCAACTGAGCGCGCCGGCCGGGCAGACGGTCGCACGCGGGTTCAACATCGTGATGACGAACGCGTTGACCGGGGAGCGGATCGCGTACGGCGAGCCGGGCGCAGCCGTCGAGTACCCGATGCGGCGCACGGGCGACATGGCGGTGATGCCGTTGCGTGCGCAGTACATCCGTACCGGCGCAGAAGGCGAGCTGGCGCCCGGCTATGCGGGCGGCGGGGCGGAATTCTCGTTCACGTTTCCGTGATCGCGGCGCGCGATGCGGCCTCATTACGAAACCCGCAGAGCAAAGCACCATTTGTTGGTTCGGATTCGCCGCGTGCGCTGATACGTTAGCGGCTTCGCGACGGCACACTCCGTCGCGATGTGTGTCGAACCGTGCCGCCGCGCGATCCGCGGCGGCCTTCATAACAAATCAGGTCGTGCTCATGAAATTCCACACGCTCGCTGCGTGGCTCGTCGGAGCCGCGCTCATTACCGCAGGCACCGTCGCGCATGCGGACCGTCTCGACGACATCAAGAAGGCCGGTGTGCTGCGCGTCGCAACGTTCGACAGCAACCCGCCATTTGGCTATGTCGACGGCAAAAGCAATCACATCGTCGGTCTCGACGTCGATTACGCGAAGGCACTCGCCGACAAGCTCGGCGTGAAGCTGCAACTGCAACCGACCAATCCCGCGAACCGCATTCCGTTCCTGACGTCCGGCAAGGTCGACCTCGTGCTCGCGAACTTCACGATCACCGACGAGCGCGCGAAGCAGGTCGACTTCAGCATCCCGTATTTCTCGTCGGGCCAGCAGTTTCTCGCGAAGAAGGGCGTACTGAAATCGGCCGACCAGCTGAACGCGCTGCGCGTCGGCGCCGACAAGGGCACGACCAACGAGATCACGCTGCGCGAGAAATTCCCGAAGGCGACGATCGTGGCGTACGACGATACGCCGTTCGCGTTCGCCGCGCTGCGCGCGGGCAACGTGCAGGCGATCACGCAAGACGGCCCGAAGCTGATCGGGCTGCTCGCGAACGTGCCGGACAAGCAGAACTACGAGATCCCGGCGTTCACGATCTCGAACGACTACATGGGTGTCGGCGTGCCGAAGGGCGAGACGCGCCTGCTCGGCTTCGTCAACGACACGCTGAAGGGGCTCGAGGCAAGCGGCCGCGCCACGCAGATCTACGACGCATGGTTCGGGCCGACGACGAAGACGCCGCTCACGCGCATCTTCCGCATCGGCGACAAGACCTGACAGGTCCCGCACGCGCGCCGCGATCGGCCGGTACACCGGCCGCGCGGCGCTTTTTGTTTTCATCCGACCGCGCGCGTCGTGCGCGCTCTACAGCATGTTCGGGTTGGCTCCCAAATATTTGTCCTGGCTCTGGCAGGGCTTCCTGCTGACGCTCGGCGTTGCGGCCGCATCGGCCGTCGCAGCGACCGCCGGCGGGCTGCTGCTCGCGGTCATGCGGCATGCGCGCGGCACGGCGCCGCGCACGGTGGCGGCCGCGTACGTCGTCACGTTCCGCAACACGCCGCTGCTCGTGCAGTTGCTGTTCTGGTATTTCGGCGTCGCGTCGCTGCTGCCCGATACATGGATCGCGTGGCTGAACGCGCGCCATGCGTTGAGCGTCGGCCCGCTCACGCTTGCGTGGCCGTCGTTCGAATTCGTCGCGGGCTGGGTCGGGTTGAGCGCCTATACGGCCGCGTTCGTCGCCGAGGAGTGCGAAGCCGGCCTGCGCGGCGTGCGGCGCGCGCAACACGACGCGGCGGCCGCGCTCGGCCTCACGCCGATGCAATCGCTACGTTACGTGGTGTTGCCGCAGGCCGTACGCATCGCGTTGCCGCCGCTGTTCGGCCAATACATGAATCTCGTGAAGAACTCGTCGCTCGCGATGGCGATCGGCGTGGCCGAGCTGTCGTATGCGTCGCGGCAGGTCGAGACCGAGACGTTCAAGACATTCGCCGCGTTCGGCGTCGCGACGCTGCTGTACGTCGCGGCGGTGGCCGCGATCGAAGCCGGGGCGTATGCGGCCACGCAATGGCGCGACCGGCTGGGAGCGGGGCGCTGAAGATGGATTTTTCGCTGCTTCTCTCGAATCTGCCGTATCTGTTGGTCGGCGCGTTTCCGGACGGCCCGCTCGGCGGCGCCGCGCTGTCGCTGGTGCTGGCGCTCGCGTCCGCGATCGCGTCGGCCGTGCTTGGCGTGGTGCTCGGTGTCGCGATGGCGCTCGCACGCGGCCCGGCGCGCGTGCTGCTGCTCGCGTTCATCGGCTTCTTCCGCGCGATTCCGGTACTGATGCTTATTTTCTGGACGTATTTCCTGATGCCCGTGCTGCTGCACATGGATGTGCCGGGACTCGCGACGGTCGTGTGCGCGCTGGCGCTGATCGGCGGCGCGTATCTCGCGCACGCGGTGCACGCGGGAATCGTCGCGGCGGGCGACGGGCAATGGCAGGCCGGACTGTCGCTCGGGCTCACGCGCTGGCAGACGGTGCGCTACGTGCTGCTGCCGCAGGCGATCCGGATCATGACGCCGTCGTTCGTCAACCAGTGGGTCGCGCTCGTGAAGGACACGTCGCTCGCGTATATCGTCGGCGTGCCGGAACTGTCGTTCGTCGCGACGCAGGTGAACAACCGGCTGATGGTGTATCCGGCGCCGATCTTCCTGTTCGTCGGGCTGATCTATCTGGTGCTGTGCACGTCGCTCGACGGTGCGGCGCGGTGGTTGCTGTCGCGAGGGCCGCGGGAGCGGCGTGTCGAGGGCACGGCAGTCGAACGGATCAAATCCGCGCGATGACGTAATCCTTATAAGGGGTTACAAGAGATCTGAATACAGATCGCGTGCCGATTCGACCTCGCAATTCTGTCAGGGATATTTTTCAACTGTCGGGTGAGGTAATATTCGCGCGGATTGCCATTACAATGGCGCCCATAGTTGCGGACAGCGCAATATGTAACTTGCCACGCTCGGGGTAGCGGGGGCGAGCGCCCGTGTTGAAGCATCGGCGCGAACGAGCTGTGTCATCCGGGCAACGATTGACGTTCTTTGACGCTGACTTTCTGCGTTTCAATTAGATTCCAGCGATGTTCGATACCGTGAGAGCGGATCGAAACAGAAAAATCGCGAGTAGACCAAAACATGAACAAGAACCATTATCGGCTGGTGTTTAGCCGCGTACGGGGTATGTTGGTTGCCGTCGAAGAGACGGCCAGCAGGACGGGGAAAACAAATACGGGCGAGACTCGCCGCGTCGCCAAGCACGGCGGCGAGCATCCGGCAGCGAAGTTCGCGTTACGGGTGACTGCATTCGGCGCGCTGGTCGCAGCCGGCGCGAATCCGATCTGGGCGGATGCGCAGATCGTCGGCGGGGGGGCTCACGCGCCCGCGGTGCTGCAGACGCCCAACGGCCTGCCGCAAGTCAACATCAACAAGCCGAGCGCTGCCGGCGTGTCGTTGAACACCTATAACCAGTTCGACGTTCAGAAGAACGGCGCGATCCTGAACAACGCGTCGACAATCGTCAACACCCAGCAGGCCGGCTATATCAACGGCAACCCGAACCTGAGTGCGGGGCAGGCGGCGCGCATCATCGTCAACCAGGTCAACAGCACCGCGGCTAGTCAGATCAAAGGGTATGTGGAGATCGCGGGTAGCCGCGCGGAGATCGTGCTGGCCAACCCTGCCGGTATCGTCGTGGACGGCGGCGGGTTCATCAATACCTCGCGCGCGGTCCTGACAACGGGCGTGCCGCAGTTTGGCGCGGATGGGTCGTTGACGGGCTTCAATGTCAATCGCGGCCTCGTGACCGTGCAAGGTGCGGGACTCGATACTTCGAATGTTGATCAGACTGACATCATCGCCCGTGCTGTGCAGGCCAATGCCGCGATCTATGCGAAGAATCTCAATGTAATTGCCGGTACGAATCAGGTCAATCACGACACGCTCGCCGCGACGCAGATCGCCGGTGACGGTCCTGCTCCTGCTGTCGCGATTGACGTGGCTCAGTTGGGCGGCATGTATGCCAACAGGGTGTTTCTGGTTGGCAACTCCGCAGGCGTTGGTGTCGCGAACGCAGGGACGATCGCGGCGCAGGCAGGCGATTTGACGTTGCAATCGGACGGCCGGCTCGTGCTCGCGGGCAAGACCACGGCGAGCGGCAACCTCGCGATGTCGGCCTCGGGCGGCATCCAGAATAGCGGCACCACGTATGCGCAGCAATCGTTGTCGGCGAACACTGCGGCCGATCTGACGAACAGCGGGACGCTCGCGGCGCAGCAAAATACGACGATCAACGCCGGCAGCATCAACTCGACCGGCACGCTCGGTGCGGGTGTGAACAACGACGGTTCCGTCGCGCACAGCGGCGACCTGAACCTGATTGCGTCGGGCCAACTGACCGCGACCGGCCAGAAAGTTGCGGGCGGTAACGCATCGCTGACGGGCGGCAGTGTGAATCTCGCCGGCAGCCAGACCGCCGCGAACGGCAATCTGTCGCTGAACGCGACGGCCGGCGACGTGAACCTGTCGAACGCGACGACGAGCGCGCAAGGCGCCATTCAGGCGAACGCATCGGGCACCGTGATCAACGACCGCGGCAGCCTGTCGAGCGGCAACAGCACGACGCTGACCGGCGGCAACCTGTCGAACCAGGGCGGCAAGGTGTCGTCGCAGGGGCCGCTGTCGGTCAACGTCGCAGGCCAGATCGCCAACCAGTCGGGCGAACTGGTGTCCGAAAGCACGGCTGACGTGCGTGGCGGCGCCATCGCGAACACCCAGGGCACCATTCAAAGCGCGGCTGGCATGACGGTGACCGGTGCGTCGCTGGACAACACGGCGGGTCGGATGACGTCGCTCAACAGCGACGGCCTCTCTGTGACGACCAGCGGCCAGTTGACCAACGCAGCGGGCAAGACTGCAAACGGCGCGCAGGGCGGCGTGATCGGTGGCAACGGCGACGTCACCGTGCACGGCGGCAACGTTGCCAACCACGGGACGATGACGTCCAGTACGAATCTGCATGTCTCGGGACAATCGGTCGACAATAGCAGTGGCGCTTTGCAGGCTACGCAAAAGGTGGCGGTCGATGCGGGCGCGCGCTTGATCAACAACGGCGGCTCGATTGTCGCTCAGACGGCAGCACTGACCGGCACGGCCCTCGACAATAGCGCGGGCGCCGTGAAGGCCGACAAGGTGTCGTTGAACGCGACCGACCTCGTGAATCACGGCGGCACGATCACGCAGATCGGCACCGGCGCGATGAGCGTGAACGTGTCCGGCACGCTCGACAATTCCGGCGGCGGCACGCTGCAAACCAACAGTAGCGACTTGACGCTCGGGGCGGCGGCCATCGTCAACGATGGTGGCACGATCACGCATGCCGGCAACGGTACGTTGACCATCGATAACGGTACGGGCCGAGTGTCGAATGTCGGCGGCACTATTACCGGCAACGGGCGTGTCGCGGCTCGAACGGGTACGCTGAACAACACGGACGGGGTAATCGGCGGTCAAACCGGACTGACGGCTGCCGTCGGCGGCTCGCTCGACAATACGGGAGGCAAGCTGCTGTCGAATGCCGACCTCGGCATCGCCGGCGGCACGCTGAAAAACGATAACGGAAGGATTAGCGCGAATACGAATGCGTCGATCCAGAGCGGAACGATGTCGAACAGCGGCGGATCGATCGCAGCGTCAACGCTGAGCGTGACCGCGAGCGAACTACTCGACAACAGTCAAGGTGCGCTGGAGGCGAATCAGCTCGCATTGACCGCGCCGAATTTGACGAACCATAACGGGACGATCACCCAGTATGGCTCGTCGGAGATGAAGGTCGACGTCAGCAACACGATCGACAATTCGGCGGGCGGTGTGATCCAGACCCGCAGTACTGACCTTACGTTGTCTCCTGCGACGCTGATCAACGATTACGGCACGATCACGCACGTCGGGACCGGCACGCTGACGCTCGGCAATGGAGCGAACGCGATCAGCAATGCGGGCGGGAAGATCGTCGGCAATGGCCGGGTCGACGCCCGGTCCGCAACGCTCGACAACACGGCGGGTTCGATCACTGCGCAGACCGGGCTGGCGGCCGAGGTGAGCGGAACGCTTAACAACGCGAACGGCAAATTGATGTCGAGTACGGACCTGGGCGTGACCACCAGTATGCTGGTCAACGACGGCGGACAAATCGGCGCGAGTGCGAATGCGACGATCCAGACCGGATCGATGACGAACAAGCAAGGGTCGATCGTTGCACCGAATCTCGTTGTGAAAGCCGGCAACCTGCTCGATAACAGTCAGGGCAGACTTGAAGCAAACCAGCTCGTGCTGACCGCGACGAACCTGACAAACCGTGGTGGCACGATCACTCAATACGGAACGTCGGCGATGGCTGTCGACGTCACCGGCACGCTCGACAACTCGTCGGCCGGTGTGATCCAGACCAACAGTACGGACCTCACGCTCAGGCCGGCCGAGCTGAACAATGCGGGCGGAACGATCACGCATGCCGGTACGGGTACGCTGACGATCGCGCCGGGCAATGGAGCCGGTGCGCTGAACAATGCTTCGGGCACCATCGTGACCAAGGGGCAGGCCGTCGTCAGCGCGGGCAACTGGAACAACGCGAACGGGATTCTCGCCGCGCAACGCGGTTTGAACGCGGCGATTGGCGGCGACGTGAACAATACGCAAGGCCTGCTGCGCTCGAATGCTTCACTATCGCTCTCGGCCGGCGGCGCAATATCCAACCGCGGCGGTCATGTCCAGGCGGGCCAGTCGGCCGGTGACGCGAGTACGCTCGATCTTCGAGCGGCGTCGCTCGACAATACGGACGGTGCCGTCGTCGATCTCGGCACGGGCCAGATGAACGTCCAGGGGGGAGCCTGGATCGCGAATAGCCATGCCGGCAACGTGTCAGGCATGGGCGCGATCACCGGCAACGGCGATGTCACGATCGGCGCGGCATCGATCAGTAACACGCAAGGCGGTCAGCTCAGCGGCGGCTCCCTGCACGTGAACGCAAATACCGTCGACAACAGCGGCGGCGCGATCGGTAACGTTGCGAATACGAACGGCGACGTGAACGTGGCGACAGGCGGTGCGATCACGAACACGAATGGCCGAGTCAGTTCTACGCGCAATCTGACGATGTCGGTTGCCACGTTGCTGGGTGGTGGGGCGTACAGCGCGGCGCGCGACGTGAACGTGAATCTGCAGGGCGACTACGTGTCGACGTCCGACACGCAGTTCAATGTCGGTCACGATCTCACGTTCACGCTGCCAGGCACCTTCAAGAACAATGCGAACCTGCAGTCGGTGAACAACCTGAGCGTCAATGCAGGCAACATCGTGAACGTGGGCGCGCTGACGGCAGGTGGGCTGTTGCGGACGCAATCGGCCAATTTGTACAACACGGGCGCGCTCGTCGGCGCGAATGCGTCGCTCAATGCGACCGGTACGATTTTGAACGTCGGGGCGTCTGCGCTGATCGGCGGATCGGATGCAAACGGCACGCTCGAGATACTCGCGCGTGACATCGAGAACCGGGACGATACGTCGTCCGCCGACACGATGGCGACGACGGCCATTTTCGGCATGGGCAAGGTCGTATTGGCGGGCGGCAGGGACGCAAGCGGCAATTACGCGAATGCGGCGCTGGTCAACAATGCATCGGCATTGATCCAGTCCGGTGGCGACATGGAACTGCATGCGGACCGCGTCACGAACACGCGTCGTCAGATGCAGACATCGGGCGGGACCACGAGCGTCGACCCCGCGGTGCTGGAGCAACTGGGCATCAGCATGTCGGGCTGCATTGCGTACTACATGGCCGCCTGTAGCGGTCAGGATGTTCATTGGATCAACCTCTCGCGCGATCCGAACTATCCGGATTACGATCCGGCACCCATCATCGCGAAGCTGCAGACCCAGCCGGGCGGTGTATTTACCGTTCCGCCGAACGGCGGGCAATGGAACAGCGGTTATCAATACACGACTTATACCGGGACGGCAGTCGCGAACACGGTTACGGCGTTGAGTGCTGCCGGTCAGATCGTGTCGGGCGGCAAGATCGATGCGACGACGGTCGGCAACCTCCAGAACTACTGGAGCCACATCACGGCCGTGGGCAATGTCGACATGCCACAGCATTACGACGGCGACGGTTGGGCGGCTTCCGGCCAGCAGGCGCCGGCCGTGACCGTTACGTATTCGGGCTATTACCACTACAACAACTACGACAATAGCGAGCACAACTGGACATTGCCGTTCGGCGACATGCCGTTCGTCGGCGGTCGCCCCGGCGGTTACGCGCAGGCGGCGCCGGCCGATGTCAAGAAGTATGCGATTGCCGGTTACGACTCGACGTTGGGCTCGAACGGCACGATCACGGGCACGGGCGTCAGCATCAACAACACGGCGGGCAATGCGTCGATTCCGTCGCTCGGGCTGCTTCCCGGCCAGGAAGTGCCGGGTCTGACGTTTGGAAGCCTGAACGGTAACGCCGCGGTGTCGAAAACGTCGGGCGGTATGGTAACGGGGCAGGTTTCCGGCACCGGCGCGAAAGGCGGGACCGTGACGAGTCAGCCCGTTCAGCCCGTCAGCCCGATCATTGCCGGCGCGACGGCACAAAGGGTGCTGGACAATCTCGCGATTCCTCAGGGCGGGTTGTACAGGCCGAGCCAGTCGCCGAACGCGAGCTACGTGATCGAGACGAACCCGGCGTTCACGAATCAGAAGACCTTCCTGTCGAGCGACTACTTCTTCAATCAGATCGGCGTCGATCTGACGCACGTCCCCAAGCGCCTCGGCGACGGGTTCTACGAACAGCAGCTCGTCAGAAACGAGGTGACGGCGCTCACGGGCAAGGCTGTGCTCGGTCCGTACACCGATTTGCAGGCGATGTATCAGTCGTTGATGGGGGCTGGCGCGGATCTGGCGAAATCGCTCAATCTGCCGGTGGGCGCGAGCCTGTCCGCCGATCAAGTATCGAAGCTGACCGGCAACGTGATCATGATGGAAACGCGCGTGGTCGACGGCCAGTCGGTGCTCGTGCCCGTCGTGTATCTAGCGCAGGCGAACCAGCAGAATGTCAATGGTCCGCTGATCACCGCCACCGACATCGATTTGAAGGACGCGCAGAACTTCACGAACAGCGGCACGGTGAAGGCCGACAATACGCTCTCGATCCAGGGCAAGCAGATCGACAACGCGTTCGGCGCGCTGGAAAGCGGCGGGCTGATGTCGCTGACGACGGACGGTCAGGTCGATTTGACCTCGGCCAAGGTGAAGGCCGGCAGCCTGAATCTGAATGCCGGTGGCGATCTGATTCTGAACACCGCGACGAACACCAGCACCCAGGTAAGTCGTGACGGTGCGACGAGCGTCACGACGACGCTCGGGCCGACCGCGCAACTCGATGTGCTAGGTGATGCGTCGATCAAGACCGGCGGAAACTTCCAGCAGAATGCCGGCAGCCTGACGGTCGGCGGCAATCTCGGCATGAACGTCGGCGGTGACTGGACGCTCGGCACGCAGCAGGTCGGCGAGCACAAGATCGTCCAGCGGGCGAACGGCGTGTCGAACACCGATCTCAATAGCGTTGTCGGGAGTTCGGTGAAGGTGGGTGGGCAGTCCGAAATCGCCGTCAGAGGCGATCTGACGGCGAAGGGAGCGCACATCGACCTTGGTCAAGGCGGGACGATTGCCGCCAACGGCAATGTGATACTAGGAACGGCGAGTTCTACGTCGACGGTGAACGCGAACAGCTCGGGCGACGACGGCAGCCGAAGCTATGCGGAGACGCTGCATTCATCGAGCCAGACGCTGGCCGGCACGACGCTGACCGCTGGCAACACGGTCAACATCGTGTCGGGCAAGGACATTACGCTAAGCGGCAGTGCGATCGGCCTGGAGAAGGGCAACGCGAATCTGCTGGCGGTGGGCGACGTGAATGTGGGCGCGGCGACTGAGTCACGTGAATATAACTCGCACGAAACGCACAGCCACAGCAACGTTGTCAGCGGTTCGAAGGTCGCGAGTGGGATCGATCAGACCGCGACCTATAGCGTAGGCAGCACGATTTCCGCGGACGGTGTCACGGTCAAGAGCGGGCGGGACATTAACGTGACGGGAAGCAATATCGTCGGCACGAACGATGTGGTGCTGTCGGCCGCGCGCGACGTCAACATCAAAACCTCGCAGGATACGATCCAGTCGTCCACGTACTACGAAAAGCAGGAGTCCGGCCTGCTGTCGAATGGCGGCCTGTCGGTTTCGATCGGTTCGCGCTCGCAATCGGACAAGCAGCAGTCCGCCAGCGTGAAGAACAACGGCAGCGCGATCGGCGCGCTCGACGGCAATCTGACGGTGAGCGCCGGCAACGACGTGCATGCGACCGGTAGTCTTCTCCATGCCGGCAACGATCTCGCCGTGGTGGGCAAGACCGTCACGATCGATTCGGCTTACGACACGATGAGCCAGGCGGAACAGCAACAGTTCCGCCAGGCCGGCCTGTCGGTCGGATTCACGAATCCGGTTGTGGCCGCGGTACAGACTGGCCGGCAAATGGCCGAGGCTGCGCAGCACGCCAAAGGCGATGCCCGCCTGACGGCATTGGCGGCGGCCACCACCGGACTGGCAGCGAAGAACCTCTATGATGGCGCAACCAGCGGTAACCCGGCGCAATCGCCGACGAGCGTCGGGGTCAGTATTTCGTTGGGCGCAAGCAAGAGCGACAACCAGTCGCAAGAGCAAGCCAGCACGGCCGTTGGCAGTACGGTATCGGCAGGTCGAAACGTCACGATCGCAGCGTCAGGCGCAGGCGCCGACAGCAATATCAATGTGATCGGCAGCACGGTGTCGGCCGGCAACAAGGCGCTGTTGGCTGCCGACGGCGACGTGAACCTGCAAGCCGCACAGAGCACCAGCAGCCAGCATTCCACCAACAGCGGATCGAGTGCGTCGGTCGGTATTGCATTTACCGTCGGCTCGCAAAACGGCTTCTCACTCAATGCGGGTGTAGCCGGCAATCGTGGGCATGCGGACGGCGATTCGACGACGTGGACGAACACGCATGTCACCGCGGGCGATACGCTGACGATCAAATCAGGCGGCGATACGAATCTGAAAGGCGCCGTGGCGTCGGGCAAGCAGGTCGTGGCCGACGTTGGCGGTAACCTGAATGTCGAGAGCTTGCAGGACAAGGACCATTACGATTCGAAGCAGCAAAGCGCAGGCGTATCGGTCAGCGTCTGCGTGCCGCCCTTCTGTTATGGCGGTTCGTCCAGCGCGGCGGCAAACTTCAACCAGCAGAAAATGCACAGCGACTACGCCGCGGTAGGCGAGCAGTCCGGCATCAAGGCTGGCGACGGCGGCTTCCAGGTCAACGTCAAAGGCAACACTGATCTCAAGGGTGGCGTCATCGCGAGCAGCGACAAAGCCGTTCAGGACGGTGTCAACAGCTTGACGACTGCGACGCTCACGCACAGCGATATCGAAAACCATGCGTCGTACGACGCGTCTTCGATCGGACTGTCGGGCGGTGTCGGCGGGCAGATCGGCAAGGATCAGAAAGGCACGGCGACCAACGTGAATCCGGTGTCGGGGACGACGCTGCCGAAGGGCGACGGCGGATTGCAGGTAGCGCCTCCGGTGGCCCTCAGTGCGTCGGGCGACGCCAATTCGACCACGAAGAGCGGTATCAGCGGCGGAGCCATTACCATCACCGACGGTGCGAAGCAGCAGCAATTGACCGGGCAGACGGCCGCCGAAGCGGTCGCCAGCGTCAATCGCGATACGTCGAACACCGGCGGTGCGCTCGCGCCGATCTTCGACAAGGACAAGATTCAGGCCGGCTTCGACATCACGAGTCAGTTCATTAATCAGGCCGGGACATTCGTCGCGAATCGCGCGGCGGAAGCCGACGCAGCAAAGGCCGCCGCGAACAATCCGAATCTGACGCCGGAGGAACGCGCGGACGCCCAGCAGCGCGCCGACGAACTGAACGCCAACTGGGGGCCGAGCGGCACGTATCGACAAGTGCTCACGGCCCTGTCGGTGGCCGCAGGCGGCAATGTGACAGGTGGCCTGGGCCAATTCGCGCAGAACGCCACGGTGGCCTATTTGCAAGAGCTCGGTGCGAACCAGGTAAAGCAGATCGCAGACAACCTCGGCAGCGAAGACGCGCGTGCAGCACTTCATGCGATTGTCGGATGTGCCGGTGCGGCCGCCGGCAGCCAGAGCTGCGGTGCGGGCGCAATAGGCGCGGCGACCAGCTCCGTGCTCGGCAGTCTGCTCGCGCCGTCGACGAACATGTCGGCATCGGAGCGCGAAGCGCGCGACAATCTGGTGGCCAGCCTGGTTGCCGGCGTCGCGGCCGTGTCGGGCCAGAATGTGGCCACGGCGACCGGTGCTGGCAAAATCGAGGTGGAGAACAATCAAGTCTCGTTTGGGCGAACCGTCACCGGCCCGCAGGATGTGCCACAAGGCATGGGCGGGTACTTCGGGGAGCAGCGCAAAAAAGGCGACGGCGTGATTGCGGATCCGGCCACGGCACTTGATCCGACGATCAAGCCGACCGGTTCGTTGATCTATCCGATGCCGGACGCGAAGACAGTCGGCGACTGGATCACGGAGATCATTCCAGACCAGGTCAAGGGGCTTGTAGACTACATCGTTACGGCGACCCGCTGGAAGCGCGGCGATGACGTTTACACACCAACAGCAAAAAATAACGATCCATCCTGGTCGGCCGTTCGGTCTAGATTCTGGAAAAATGAGGCGGAGTCAGCCGATGCGGTGGCCAAATATGGAGCAGAGAACGTTGCTCGTATGAAAGACGGTTCAGCACCTCAACGCTACAACCCTGACAAGGGTGGAATGGAATCGATGGAACTGAGTCACGAACCCGTCCCAGCCCGTGATGGTGGCAAGGAATTCGTGCCTCGGTGGCCGCAAGACCATGCAACGGTAGATCCGTATCGAAGACCAGGATATTGAAATGACGAACATCTCATTAGCGCAGCGCTTCCAAGAAGCTAGAGCACCCAAAATTGAAGTTGACGGTCGGGAAATTTACAGCTTGTATGAGATTGACGTGTCTTCTGGTGACACATTACTGTCGTTTGATTTTGTATCAAGTAAAAAATCGTCAAATCAAGGTATTAAAATAAAGGCATTAAATTGCAATGTTGAGGTTAATAATCAAATTTTGACGGATTTTTTCATATGGCTGGATCATAGCCCCAATCATATTCCGATGAATGTCAGGATTGGTAAGGGCGGAAAGGCCACCCTTAAAGTTTGGAATGTTTGGAAATATGATGACGTTGTTCATGCATGGATTGGAAATGCTGGGATGCTGGTAAAAAAAGACGATCGTCATATCGCATTCCATTGCAGCGACGGCGTAGGTGATCCGGATTTCGAAGACCTTGTGTTTACGATTGAGGTCGGCAAAGTGGTCAAATAGCCACGGTATCGGGCCAGTGTAAAAGCTAATCACCAAATGACAATAACCAAACAGCTGGCGACCATGCCGTTCGCGATTTTGATGGCGGTCACCGTGCAGGCGCAGCAAGCCCCAACGCCAGCAGATCAAGCCGCTGCCGCGCGCGCGAATGCGGAGCAGGAGCGCCAAGCGCAACAGCAACGCGATGCGCAGCAGCGCGACGCTGCGGTCCACACGCCTTCGGTTCGTTCTGATGTGCCGCATGTCGAAGCGTATCCCGCAATTCCGGCCGAAACGCCCTGTTTTCGGATCGACCGGTTCGCATTGGACGTACCGGACGCGTTGCCCAGCGCAGTGAAGGCACAAGGCGCGTCGGCCTTGCCGATGGATCGCTTCGCGTTCGCACGCGAATGGCTCGAGCACTACAGCGGCCAGTGCATCGGCAAACAGGGCCTCGACACCCTCGTCAAGGGTCTGTCACAAGCGATCCTGGCGCGCGGGTACGTCACGACGCGTGTGCTACTGCCTGAACAGGATCTGTCGACCGGTATCCTCAAGTTTTCGCTGATTCCGGGTGTGGTCCGCCACGTGCGCTTCGCCGACGAGAAACTGCGCGGCACGTGGAAAACCGCGTTTCCAACGGACGACGGCGACCTGCTGAACCTGCGCGACCTCGAACAGGGCCTCGAGCAAATGAAACGCGTATCGAGTCAGGATGTCTCGATGCAACTTGTTCCGGGTGATCTTCCCGGCGAAAGCGACGTCGTACTCGACGTAAAGCGCGGCAAGCCGTGGACGGTCGTCGCATCGGTCGACAACGCCGGGACGCGCGCCACCGGCAAGCTGCAAGGCAACCTGTCGCTCGGCATCGACAACCCGCTGGGCCTGAACGACGTGTTCAACATCGGCGTGAGTCAGGATCTCGAATTCGGCGACAAGCGTCTCGGTTCGCACGGCTGGAACAGCTTCTACTCGATTCCATGGGGCTACTGGACGGCGACGCTATCGGCCTACACGAACACGTACTACCAGCAGATTGCCGGCGTGAACCAGACATTCGTCGCGAGCGGCAATTCGAAGACGGTCGATTTCAAGCTGGCTCGCGTGTTGTCGCGTAGTCAGAATGACGTGTTCGGTGCGTACCTTCGCCTGTCGCGTCGTTTCGGACAAAGCTTTATCGAAGACACCGAGATTTCGCAGCAGCGCCGCAATAACACGACGATCGAGCTTGGTCTGACCGATCGCCACTATTTCGGTGGCGCGCAGTTCGATGGCTCACTTGCATATCGTCAAGGCGTCGGTGGATTGGGTGCTCAGGACGACAGGTTGGCAGAGGGTGGTGGACCGACCTATCGCTTCAAGATGACCGTGCTCGACGGGAACCTGTCGGTGCCGTTCGCGATCGGCAAGCAGCCATTCCGGTATGTCGGCACATTCCACGGCCAGTACACCGGAAACACGCTGTACTACATCGACGACTTGACGATTGGCAGTCGCTATACAGTGCGCGGTTTTGATGGCGAGACGATGCTCGCGGCGGCACGCGGCTTCTACTGGCGCAACGAACTGCAGGCGCCGATCGGGCAGACGGGGCAGGCAGTTTATGCGGGACTCGACTACGGTCGCGTATGGGGCCCGCAGCCTGTCGTCCTCGTCGGGACGCAGTTGGCCGGTGCCGTGATCGGCATAAAGGGCAGCGTGGGCACGCGATTCGGAGCCTATGCGTACGATCTCTTCGCGGGTACGCCTGTCTACAAGCCGTCGGGTTTTCCGACTGCGCGAGTGACGCTCGGGTTTCAGGTGACTGCTCAGTTCTGAATAAACGCGGTCTTGCTCGTCATGAGGGAACCTGTCTCGGTCAACTACGAGGGGTTAGTGCACACCGCAGGCGGTATCGGGCGCAGGTCTGCTTTACCTCGCACCAAAACATTGGCTCAAGCCCGTGACCATCTGACGGTATGGAGAAGAGCGGCGGAGCACTTGACCGTACGCTCTTCTGCAACCACCAGGATCGTGTGCCTCAGAGTCAGCTTCGTTCCGCCGAGTAGTGCGTATCGAAAACCGCGCGCAGCGTCGACGGACCGGTCGCGAAATCGCCCCACAGCGGCCCGTCGCTCTGCGCGAACGCGAACGGCGTCGTGTTGATCGACGCGAGGCGGAAGCGCCATTGCTTCGCCTCCTGGCGAAACGCGGTGAGCTGCATGTCGGACAGCGCCGTCTGCGCGCTCGCGAGCGTGACGAGCGGATCGACCGGATCGTTCGCTACGCGCACTTCGAAGTGCAGATGCGGGCCCGTCGCCGCGCCCGTCATCCCGACCGAGCCGATGCGTTGCCCCTGCTTCACGGTTTCGCCGACCTTCAGCCCGCGAGCGAACGCGGACAGGTGCGCGTAGTACGTCGAATAGCCATCCGCATGATCGACGATCACGTAGCGGCCGTAGCCGCCCGGATCGGTGCCGACGAACGACACGACGCCGTCGGCCGCCGCATCGACCGGCGTGCCGCTCGGCGCGGCGAGATCGACACCCGTATGGAACGCCATCGCCTGCGACAGCGGGTGAATGCGTTCGCCGAAGAACGAACTGATGCGCGTCCACTTGACCGGCATCGTGAACGCGGCGGCTTCGAGCGGCGAACCGTCGAGCGCGTAGTACGCGCCGTGTTCGGCGCCCGGCGCGCGGAACCAGATCGCGCCGAACGTGCGGCCGGCAACGCGCAACTCCAGCGCGGTGAGGTGCGGGGTGCCGTTGTTCGTGTCGTACGCGACGCGGTAATAGTCACCACGCTGCGCGCTCGCCCGCATCGCGACCTTGCCGGTGACGAGATCGCCGAGCTGGATGCGCACTTCGGGCGGTACGTCGAGACGGTTCAGCGTATCGGACAGCGTGAGCTCGATGTTGCCCGCGCGCATCCCTTGCTGGTGTTCGGGCGGGGCAAGCTGGAACAGGCTCGCATAGCCGAGCATCTCGTTGCGGTGCGCGCTGAGCGGCGCGAACAGGCCCGGCTGCTGGCTGCGGTCGTTGCGTTCGCCGGCATCGTTGCGCTCGCCGATCGTGCGGGCGAGCTCGCTCGTCACGAAATGCTGCGCGGTGGGGAACGGCGTGTCGGACAGCACGCGCTGCGGCAGCGCGGCCGTGCCCGAATCGACGGCGCCCGGCAGTTGCGACACGGCCGGCAGCGCGGCGAAGCCGAGTGCGGCAAGGGCGCCGAGCACGGCGGCCGGCACGAGCGCGCGCGCAATGCGCTGCGCGCGGCCGGGCGCGAAAGCATCAGGGGTAGCGGCAGACTTGACCAAGGTGTCCACATCCAGGAACGCGGTTCAAAGGGGGTGTGGGCGGGGGCCACCGGCGGCACATCCGTCGAACGGCGACGGGGCGGGCGGCGGGCGTGCAACAAAACAGGCCCCGCCAGGGGCCTGTGTCGTTTCCGTTCGACCCAACCTGCGGGGCGGTGCCCGCTTCGAACGGCGGCGTGCATGCCGGGTCGTACCCGGTTATCACGAAGACGCTAAAGAAAGATGACAGCGTCAGTCTACCGATGTTCCGCGAAACGTTAAAAATTTTAAAGAGGGTCAGCTCATTCGTTTCGCAGTGCGGTAAATCGGGTTAAATCAGCATTTATTACGACAATTTACGTCAGTTCGGCAATTTGTGCGCGCGGATTCGCAGCGCGGCGGACGTGCGCACTGTGTCGAAGCCGGCGTCGAGCATGGCCTCGGCGTCGTTCCACAGATTGCCGCGCAGCCGGTTGGTCCAGATCATCGACGCGAACACGCCTTCGAGCAGCGACACGAGATAGACGGCGGCCAGGTGCACGTCGAGATCGGCAGCGACTTCGCCGGCCGCGATCGCGCGGCGCAGCAGCGCCTTCGTGATCCGCAGCATCTGCAATTCCAGCAGCATGCGGCGCCGCTGCAGCGCGCCGTTCTCTTCGCTCTGCTCGCATTTCGTATAGAGGATCACGAGCACGCGCTGCATCGGGCCCGGCTCGCCGCATTCCTGCAGATAGTGCGACGCGGCGCGCCGCAGCGTGGCGAGCGGGGGCAGCCCTTCGCCCGCATCGAAGCCTTCCGACGTGCGCGCGAACGCGCGGTCGCACATCGCGAGACACACCTCCATCTTGTTGCGGTAATGGCCGTAGACGGCACCCCGTGACATCCCGGCGGCCTCGGCGAGGTCCGCCATCGCGGTTTGCGCCACGCCTTTCTCGAGCAGCACGAGCTCGGCGGCGTCGAGAATCCGGTGCTTGATGGCGAGCGATTCTTCGCGGGTCTTGCGGGCCATGTCCTGAAATTCCTTACAGTTCGCTGTCGTTTTATTGAGACAGTGTGACGGTCAGATTGAAGTGGCGTGTATTTAATCAGTCGTGACTGATTATAATCGGCCACCCTGAGCCGCCGCATTTTATCGGTGGCGAACGATCCGAGGTCACACATGAATAACAATCGCTCCCTGTTGCGCCACCAACTGGCGCCGTTCGCGCTGGCGGCCGTGCTGGCCCTGGCCGGATGTGGAAAGGGCGACAAGGACGCCGCGCCGGAGGCCGCGAAACAGGCGACGGTCGTGACGGTGCGCCCGACGGCCGTGCCGATGTCCGTCGAATTGCCGGGCCGGCTCGACGCCTACCGGCAGGCGGAAGTGCGAGCGCGAGTCGCGGGCATCGTGACCGCGCGCACCTACGAGGAAGGCCAGGAAGTGAAGCAGGGCGCGGTGCTGTTCCGCATCGATCCCGCACCGCTGAAGGCCGCGCGCGACGCCGCGCAGGGCGCGCTCGCGAAGGCGCAGGCCGCCGCGCTCGCGGCGACCGACAAGCGCCGCCGTTACGACGATCTCGTGCGCGACCGCGCGGTGAGCGAGCGCGACCACACCGAGGCCGTCGCGGCCGACACGCAGGCGAAGGCCGAGGTCGCGTCCGCGAAGGCCGAGCTCGCACGCGCGCAGTTGCAGCTCGACTACGCGACCGTCACCGCGCCGATCGCGGGCCGCGCGCGGCGCGCGCTCGTAACCGAAGGCGCGCTCGTCGGCCAGGACCAGGCGACGCCGCTCACGACCGTCGAGCAGCTCGATCCGATCTACGTGAACTTCTCGCAGCCGGCCGCCGACGTCGACGCATTGCGTCGCGCGGTGAAGAGCGGGCGCGCGACGGGCATCGCGCAGCACGACATCGCGGTGACGCTGCTGCGCGCCGACGGCACAGCGTATCCGCTGAAAGGCAAGCTGCTGTTCAGCGATCTCGCGGTCGATCCGACCACCGACACCGTCGCGATGCGCGCGCTGTTCCCGAATCCGGAGCGCGAGCTGCTGCCGGGCGCGTATGTGCGGATCGCGCTCGACACGGCGGTCGACCAGCGGGCGATCCTCGTGCCGCGCGATGCACTGCTGCGCACGACCGATCGTACGTCGGTGCGGGTCGTCGGCACGAACGGCAAGGTCAAGGACGTCGAGGTCACGGCCGACCAGATGAGCGGCCATGACTGGCGCATCACGCGCGGTCTCGCGGGCGGCGAGCGCGTGATCGTCGACAACGCCGCGCAGTTCGCGCCCGACACGGCCGTCAAGCCCGTCGAAAAGGCGCCGCCGTCGAAGGCAGCGCCGGCAGCGGCTGCTTCGCAGGCGGCCGCCCGTCAAACCTGACTGGTCAACACCACACCACCATGGCACGTTTCTTCATCGATCGCCCCGTCTTCGCGTGGGTGATCGCAATTTTCATCATGCTGGGCGGCGCATTCGCGATCCGCGCGCTGCCCGTTGCGCAGTACCCGGACATCGCGCCGCCCGTCGTCAGCATCTATGCGACGTACCCGGGCGCGTCCGCGCAGGTCGTCGAGGAATCGGTGACCGCGCTGATCGAGCGCGAAATGAACGGCGCGCCGGGGCTGATGTACACGTCGGCCACCAGCAGCGCCGGGGCGGCGTCGCTGTACCTGACGTTCAAGCAGGGCGTGAATGCCGATCTCGCGGCCGTCGAAGTGCAGAACCGGCTGAAGACGGTCGAGGCGCGGCTGCCGGAACCCGTGCGGCGCGACGGCATCCAGGTCGAGAAGGCCGCCGACAACATCCAGCTCGTGGTATCGCTGACGTCCGACGACGGGCGGATGACCGACGTGCAGCTCGGCGAATATGCGTCGGCGAACGTCGTGCAGGCGCTGCGTCGCGTCGAGGGCGTCGGCAAGGTGCAGTTCTGGGGTGCCGAGTACGCGATGCGGATCTGGCCCGACCCGGTGAAGATGGCCGGGCACGGCCTCACCGCGTCGGATATCGCGTCGGCCGTGCGTGCGCACAACGCACGCGTGACGATCGGCGACATCGGGCGTAGCGCGGTGCCGGCCAGCGCGCCGATCGCGGCGACCGTGTTCGCCGACGCGCCGCTGAAGACGCCCGCCGATTTCGGCGCGATCGCGCTGCGCACGCAGGCCGACGGCTCCACGCTTTACCTGCGCGACGTCGCACGCATCGAGTTCGGCGGCAACGACTACAACTATCCGTCGTACGTGAACGGCAAGGTCGCGACCGGCATGGGCATCAAGCTCGCGCCGGGCTCGAACGCGGTCTCCACCGAGAAGCGCGTGCGCGCGACGATGGACGAGCTGTCCGCGTATTTCCCGCCGGGCGTGAAGTACCAGATCCCGTACGAGACGTCGTCGTTCGTGCGCGTATCGATGAACAAGGTCGTCACGACGCTGATCGAAGCCGGCGTGCTCGTGTTCCTTGTGATGTTCCTGTTCATGCAGAACTTGCGTGCGACGCTGATCCCGACGCTCGTCGTGCCGGTCGCGCTCGCGGGCACGTTCGGCGTGATGTATGCGGCCGGTTTCTCGATCAACGTGCTGACGATGTTCGGGATGGTGCTCGCGATCGGCGTCCTCGTCGACGATGCGATCGTCGTGGTCGAGAACGTCGAGCGGCTGATGGTCGAGGAGGGGCTCGGGCCTTACGACGCGACCGTCAAGGCGATGAAGCAGATCAGCGGCGCGATCATCGGGATCACCGTGGTGCTGACGTCGGTGTTCCTGCCGATGGCGTTCTTCGGCGGCGCGGTGGGCAACATCTATCGGCAGTTCGCGCTGTCGCTCGCGGTGTCGATCGGCTTCTCGGCCTTCCTTGCGCTGTCGCTGACGCCCGCGCTGTGTGCGACGCTGCTCAAGCCCGTGTCGGGCGACCATCACGAGAAGCGCGGCTTCTTCGGCTGGTTCAACCGCCTGGTCGCCCGCTCGACGCAGCGCTATGCGACGCGCGTCGGCAAGATGCTGAAGAAGCCGGTGCGCTGGCTCGTCGTGTACGGCGCGCTGACCGGCGCTGCGGCGCTGATGCTCACGCAGCTGCCGACCGCCTTCCTGCCGGACGAGGACCAGGGCAACTTCATGGTGATGGTGATCCGGCCGCAAGGCACGCCGCTCGCGGAAACGATGCAGAGCGTGCGGGAAGTCGAGTCGACCATCCGCCGCGACGAGCCGACCGCGTTCACGTATGCGCTCGGCGGCTTCAACCTGTACGGCGAGGGGCCGAACGGCGGGATGATCTTCGTCACGCTGAAGAACTGGAAGGAACGCAAGAGCGAAGACGCGCACGTGCAGGCGATCGTCGCGCGCATCAACGAGCGCTTCGCGAGCACGCCGAACACGACGGTGTTCGCGATGAACTCGCCGGCGTTGCCCGATCTCGGCTCGTCGAGCGGCTTCGACTTCCGGCTGCAGAACCGCGGCGGGCTCGACTACGCGACGTTCAGCGCCGCGCGCGAGCAGTTGCTCGCGACGGGCCGCAAGGATCCGGCGTTGACCGACCTGATGTTCGCCGGCACGCAGGACGCGCCGCAATTGAAGCTCGACATCGATCGCGCGAAGGCGTCCGCGCTCGGCGTGTCGATGGACGAGATCAACACGACGCTCGCGGTGATGTTCGGCTCCGACTATATCGGCGACTTCATGCACGGCACGCAGGTGCGGCGCGTGGTCGTGCAGGCCGACGGGCTGCACCGGCTCGATCCGGACGACGTGAAGAAGCTGCGCGTGCGCAACACGCGCGGCGAGATGGTGCCGCTCGCGGCGTTCACGACGCTGCACTGGACGCTCGGGCCGCCGCAGCTCACGCGCTACAACGGCTTTCCGTCGTTCACGATCAACGGCTCGGCCGCGGCAGGCCACAGCAGCGGCGAGGCGATGACCGCGATCGAGCGGCTCGCCGGGAAGCTGCCGGCCGGCACCGGTTTCTCGTGGTCGGGGCAGTCGTTCGAGGAGCGGCTGTCGGGGGCGCAGGCGCCGATGCTGTTCGCGCTGTCGGTGCTCGTCGTGTTCCTCGCGCTCGCGGCGCTCTACGAGAGCTGGTCGATTCCGTTCGCGGTGATGCTGGTCGTGCCGCTCGGCGTGATCGGCGCCGTGCTCGGCGTCACGCTGCGGATGATGCCGAACGACATCTACTTCAAGGTGGGGCTGATCGCGACGATCGGGCTGTCCGCGAAGAACGCCATCCTGATCGTCGAAGTCGCGAAGGACCTGGTCGCGCAGCGCATGTCGCTCGTCGATGCGGCGCTCGAAGCCGCGCGCCTGCGGTTGCGGCCGATCGTGATGACGTCGCTCGCATTCGGCGTCGGCGTGCTGCCGCTCGCGTTCGCGTCGGGCGCGGCGTCCGGCGCACAGATGGCGATCGGCACCGGCGTGCTGGGCGGCGTGATCACGGCGACCGTGCTCGCGGTGTTTCTCGTCCCGCTGTTTTTCGTGATCGTCGGCCGCCTGTTCGACGTCGGCCCGCGCCGGCGCGGCGGGGCGCAGCCGGCGACGATGGAGGGTTCTCAATGATGTTTGCGCTGAATGCACGCGCCGCGCTGCGGGCCCAGGTGGCGCTGGCCGCCGCGCTCGCGCTGGCCGGCTGCACGCTCGCGCCGCGTTACGAGCGGCCGGCGGCGCCGGTGCCGGCGACCTATACGCCGGTCGACGGCAGTGCCGCGCCGGCGGCCGAGATGTCGCCCGCCGACGCCGCGCTGCTTGACGACTGGCGCACCTACTTCACCGATGCCGCGCTGCAGGCGTGGATCGACGCGGCGCTCGCGAACAACCGCGACCTGCGCGTTGCGGCCGGCCGCCTCGAGGAAGCACGCGCGCTGTACGGCGTGCAGCGCGCGGATCGGATGCCGTCGGTCGATGCGAATCTGGGCTATGACCGTACGCGCCAGTACGACCCGGTCGTGCGCGAAAGCGCGATCAGCGGGCTGTATCGCGCGGGCGTCGGCATCAGCGCGTACGAGCTCGACCTGTTCGGCCGCGTGCGCAGCCTGTCCGACGCGGCGCTCGCCGACTATTTCGCGACGGCGAACGCGCAACGCACGGTACGCATCGGCGTGATCGCCGACGTGGCGGGCGCCTATGTATCGGAGCGCGCGCTGCACGAGCAGCTCGCGCTGGCGCAGCGCACGCTGGATACCCGCGAACGCATGGCCGCGCTCACGCAGCGCCGCTATGCGGCCGGCACGAGCGACGCGATCGAGCTGCGTTCGGCCGAGATGCTGGTGGCATCCGCGCGCGCGTCTCAGGCTGCACTGCAGCGCGAGCATGCGCAGTCCGTGCGCGCGTTGCAGTTGCTCGCGGGCGACTTCGCGCGCAACGTGCCGGATGACACGACTGCGCTCGACGCACTGTCGATCGCGCCCGTGGCGCCCGGTGCACCGAGTGCGCTGCTGGAACGGCGGCCGGACATCCGGCAGGCGGAAGCGCGGCTCGAGGCCGCCAACGCACAGATCGGCGCCGCGCGCGCGGCGTTCTTTCCGCGCATCACGCTGACGAGCGACTACGGCTCGGTCAGCGATGCATTCTCGAGCCTCTTCAGCGGCGGCACGAGCGTGTGGACGTTCGCGCCGCGCATCACGCTGCCGATCTTCGCGGGCGGACGCAATCGCGCGAACCTCGACGTCGCGAACGCGCGCAAGCACATCGCGGTGGCCGATTACGAGAAGACGGTGCAGACCGCGTTCCGTGAAGTGGCCGACGCATTCGCCGCGCGCGACTGGATCGATCGCCAGCTCGCCGCGCAGCAGGACGTGTATGCGGCCGACGGCGCTCGGCTGAAGCTCGCGGAGCGCCGGTACGCGGGTGGCGTGGCAACGTATCTCGAACTGCTCGACGCGCAGCGCAGCACGTACGAGTCGGGGCAGGAGCTGATCCGACTCAAGCAGCTCAGGCTCGCGAATGCGATCACGCTGTACCGTGCGCTCGGCGGCGGCTGGTCGCCGGCGTCGGCGGAAGCCGCGGCTTCCGCGTAATGCCCGTCGCCCGACGCGACGACACGTCGGGCGGCATGATGACGGCGGCGGTACGCATCGACGTGCCGCCGCCGCTTGCTTCGATCCGTCCCGCTGCTCCAGCGATATCTCTCCCCACTGACAGGCCGGCCAGGACGCTTTTCGTCGTGTAGCAACACGCACGCGTGTGTCCGGTACAGCCTTCGTCTTGCGACCGCTCGTGTCGCCATTCCACGCAAACGTGCGCGGGTCATTTCTCCTTCCTTCCCCGCTGCGATGCGGACCGGCTGCCGGTTCCGGCGATCGCTCGGGCGTACGATTTACGATCGGGAATTGACGATCGAATTAATCAATGTATTGGAAATAATGAGGGCGGCAAAGTGTCGCGGTAAAACGTTTGTATTCGTTACGCAATCGTTTGCGCGAAAGAATCATATTGATTGAATCGATCGTTAATTTCCTGTTTGTTGAAAATGATTTGATATTGGCGTTGTCGATCGGCAACGATGGCGGTACTGGACAATGTTTTGTCCTTTTCGATGGGAATCTTCGGGGAGCCAATGCCAGCAAGGAGGAGCGGGGTGGTGTCGTCTACCGGACGAAAATCTCTTTAATCTTCAAGTGCTTCCGGAGAATAAAAAAGGACTGCGGATAAAAATGGCCGGATTCGAAATCGACGAGAAATAGTGAGGATCTGGAGCGGTAAATCGAACATTGTCAGAAGCATTTGACAATGATTTACAGAAAACTTTCATGATTATCTCGATAATGCCGCCTCGTGTCGGACGGAAGCCACCATGCGCTGCCGTTTGTGTCCGCCACGTCAACTACTCCATTTGCAGTCCTTACGGGAAACGTCATGAAAAAATCCATCCTGACCGCTGTCGCACTCGCGGCCCTGTCGACCTCGGCCTTCGCAGCGGGCACCGGCACGATCAACTTCACGGGCGAGATCGTCGCGGGCGCATGCGGCATCGATTCGGGCTCGGTCAACCAGACCGTGAACCTCGGCAAGGTGCCGACCAACGTGTTCAAGCAGGCTGGCGACAAGTCCACGCCGACCAACTTCGACATCAAGCTGACCGACTGCGACACGAGCGTCGCGCAGAACGCGTACTTCACGTTCACGGGCACGTCGAGCGCAGGCCAGCCGAAGCTGCTCGCGACCATCGGTTCGGCGACCAACGTCGGCATCCGCCTGCAGGCAGCGTCGGGTGAATACCTCGACAACGGCGCCGAGCAGAAGGCACCGACCGTGCTGCAGAACGGCACGAACGTCGCGCGCTTCGCTGCGATGTACGAAGCAACCGCAGCCGGCGTGACGCCGGGTACCGCCGAAGGCGTCGCGAACTTCACCGTCCGCTACCAGTAAGCCGCCGTACCGGGGAAGGGTGCGCGCACCCTTCCTCGTTCGTTTTTCCTCTTTTCTCCCTCCCTGGACTTCCGGTAGCGCCGCGTGCGAATCAGACATTCCTTCCTTTGCGTCTCCGTGCTGGTTGTCGGCAGCCAGAGCCATGCGACGGAATTCAATTCGTCGTTCCTGAACATCGACGGCTCGAACAACGTCGACCTGTCGCAGTTCTCGCAGGCGGACTTCACGCTGCCCGGCGAGTACATGCTCGACGTGCAGGTCAACGACCTGTTCTACGGGCTGCAGGCGATCGAGTTCATCGCCATCGACACGTCGGGGGCGGGAAAACCGTGCCTGCCGCCGGAACTCGTCGCGCAGTTCGGGCTGAAGCCGTCGCTGCTGAAGGACCTGCCGCGCTTCCAGGGCGGACGTTGCGTCGATCTCGGCGCGATCGAGGGGGCGACCGTGCGATACCTGAAAAGCGACGGGCGGCTCAAGATCACGATTCCGCAGGCCGCGCTCGAGTTCACCGACTCGACCTACCTGCCGCCGTCGCGCTGGTCCGAAGGGATTCCGGGCGCGATGCTCGACTATCGCGTGATCGCGAACACGAACCGCAATTTGGGTACGGGCGGCAGCCAGACGAATTCGATCCAGGCCTACGGGACGGTTGGCGCGAACTGGGATGCATGGCGCCTTCGCGGCGACTACCAGGCGCAATCGAACGTGGGCAATACGGCCTACGCGGACCGCACGTTCCGCTTCAGCCGGCTTTATGCATTTCGTGCGCTGCCGTCGATCCAGTCGACGGTGACGTTCGGCGACGACTACCTGACGTCGGATATTTTCGACACGTTCGCGCTGACGGGCGCGTCGATCCGCAGCGACGACCGCATGCTGCCGCCTTCGCTGCGCGGCTATGCGCCGCTGATCTCGGGCGTCGCGCGCACCAACGCGACCGTGACCGTTTCACAGGCAGGCCGCGTGTTGTACGTGACGCGCGTGTCGCCGGGCGCGTTCGCGCTGCAGAACATCAATACGAGCGTGCAGGGCACGCTCGACGTCGCGGTCGAGGAAGAGGACGGCAGCGTGCAGCGCTTCCAGGTGACGACGGCCGCCGTGCCGTTCCTCGCACGCGCCGGGCAGTTGCGCTACAAGGCTGCCGTCGGCAAGCCGCGTCAGTTCGGCGGCGCAGGCATCACGCCGTTCTTCGGCTTCGGCGAAATCGCGTACGGCTTGCCGTTCGACGTCACGGCGTACGGCGGCTTCATCGCCGCGTCGGGTTATACGTCGATCGCGCTCGGCGTGGGCCGCGATTTCGGCGCGTTCGGCGCGTTGTCGGCCGACGTCACGCATGCGCGGGCGAAGCTGTGGTGGAACGGCGCGACACGCAACGGCAACTCGTACCGCATCAACTATTCGAAGCACTTCGACGGGCTCGATGCCGACGTGCGCTTCTTCGGCTATCGCTTCTCCGAGCGCGAATACACGAACTTCGCACAGTTCTCGGGCGACCCGACCACGTACGGCCTCGCCAACAGCAAGCAGCGCTACTCGGCGACGCTGTCGAAGCGTTTCGGCGATACATCGACCTATTTTTCGTACGACCAGACGACCTACTGGGAACGTGCGAACGAGCAGCGCGTCGGCCTCACGCTCACTCGGGCGTTCTCGATCGGCACGCTGCGCAACCTGAACGTGAGCGTGTCGGCATTCCGTACGCAGAGCGCCGGTGCAAGCGGCAACCAGGTCTCGGTCACCGCGACGTTGCCGATCGGCGGCCGTCACACCGTCACGTCGAACCTGACGACGGGCAGCGGCAGCACGAGCGTGAACGCGGGCTACATCTACGACGATCCGGATGGCCGTACCTACCAGGTCAACGCGGGCGCGACCGACGGGCGTGCGTCGGCGAACGCGAGCTACCGCCAGCGCTCGTCGGCGTATCAGCTGACCGCGCAGGCGTCGACGCTCGCCAATGCGTATGCGGCGGCATCGCTCGAAGTCGACGGCTCGTTCGTCGCGACGCAATACGGCGTGTCGGCGCACGCGAACGGCAATGCCGGCGATACGCGCCTGCTGGTGTCGACCGACGGCGTGCCCGATGTGCCGCTGTCCGGCACGCTCTCGCGTACCGATTCGCGCGGCTATGCGGTGCTCGACGGCATCTCGCCGTACAACGTGTACGACGCGACCGTCAACGTCGAGAAGCTGCCGCTCGAAGTGCAGGTGACGAACCCGATCCAGCGCATGGTGCTGACCGACGGCGCGATCGGCTTCGTGAAGTTTTCCGCCGCGCGCGGCAGCAACCTGTACCTGACGCTGACCGACCCGGCCGGCAAGCCGCTGCCGTTCGGTGCATCGGTGCAGGACGTGGCGAACGGCAAGGAACTCGGCATCGTCGGCGAGGGCGGTGCGGCGTTCCTGACCCAGGTCCAGCCGAAATCCACGCTGGCGGTGCGGGCGGGCGAACGCACGCTCTGCACGATCGACACGCTGCCGAACCAGCTCCAACTCGAAGGCACGCCGATTCCGGTGACGTGCCAGACGCCCGGCGAGTCGCATGCAGCGGCTGCGCGGGTCGAACGATGAATTCATGGATCCAGCGATGAAAAACAGCTTCTCCCTTTCCTTTCCGCGGCGCGCATGGTGCGTGCTCGCGACCGCCGTTGCGCTGTTCGCCGGCGCCGCGCAAGCGGCGATCGTGCCCGACCGCACGCGCGTGATCTTCAACGAAGGCGAACAGGCCGCGATCGTCACGATCACCAACAAGAGCACGACGTACCCGTATCTCGTGCAGTCGTGGCTCGAGGACGCGAAGGGCAACAAGATCACGTCGCCGCTGATGGTCGTGCCGCCGCTGCAGCGCGTCGAGGCGAACGAGCGCAACGTGCTGCGGATCGCGAAGCTGCCGGGCACCGAGCTGCCGGCCGATCGCGAAACGGTGTTCTACCTGAACATCCGCGAAGTGCCGCCGAAGACGGATACGCCGAACACGCTGCAGATCGCGCTGCATACGCAGATGAAGCTGTTCTATCGCCCGAAGGCCGTGCAGCCGGCGCGCGACGAGGACTGGACGCTGCCGATGACGTTGCGGGTCGACTCGGCCGCGCACACGCTCGTGTTCGACAATCCGACGCCGTATCACATCACGATCGTCAACCTGGCTGCGGGGGCGCAGAAGACGCACGTGCCGCTGGAGCCGGTGATGGTGAGCCCGATGAGCAGGACGGACGTGCCGTTCAAGGCCGCGACGCCGTCGACGCTGTTCGTCACGCACGTGGACGACTACGGCGGCCAGGTGGCGGTGGAGTATGCGTGTGAGGCAGGTGCTTGCAAGAGCGTGAAGAAATGAGCGGCGGCGCGCGAAGCGGGGTGACGACGCGGATGCCCAAGTGGCTTCGGTGGTGTGTGATCGCGCTGTTCGTCATGCTTGCGCAGCCGGCGTGGGCGCTGAAGTGTATTGCGGACAACGGCGGCCTGTCGCTGACCGAGACGATTGGCAATGTCGCGTCGTATCCGACCGACGCGCCGGATGGCTACGTGATCTGGGTGTCGCCGCCGCGCACGACGACGGGCTATTGCTACAAGGATATCGGCGGGCTGCAGGATTTCCCCGAGCAGATCTACTTCTACGCGAACCCGGAGAAACAGAATCCGGCCGCGTGGGGGCTCGAAGTCGGCATTCGCTTCGAGGGCACGGACTATTACGGACGCAGCAGCCAGCCGGGGAATGGCATCGACACGCACCGCTCCGTGAAAATCTGCGAGATGAGCGACCGGCAGGTCAATGCCGGGATGTGTCCGAAATGGCCCATCAGCATTACGTATCAGGTGGTCATTCGCAAGCGGGGAGCGTGGACGAGGCCGCCTTCGGATATCTACGCGGTGTTTCAGTTCGACGGCGAGCGCGGGCTGAACAGCAAGGGAAGCTTCCGCTACAAGCTGAGCGGTCTGCAGAATCTCAAGCCGACACCCTGCATGGTCGACGTGAAGGTCACGCCCGAACCCGGCATCGTGAAGTTCGGCCAGGTGCAGGCGACCGGCAACGGCTTTTCGCCCGCGGTGCCGCGCAAGTCGTTCAGTCTCGCGCTGACCAAGCAATGCAACGTGCCGGTGCGCGTGGACGGCTACTTCGAGACGTCGCAGACCGTGCGTAACGGGCTGCTCGTACCGGATCCCAACAGCAATTTCGGCATTGGTATCGAAGACCGGAACGGCAAGGCGATCGCGTTCAACGAACAATTCGTGCTCGCCCAGATGCCGGCAAGCGTGAACTACCAGAGCGTGACGCTCGATGCCGTGCTGAAGGCGTTCGGCCCACCGAAGATCGGGCCGTTCAACGGAACGGCGACGATACGCTTGTTCATCTATTGACGCGGTAGGCCGGGCGCCGGACGGTCGCGCGCTCCCCGGTGGAGAGCAGCATCGGTAGAACGAAAAAACGCCGGCAAGCCGGCGTTTTTCGCATTTGCTGCGCGATGTTCAGCGCACCCAGCGGCAAACCTTGTGATGGTGATGCTCGAAGTGACACACGCGGTGCGGATGCGCTTCGGCGATGGCCGGCACGAGTACGGCGGCGGCGAGCGCCGCGACGGTCAGGGTTTTGAGTAGTGTCTTCATGTTTGAGGTCCTGTCGTTGAATAGTGGGTCACGGGAGCGGCAGCGCATCACCACTGCGGCCGCTGATCGTCGCGATGGTCGTCCCGGCGATCGTCGCGGCGGTCGTCATGCCCGCCGCGATGCTGAGCCTCCCAGTCGCGGCGCTCCCAGTAGCGATTTCCGTCCCAGTAACGATCGCCATGCCAGCCGATCGTGACTTCGGCCGAGGCAGGATAGGCGACGCAGCCGGTGAGCATCACGCTCGACAGCGCACCAATCATGACGGCGGATAACACGATGGATTTCATGTTGTTCTCCCTTGCGGAAACGGCACGTCAATCGTACGGGCCCTCAAAATTTCACGTGGTAAGAAGTTGCTACCGCGCATGACACGACGCTCCAGGCGTTTCGTCAGCACCCCGTGAACGCATCGGCAGCCGTATCCGCCGGACAGACGCATCGATCGCCGCCTGCCACGACCGACGGCATGCGTCCTATCTGCCCCGACAACGATTCCGCCGATTGTTCAGACAAATCCTGATGCCCGGAAGGGTCATTTCGTAATCGTATTGAGAATGATTTGCGTTTACGTTAAATTTCGCTATCTCGGAATTTGACGGAGCAGATCGATGGCGATGGCGGAAGTGCTCGACCGACCGGCGGCGGCAGCGGCAAACCCGTTCCTCGGCAGTTATCCCGACCGGCCGCCGCGTGCGCGCCGCACCGCGGAGCCTCGTGCGCAGGGCGCGTTGCTCGACGTGCTGATCTCGCATCGCGCGATGCTCGTCAATGTCGCGCGCGGCTTCGTCGGCTGCGCGAGCCGCGCCGAGGACGTCGTGCACGACGTGTTCGTGAAGCTCGTCGAATTCCCGAACCAGGATGCGGTGCGCCAGCCGGTCGCGTACGTGACGCGGATGGTGCGCAATGCGTCGATCGACGCGTGCCGCCGGCAAAGCCTCGAGAACGTCTATCACACGGAAGAGGACGACGGCTTCGACGTGCCGTCGCCCGAGCCGACACCGGAAGCCGCGCTGCTGACCCGCGACACGCTGCGGCGCGTGTGGGCGGCGCTCGACGATCTGCCGGCGCGCAGCCGTGCAGCCTTCGAGATGGTGCGGCTGCGCGAGGAGACGCTGCAGACCGCGGCGCGCGCGCTGAACGTGTCGCAGACGCTCGTGCATTTCATGGTGCGCGACGCGGAGCGTCACTGCGCGGAATGCCTCGACGCGTGCCATCGCGGCGTCGAGTGCCCGGTGTTCCTGGGCGGCCGCGCACGGCGCCGGTAAAAAAACGCGCCGGCCAACCGTCTATCAGACAGGAGCGGCCGAAACCGCCGCTTCGCCACCTTCAACCGCCCAGCGATTTCCGATCATGACGCAAGCCCCGACGCCTTCCGCCGACACCGACGATCTCGTCTACACGGTCGTCATCAACGACGAAGAACAGTATTCGATCTGGCCGACGTTTCGGCCCGTGCCGGCGGGCTGGCGCGAAGTCGGCGTGAGCGGCCCGAAAGCCGACTGCCTCGCGCACATCGAGACCGTCTGGACCGACATGCGCCCCGCGAGCCTGCGCCGCGCGATGGACGGCGAGCGCGCATCGCGCGCGTCGTGACCCGCTGCGCCGCGTTTCCGGCGCGCCACCTGAAGAGGACGTTGCATGACCCTGCTTTCGTTGCCGACGCTCGACGACCTGCATATCGAGCCGGGGCTGCCCACCGTCGTGTCGCCGCGCGGCGGCGACGGGATGTCGATCGACGACGTCGCGCCCCTCGCGCGCGAGATCGCGGCCGACACGCTCGAACGGGCGGGCGGCGTGTTGTTCACGGGTTTTCACGTGCCGTCGATCGACGCGTTCCAGCAATTCGCGGCATCGTTCGGCGATCCGCTGATCGGCTATGAATATGCGTCGACGCCGCGCAGCCAGGTGGAAGGCGCGGTCTATACGTCGACCGAATACCCGCCGCACCGCGCGATTCCGCTGCACAACGAGCAGTCGTATACGCGCGAATGGCCGCTGCGGATCTGGTTTCACTGCGCGCTTGCCGCGCCGAAGGGCGGTGCGACGCCGATCGCGGACAGCCGCGCCGTCTACCGCGCGCTCGATCCGGCGCTGATCGCGCGCTTCGAGAAGCGCGAGCTGCTGTACGTGCGCAATTTCGGGCAGGGGCTCGACCTGCCGTGGCAGCAGTCGTTCGGCACCGACGAGCCGGCCGAAGTCGAGCGGATGTGCGCGGCGCGCGGGATCGAGTGCGCCTGGCGCACCGACGACGACGGCGAGCTGCTGCTGCGTACCCGCGAACGCTGCCAGGCCGTCGCACGCCATCCGCGCACCGGCGACCGCGTGTGGTTCAACCAGGCGAACCTGTTTCACCTGTCGGCGCTCGACGACGACATGCAGGAAGCGCTCGTCGACGCGGTCGGGCTCGAGAACGTGCCGCGCAACGTGTATTACGGCGACGGGGAACCGCTCGAAGCCGATGCGCTCGCGGAGATTCGCGGCGTGCTCGACCAGCAGAGCATCGTGTTCCCGTGGCGCACGGGCGACGTGCTGATGCTCGACAACATGCTGACCGCGCATGCGCGCGACCCGTTCGAGGGGCCGCGCAAGGTCGTCGTCGCGATGGCGCAGAGTTATACGGTCCCGCGCGACCGAACGGAGGATTGATGACGCGTAGTACCGCCGCGCTTGCCGCGCGCGGGCTGTCGGTAGGATATCGCGACCATGTCGTGATCGACGGGCTGGACCTGTCGATCGCGGCCGGCCGCGTAACCGCGCTGTGCGGACCGAACGGCTGCGGCAAGAGCACGCTGCTGCGCACGCTCGCGGGCCTGCAGCCCGCGCGTGCCGGCCATGTCGAAGTGAACGGCCAGCCGCTCGCGTCGTTTCGCCGTCGCGCGCTCGCGCGCGAGCTCACGATGCTCGCGCAGTTCAACCAGATTCCGTCGGGCCTCACGGTGCGCGAGCTCGTCGCGTACGGACGTTATGCGTACGGCGGCTTCCTGCGCGGCCTGTCGAGGGCCGACCATGCGGCGATCGACGAGGCGCTCGAGACGAGCGGCCTCGCGGGCGATGCGGACCGTGACGTCGGTGCGCTGTCGGGCGGCGAGCGACAGCGCGCATGGATCGCGATGGCGCTCGCGCAGCAGGCGCCGATCGTGCTGCTCGACGAACCGACGACCTATCTCGACATCCATCACCAGCTCGACATCCTCGATGCACTGCGCACGCTGAACCGCACGCGCGGGCTGACGATCGTGTGGGTGCTGCACGACCTGAACCAGGCGGCCGCGTACAGCGACGAGATCGTGCTGATGCGCGCGGGCCGTCTCGTCGCGCAGGGCACGCCCGACGCGATGCTCGATCCGGCGCGGCTGCGCGCGGCGTTCGGCGTCGAGATGCTGAAGCTTTCGCATCCGCAGACGGGCGCGCCGATGTGCGTGCCGGCCTACGGGCGGACGACCGACGGCGTGCCGCAGGCAGCCGGCATCTTCGACCGGGATCTCGCCGTATGACGACGTTCGCGATGCGCAAGCGCCTCGCGGCGGCGGGGAAGGGCACGGCGTCGGGCCGGGCCAGTGCAATCGCGTTCGGCCTCGTCGCGCTGATTGCCGCGCTCACGGTTCTGCGCGTCGCCCCCGATCTGCGCGTGTGGTGGGATGCCGTGCCCGGCAGCGATGCCGCTGCGCTCGCGCACGTGTTCCTGTTCGACCTCAACCTGCCGCGTGTCGCGGCCGCGCTCGTCGCGGGCGGCTGCCTCGGCATCGCGGGCGCGCTGTTCCAGTCGCTCACGCGCAATCCGCTCGCGTCGCCCGACCTGCTCGGCGTGACGGGCGGTGCCCAGCTCGGCCTGCTCGCGGCAATGCTCGTGCCGGCGCTGGCCGGCGTGGCGTCGGTGCCGCTGCTGTTCGTCTGCGGGCTGGCCGCGGCCGCCTGCGCGATCGTCGCGGCCGGCGGCTGGCGCGCGACACCGTTGCGCCTCGTGCTCGCGGGCAGCGTGTGCATGCTGCTGTTCGCGGCGCTGTCGACGCTCGTGCTCGCCTTCTTCGAGCAGAACATCGCGGGCGCCGCGCTGTGGACCAACGGCAGCCTCTACCAGCCGGGCGCGACGGGCCTGGCGCTCGCCGCGCGCTGGCTCGTCGTGCCGCTCGTCGCGTTGCCGTTCGTGATCAGGCCGCTCAATCCGCTCACGCTCGGCGACGATGCGGCGGCCGCGGCCGGCGTGCGCGTCGATGCGACGCGGCTCGCCGCGACGATCGTCGCGGTCGCGTTCACGAGCGTGGCGGTCAGTATCGCGGGCCCGCTGTCGTATGTCGGCCTCGTCGCGCCGAACCTGTTGCGCCAGGTACGCGGCGCGCGTGCGGCGCGGCTCGGCGTGCTGGTGCCGCTGTCGGCGCTCGCCGGCGGTGCGCTCGTGCTCGTCACCGACAGCGCGGTGCTCGCGTCGGGTCTCGACGCCCCGCTGTCGACCGGCGTCGCGATCGCGCTGGTCGGCACGCCGCTGCTGCTGGCGATGATCCGGCCCGGCGCCGCGTGGTCGGGCGTGCTGCACGCGGACGCCGAACGCGCGGCCGGCGGCGGCTCGACGCGGCTCGTCGGCTGGCTCGAACGGCTCGGCTGGCCGCTGCGCACGGCGCTGTTCGTCGCGGCGGGCGTGCTGATCGTGTTCGTCGGCGTGTCGGCCGGCCCCGAGTGGCTGTCGATCGCGCGCTGGTCCGATGCGCTGTCCGGCCACGATGCGCTCGCGCGGATGCTGATCGACCTGCGCATGCCGCGCCTGTTGTGCGCGCTGCTTGCCGGCGCGCTGCTCGCGGTGAGCGGCGTCACGATGCAAAGCGTCGTGCGCAATCCGCTCGCGGGCCCCGAAGTGCTCGGCGTCACGCAGGGCGCGGGGCTCGTCACGCTGTTCGCGTTGTCGACGTGGCCGCTGATGGGTCATGTGACGCTCGCGGCGGCTGCGCTGATCGGCGGCGGCCTGTCGCTCGCGATCACGCTCGCGCTGAATCACCGGCATCGCTATGCGCCGCTCGCGGTGGCGCTGACGGGTATCGTGATCGGCGCGCTGTGGACCACGCTCGCGCAATGGCTGATCACGCAGGAAAGCGTGCAGCCCGCACGCTTCGTCGTGTGGCTCGTCGGCGGTACCTATGGCCGGAGCTGGGGCGAGGTGTCGATGCTGCTGCCGTGGTGCGTGCTCGCGGTGCCCGTGTTCGCATGGCTCGCGAAACCGCTCGACATGCTCGCGCTCGGCGACGACCAGGCGGCCGCGCTCGGCCTGCCGGTGGCTGCATTGCGGCCGCTCGCGCTGACGATCGCGACGCTCGCCGCGTGCGCGGCCGTCGCGGCGGTCGGGCCGGTCGGCTTCATCGGGTTGATGGCGCCGCACGTCGCGACGATGCTCGGCGCGCGCCGGCACCGGACGCGGCTGTGGCTCGCGGCCGCTTGCGGCGCGCTGATCCTGGGTGTGGCGGATCTCGCGGCGCGTACGGTCGTCGCGCCGCGCGAAGTGCCAGCCGGCGTGCTGACCGCGCTGATCGGCGCGCCGTACCTGCTCGGGCTGCTGATCCTCGAGGGGCGCCGCGCCCGGCGCGCAGGGCGATGACGCCCGCGCTCGACGGCGCGCGCGCCACGCGTTTTTCGACATTCGCGCCCGAACCGTTCGCCGAACACCTCGACGTCGTCTGGCTCGGCATACCGGACGACGCTCACGATGCACCGGGCCGTATCGTTGTACCCGTGAGCGAGTTGCCCGCGCACCGCGACATCGTGCTCGACGCGATGGTCGGCCATTACGGTGGCGATCCGGCGCAGCATGCGCGCGCGCTGATGTCGCAATGGAGCAAATACTATTTCGGCCGCGCGGCGCCGGCCGGCGTCGTCGCCGCGCTGACGCTCGGCCGGCCGCTCGACATGACGCCCGAGCGGACGTTCGTCGCGCTCGACGACGGGATGCCCGCCGCGCTGTATTTCCCGCACGATGCGCTCGGCGCACCGTGCGACGACCCGGCGACCCGCTATGCGGGGCTCGTCGCGCATCTCGGCGCGGTGATCGACCTGCTCGCGGCGATGGGCCGCGTCACGCCGCGCGTGCTGTGGAGCAACGCGGGCAATCTGCTCGACTATCTGCTCGATACGTACCGTTCGCTGCCATCCTCGGCCGATCCCGTGCGCGATGCGGACTGGCTGTTCGGGTCGAGCTGCGTGCACGGCGAGCCGAATCCGCTGCGCGCCCCCGTGCGCGATGCCGTGCCGCGCTCGGCGCTGCTGCCGACGCCGTTTCGCGCGCGCCGCGTGTGCTGCCTGCGCTATGAAATTCCCGGAGAAACGCAACTGTGTGGAAGCTGCCCCTTGCTACTGACGATGGACGACGCGGCGCTGGCCGAGCAGGACGCGATCCGGTGACGGATACCGGCCGCCGGCACGCGCTCGGCGCACTCGCGGCGCTCGGCGCCGCGTGCTGCGGCGCGCTTTCCGCTTCGTCCCGCGCGGTTGCCGCGACGCTCGATGCCCATCGTGCTCAGGGCGTACGTACGCCGGGGGCGGTGTCGCTGGCCGGCAATCCCGTCGTGTCGCAGGCGAGCGCGACGATGCCGGTGCGCCCGCAACGCGTGGTCGCGCTCGACTTCATGTTCGCGGAAAGCGTGATCGCGCTCGACATCGTGCCGGTGGGGATGGCCGATACCGCGTTCTATCCGGGCTGGCTCGGCTATCAAAGCGACCGGCTCGCGAACGTGACCGATATCGGGTCGCGCCAGGAGCCGGGCCTCGAAGCGATCGCGGCGGTCAAGCCCGACCTGATCATCGGTGTCGGTTTCCGGCATGCGCCGATTTTCGATGCGCTCGACCGGATCGCGCCGACGATCCTGTTTCAATTCAGTCCGAACGTGTCGGACGGCGGCGTGCCGGTCACGCAGCTCGACTGGATGCGGCAGATCTTCCGGACGATCGGTGCGGTGACGGGGCGCGACGCACGTGCGCAGGCGGTCGATGCGCAGCTCGATGCGGGCATCGCGCGCAATGCGGCGCGGCTCGCGGCCGCGGGCCGCAAGGGCGAGCGCGTCGCGCTGCTGCAGGATCTCGGCTTGCCCGACCGCTACTGGGCGTATACGGGCAACAGCACGTCGGCGGGCCTCGCGCGGGCGCTCGGGCTCGATCCGTGGCCGAAGAAGCCGACGCGGGAAGGCACGCTGTACGTGACGTCCGCCGACTTGCTCAGGCAGCGCGACCTGGCCGTGATGTTCGTGACCGCATCGGGGATGGACGTGCCGCTGTCCGCGAAACTCGATTCGCCGGTGTGGCGCTTCGTGCCCGCAATGAAGGAACACCGGATCGCGCTGATCGAACGCAACATCTGGGGGTTCGGCGGGCCGATGTCGGCGCTGAAGCTGGCCGACGTGATGACCGATACGATGCTGAAGCTGCCGGCCGCGCGTTGAGTGTGCGGCGGTCGATCGGTGGAGGGTTGCCGCTTCGACTTCGACGGGCAGGGCGTTGCGGTTGCCCCGACTCGCGGTGAATCACCGGGTCCTTCCACGAACGCGCCACGCTGCGCACCCTAAACATTCCCTTCCGAAACGAAAATCGCCGACGCACTGCCATTGCAGCGCGTCGGCGATTTTTCGCCGACTTGCCGTGTTACGCGCTCAGCGCATCGACACCATCCTGCGCGCGAGACCGCGCCGGCGTCGTGTCGCTGACGATGCGCCCGTTGTCGAGCTTCAACAGGCGGTCGGCGAGATCGAAGTAGCGGTCGTCGTGCGTGATCACGATCACCGCCTTGCCGCGCGCACGCAGCTCGGGCAGCAGTTGTTCGTAGAACACGGCCTTGAACGACGGGTCCTGGTCGGCCGCCCATTCGTCGAACAGGTAGAACGGCCGGTCCTCCAGGTACGCGACGACGAGCGCGAGCCGCTTGCGCTGCCCGGTCGACAGTGCGCGGGTCGAGAACGCGCCGTCCACCACCTTTACCTTGTGATCGAGCGCGAGCTTCGCGACGAGCGCGTTCGCGCGTGCATCGGCCTGCGCGCGGGACGGATCGTCGGGATCGACGATGCCGAGCAGCGCATCGAACAGGTGGAAATCGTTGAACACCGCGCTGAAGCGCTGCCGGTACGCGGCGCGCTCGCGCCAGCCGATCGTGCGGCCGTCTACCTCGATCGTGCCTTCTTCCGGTTCGTAGAGCCCCGTCAGCACCTTCGCGAGCGTCGTCTTGCCGCTGCCGTTGCCGCCGACGATGAACACAAGCTCGCCCGGCCGGATCGTCAGGTTGATCGGCCCGATGCTGAACATCCGTTCGTCACGCTCGTGGAAGTACGCATGCGTGACGCCGCGCAGCGTGACGGCGCCGGCCGGCGGCACGTCGGGTGCGTCGGCTGCCGGCGGCACCGTGCGCAGCGCGCCGAATTCGGCCATCACGCCTTCGATCCGCGTGAGCGACACGCGGGCCGCGTTGACGGTCGGCAGGTTGTTCAGCAGCCCGTCGAGCGGCACGAGCATGAACAGGAACACGACGACGTAGCCGGCGGCCGCGGCCGGATCGGCATGCACGCCGAGCTGCGGCCAGAACGACGCGATGCCGAGGAACACATAGAACAGGAAGATGATCCAGCCGACCCCGACCGCATACGCGCTGAATGCGCGGCGGCGGTGGTCGCGCACTTCGCCGATCGCGGCGCCGAGCTGGCCGTCGACGAACTGGCGTGCGCGTTCATCGTGCAGCTTCAGCTCCTTCGCGCCGGAAAACAGCGAGCCGAGATAGCCGAACAGGCGATCCTGCGCCTGGCCGGCCGCCTCGAGCGCCGCGATCGCGCGGCGGTCGCCGGTGTGATAGCCGAGCGAGCCGGCGAGGATCGCGGCGAGCGCCAGCAGGCACACCGGCCACGACAGCCACGCGAGGTAGCCGAGGCAGCCGAACACGATCGAGCCGTGCATGACCAGGTTCGGCAGCGCGAAGAACAGCATCGACACGTTGGTGGCGTCGTCGGTCAGCACCGACTGCACGGGCGCCGCGCCGATCCGCTCGATGTCGCGCAGCTCGGCCGCGCCGACGCGCCGCGCGAGATGCACGCGCAGCCGCGCCATCGTGTCCTGCGACAGGCGCGCGAACAGCGTGCCCGACACGATCCGTGTGACGAGCGCGATCACCGCGCACAGTGCGAAGCGCCACGCGAGCGACGCGTCGGCCGCGCCCGGCTGCGACAGCGCGCGGTTCAGCGTCGCGACGAGCAGCACGCTCGCGACGCCGTTCAGCACGCACGCGGTGAGCGCCAGCGTGAGCGACACGCGGCTTTCGCGCAACAGCGCAAGGATCAGGCGCGCCGCGGGGCGGCCGGGGGAAGCGTCGAGGGACGGCGGGGAGGAAGGCTCGTGGGCGGCTGTCATCGGCAACGTCGGTAAAGGGAAGGCAAGCGAAAAAGCGGAAACGGCAAAACTGACGCGAAAGCGGCGGGCGAGGCGGGGCCCCGTTCCGGCTTTCCTCCCTGATAGACGAACGGGCCGCGCAAATATTTAGCGGCACGTTCAAAAAAGGCGTCCGCACGCGCTTTGAGCGCAAAACGGTAAAAAATCGGCGGCGCCATTCGTCACACCAGTGAAGCCGCCCCAAGCGGCCCCGAGACTTGGCCGAAGCGGCCGGACCGAAGGACTTCACGCACATGACGAGTTTCCCGACTGCGCTGCATCACCGAATCCGCGAACTGGCGCGCCTCGCGCCCGACGCACCCGCCATCGCGGTCCCTTTCCAGAATGACTTGCGCCTGACGCGCGGCGCGCTCGACGCGCGGGCATCGCGGCTGGCCCGGCAACTGCGCGCGGCCGGCGTCGGCGCGGAAGTGCGGGTGGGCGTGTGCGTCGAACGCTCGGGCGAACTGTTCGTCGCGCTGCTGGCCGTGCTGAAGGCGGGCGGCGTGTTCGTGCCGCTCGATCCGCGTCACCCGGCCGCGCGCCTCGACTGGATCGTCCAGGATGCACAGTTGCGGCACGGGATCGTCGATGCGGCCGGCCGCGCAGCGCTCGGCAAGCCGTTCGAACACGCGTTTGACGTGGCCGCCGACGCGGCGGATGGGCAGGAGATCGTTGCGGAGGACGAAGCAGTACCCGTCCACCCGCGTTCGGCCGCCTACATGATCTATACGTCGGGGTCGACCGGCACGCCGAAGGCGGTCGTCGTCGAACACGGGCCGCTCGCCGCCCATTGCGATGCACTCGCTGCCGCGCTGCCGATCGAGGCCGGCGACCGGCTGCTGCATTTCGCGTCGGTCAATTTCGATGCCGCGCACGAATGCTGGCTCGCGCCGCTCGCGACCGGCGCCAGCATCGTCGTGGCGCCGCCGCAGCCGTTCGCGCCGGATGCCGCGCATGAGTTGCTGGTGAGCGAATCGGTCAACGTGGCCGCGTTCCCGCCCGCGTACCTGCGCGAATTCGCGGCGGTGGCCGCGCGCGACGGCGTGCCGCCGGCACTGCGCGTGCTCGCGTTCGGCGGCGAAGCGCTGCCGCAGCAGGCATTCGAATTCGTGCGCAGCACCTTTCCGTCGGTACGCCTGATCAACGGCTACGGGCCGACCGAGGCCGTGATCTCGCCGATGCTGTGGCCGGTCGAGCCGGGCGAGACACCGGTGCTGGCCGCCGACGATGCGTACGCGTCGTTGCCGATCGGCCGCGTGATCGGGCCGCGCGTCGCGCGTGTCGACGGTGGCGAGGCCGAGGGCGTGGGCGAGTTGCTGCTGGGCGGCGTCTGCGTCGCGCGCGGCTATCACGGCCGCCCGGCGCTGACGGCCGAACGTTTCATTCCCGATGCGGACGGCGAACCCGGTGCGCGCGTGTACCGCACCGGCGATCTCGCGCGGCTGCGCGACGACGGTGCATTCGACTACCTCGGCCGCCTCGACGATCAGGTCCAGGTGCGCGGCGTACGCGTGGAGCCCGCTGAAATCGCCGCGTGCCTGCGCTCGCATCCGGCCGTGGCCGATGCGGCCGTGGTGGCCGAAACCGGCAACGGGCCGACGCGGCTGATCGCTTGCGTCGCGCTGCGCGGCGCGGCCGATGACGCAGCACTGAAAGAACATGTGGCCGCGAAGCTGCCGGCCGCATGGCAGCCGCACCGGTTCGTGCGGTGCGATGCGCTGCCGTACACGCTGAATGGCAAGATCGACCGTGCCGCGCTGCGCGAGCAGATCGCCGCCGCGCGCGACACCGCGCAACGCAGCGGCGACGCACCGCGCACGCCGACCGAACAACAGCTCGCCGGCCTCTGGCAGACGCTGCTCGGCCTCGACGTCACGCCGTCGCGTGACGATCGTTTCTTCGCGCTGGGCGCCGATTCGCTCGCCGCGATGCAGTTGCAGGCCGCAATCCGTGCGGCAGTGCGCGTGAACCTGCGGCTCGATGCGCTGTTCGCCGATCCGGCGCTGTTCGAACTGGCCGAAGCGGTCGATCGCGCGGAACGCGAAACCGGCGAGCCGCTGGCCATCATTTCCGCGCGCCGTGTACCGGCCGATGCGGCCGTGTCCGCCGCACCGCATGTCGACCGTGCCGCGTCGCTCGCCCAGCAACGTTTCTGGGTACTCGCGCAAACGCGCGATGCAAGCGCCGCGTATCACATCGCCGCGCACTGGACGATCGACGGCACGCTCGATCGCGCCGCGCTGCAGCGCGCGCTCGATCACGTGATCGGCCGCCACGAAGCCTGGCGCACGACGCTCGTCGACAACGACGACGGCGTCGTGATGCAGCGGATTCATGCCCGTCTGCCGGTGTCGATCGCCGACATCGACCTGCGCGACCAGCCGCCAGCCGCCCGCGACGCGCAAGTCGCGCGCCTCGCCGAGCGCGATGCGGCCGAGCCGTTCGACCTCGCACGCGGCCCGCTGCTGCGTGCGACGCTGGTCGCACTGGCCGACGACCGCCACCGCCTGCTGCTGACCGCCCACCACGCGATCACCGACGGCTGGAGCTCGCGCTGCGCGTTCGACGAACTGTCGGCCGCCTATCGCGCGTATGCCGAAGGCCGGGAACCGTCGCTGCCCGACCTGCCGATCCAGTACGCCGACTATGCGGACTGGCAACGCGACATGCTGGCCGGCGGCGAGGGCGAGCGCCAGCTCGACTACTGGCGCGGCGCGTTGCGCGACGTGCCAGGCCCGCTCGCGCTGCCGGTCGACCGGCAGCCGGGCGCCACACGCACGCTGCAAGGCGCGCGCGTGTCGGTGCGGCTGCCCGACGCGGTCGCGACCGACGTGCGGCGACTCGCGCGCGACGCGCAGGCAACGGTCTTCACGGTGCTGCTGGCCGCGCTCGATGCGTGGCTGTCGCGCGTGACCGGCGCAACGGACGTCGTCGTCGCGGTGCCGGTCGCGCATCGCCAGCGCCCGGAAACGCGCGCGCTGCTCGGGCTGTTCCTGAATACGGTTGCGCTGCGTGTGAAAGTGGCGCCGACGCTGCCGTTCCGCGCGCTCGTCGATGCGGCGCGCACGGCGGCGCTCGACGCGGTCGCGCATCAGGACGTGCCGTTCGAGCGCGTCGTCGACGCGGTGAAGCCGCCGGTCAAGCGCGGCGACGAATGGCTGCGCGTGAAATTCGCGCAGCAGTTCGACGCGCGGCACGACAGCGTGCTGCCGGGCGCGACGGCCGTTGCAACGCCGGGGCCCGACCTGGCCGCACGCTTCGACTTCGCCGTGGATTTCACCGACGATGCAAATGGCATCGAACTGGTCGCGGCCTATGCGACCGACTGCATCGATGCCGACACCGCGCGCGCGTGGCTCGACAGCTACGCGGCGCTCGTCGGTGCGGCCGCGCGCGATCCGCAGCAAACTACGGCCGTATTGCCGTGCGACGCATCGGCCGCTTCGCGCCAGCCGCGCGACGGCCGTGCGCTGCGCATCGAACATGCTGACATCGTCGCCGCGTTCGCGCGGCAGGCAGCCGCGTATCCGCATCGCGTCGCGCTCGCCGATGCGTCGGCGTCGCTGACGTTCGCCGAGCTCGACGACGCATCGAACCACGTCGCTCGCGCGCTGACCCAGCGCGGCGTGGCGGCCGAGACGTCCGTCATCGTCTGCATCGAACGCTCGGCGCGCTTCGTCGTCGGCCTGCTCGGCGCACTGAAGGCCGGTGCGCTCGCCGTGTTGCTCGATCCCGCGCAGCCCGCCGCGCGACTGGCCGCGGCGGCCGCCGACTGCGGCGCGCGCTGGGCGCTCGTCGCGGAACCGGCCGCATGGCCTGCCGGCATCGACGCACAGCCGCTTGACGTCGACACGCTCGCGCAGGACGCAACCCTCGCGCATGCAACCGGCGTGCGCATCGCACCGCATCCGGAGCAGGGCGCATACCTGATCTATACGTCGGGCTCGACCGGTACGCCGAAGGGCGTCGTCGTGTCGCACGGGGCGCTGGCCGACTACGTGCAGGGGATGCTCGACGAACTCGCGTTCGCTCCGGACGCGTCGTTCGCGATGGTGTCGACCGTCGCGGCCGACCTCGGCCACACGACGCTGTTCGGCGCGCTGTGCGCGGGCCGTACGCTGCACCTGCTGCCGGCCGCGTGCGCGTTCGATCCGGACCTGTTCGCGGACGAGATGCGCCGCCGCGACGTCGGCGTCCTGAAGATCGTGCCGAGCCACCTGCAGGCGCTGCTCGACGCACGTGTGCCGGCCGACGTGCTGCCGCGCCACGCGCTCGTGACGGGCGGCGAAACGCTCACGTGGGCGCTCGTCGCGCGCGTGGCCGCGCTTGCGCCGGCCTGCCGCGTGATCAACCACTACGGGCCGACCGAAGCGACCGTCGGCGCGATCGCCTGCGACACGGCGTCGATCGCCGCCGATGCGCGCGATCCGGCGAGCGGCGTGCCGCTCGGCCTGCCGCTGCCGAATGCGCGCGCGCTGGTGCTCGACGCGTTCGGCGCATGCGTGCCGGCCGGTGCGACGGGCGAGCTGTACCTGGGCGGGCCGGGCGTCGCGCGCGGCTACCTGGGGCGTCCGGCGCAGACCGCCGAGCGCTTCGTACCCGATCCGTTCACACCCGGCGCGCGGCTGTATCGCACCGGCGACCGCGTGCGGTTGTGCGCGGACGGCCGTCTTGCGTTCCTCGGCCGTATCGACGACCAGGTGAAGATTCGCGGCTACCGCGTCGAACCGGGCGAGGTGAGTGCGGCAGTGCGTGCGGCCGGCCCGATCGCACAGGCCGAAACGCTCGCGATCGACCACGACGGCCGCCTGCGGCTCGCGACGTTCGTCGTGATGCGCGACGGTTCGACATTCGACGAGGCGGCCCTGCGCGCGGCACTTGCCGCCAAGCTGCCCGACTACATGGTGCCCGCGCAGTTCGTCGCGCTCGTGCGCCTGCCGGTCACCGCGAACGGCAAGATCGATCGCGCGGCGCTGCGTGAACTGGCGGCGGCGCCGGTCGTGACCGCCTCCGGCGATGCACCGCAGGGCGCGGTCGAAACGGTGCTCGCCGAAGTCTGGCAGGCCGTGCTGAAAGCGCCGAAGGTCGGCCGCGACGACAACTTCTTCGAGCTCGGCGGCGATTCGATCCTCGTGCTGCAGGTGATCGCCCGCGCGCGCAAGCGTGGTGTGCGCTTCACGCCGAAGCAGCTGTTCGACGGCCCGACGGTCGCCGAACTCGCGCGTACCGCGAAGACGGAGGACGTGACTGCCGCCGCCGCGCAGCCTGCCGTTGCAGCCGCCGCCAGCGCGCCGGTAGCAGCAAGGGTCCTGACGCCTGCGCAGCAGCGCTTCTTCGCGCTCGATATCCCGCATCCGGGCCACTGGAACCAGTCCGTTGCGTTCGACGTGCGCGGGCCGTTCGACGCCGAGGCATTCGCGCGCGCGTTCGACGCATTGCTGACGCATCACGACGCGTTCCGCCAGCGTTTCGCACGCGGCGCGGACGGCAACTGGCATGCGAGCGACGCGGCGAAACCGTACGACGCGCTGCCGTTCGTCGAAGTCGCCGCGTGTGACGAAGTCGACGCACTCGCGCGCTTCGACGCGCTGCAGCGCCGTCTCGACCTCGGCCGCGGGCCGCTTGCCTGCGCCTGCGCGGCACGGCTGCCGGACGGCGCGACGCAGCTGTATCTGGCGATTCACCATGCGATCGTCGATGGCGTGTCGTGGCGCATCCTGCTCGACGACCTCGACACGGCCTACCGCGCCGCATGCGAACGCGCGCCGGTTCGACTGTCGCAGCCGGGCCTGCGTGCGGATGCATGGGCTGCACGGCTCGCCTGTGCGGCAACGGAACCGGCATCGCCGCTCGCGGCCGAGGCCGCGTACTGGGCCGGCATGGTGCAGGGTGACGACATCGTGCCCGATCATCCCGACGCAGCGGCGACGAACGCCGATGCGGCCGCTGTCGTGCAGACGATCGACGCGGCGTTGACCCGGGCGGCGCTGACCGATGCGCACGCGGCCTACCGCACGCAGACGATCGAACTGCTGGGCGCGGCGCTTGCCCTGGCACTGGCCGGCGTGAGCGGTGCCGCATCGTGCCGCGTCGAACTGGAAGGGCATGGCCGCGAGGCGCTGTTCGACGACGTGGATGCCAGCCGCACGATCGGCTGGCTGACGAGCCACTACCCGGTGACGTTGCCGGTCGCGGCCACGGCAAGCGACACGCTGTGCGCGGTCAAGGACACGCTGCGCGCGGTGCCGCACAAGGGGCTGGGCTTCGGCGTGCTCGCGCATTACGGCGATGCGGCGACGCGAGCGGCGCTGGCCGCCGTGCCGCGTCCGCGCGTCACGTTCAACTATCTCGGCCAGTTCGATGCGCCGCGCGACGCAACGCTCGTGCCGCACTTCGGCGGCACCGGCGTCGAGCGTGATCCGCAGGGGCCGCTCGGCAATACGCTCGCGATCCACGCATACCTCGACACGGATCGCGACGGCGCACGCACGCTGAAAGTGCACTGGGTCTACGGCGCACCGCAATTCGAGCGCGCGACGATCGACGCATTCGCCGAACGTTTCGCGGCGGCGCTGCGCGAGCTCGTCGACGCCTGCGCGTCGCGCGTGGCGCATCGCGGCGGTGGTGCGACGCCGGGCGATTTCCCGCTCGCGCAGGCTGCCGGGCTCACGCAGGCCGCGATCGAGCGCACGCCGCTCGACTGGCGCGCGATCGACGACGTGTATCCGTTGTCGCCGATGCAGCAGGGCATCCTGTTCCATGCGCTGTTCGCCCCCGGTCATGCCAGCTACGTCAACCAGCTCGTCGCGACCGCGACCGCGCTTGACGCCGACCGGCTCGCGGCCGCGTTCGACGCGTCGATCGCGCGCCACGACATCCTCCGCACGAGCGTGATGCCGGACGAAGCCGCGCCGCTGCAATGCGTGCATCGTCATGCGCGGATGCCGGTCGAGCAGCTCGACTGGCGCACTCGCGGCGACGCGTTCGACGCCGATTTCGACACCTGGCTCGCCGCCGATCGCGCACGCGGCTTCGACTGGCGCGAGCCGCCGCTGATGCGGCTCACGTTGATCCGCGTGACTGACGACGCATGGCGCGTCGTGTGGACGCGTCACCACGTGCTGCTCGACGGCTGGAGCACCGCGCGCCTGCTCGCCGGCGTGCTGCGCGACTATCGCGATCCGGACGCCGTGTCGCCGTTCGCGAGCCGCCCGGCGCTGCGTTATCGCGACTTCATCGCGTGGCTCGGCACGCGCGACCGCGACGCCGACGAACGCTTCTGGACGGAACGCCTCGCACGACTCGACGCGCCGACGCTGATCGCGGAACGCACGGCCGACCGCGCGGATGCCGACATGGTCACGTGGCGCGCGACGCTCGATGCCGACACGCTGACGCGTGTCGCGCAGACGGCGCGTGCACTGAAGCTGACGGTCAACACGCTGGTGCAGGGCGCGTGGGCGCTCGCGCTGCAGCGGATGACGCACCAGCCGGCCGTCGCGTTCGGTGCGACCGTCGCGGGCCGCCCCGATTCGCTCGCGGACGTCGATTCGGTGCTTGGTCTCTTCATCAACACGCTGCCGGTGATCACGGCACCCGCGCCGCAACAACGCGCGGCCGACTGGCTGCAAACGCTGCAACGCGAGAACGCGGCCGCCGCCGAGCACGCCCACACGCCGCTTGCCGACATCCAGCGCTGGGCACGCGGCGCGGGCGGCGCACTGTTCGACACCCTGGTCGTGTTCGAGAACTACCCGGTCGACGATACGGTGCGCGACGCCGATCCGCGTGCGTTGGCGTTGAGCGGTGTGCGCAGCATCGAATCGACCGATTTCGCGCTGACGCTCGTGATCGAGAGCGGCGCCGAGCTGACGATCGACTATGGCTACGACACCGCGCGCGTCGATGCACGTCAGATTGAAACCTGGCACCGCGCCTTCGCGTGCGCACTCGATGCACTGGCCCGCACGCCGGATGCGTTGCTCGGCACGCTGTCGATCGCCGACGAAGCAACCCGTGACGCACTGGCGCAAGCGCAAGACACCGCCCGCGCATGGCCGGCTGCGCAGCAACAGCCGCTGCACCTGCAATTCGCCGATGCGGCACGGGCGACGCCCGACGCGATCGCGCTCGAATACGCGGACGTACACGGTGGCGTGCATCGCGCGACCTATCGCGAACTCGATGTCGGCACGTCACGCATCGCGGCTGCGCTGCGCCGGCGCGGCGTGCAGCCCGACACGCCGGTCGCGCTGTGCGTCGAGCGCTCGTTCGACATGGTGATGGCGCTGGTCGGCGTGCTGAAGGCCGGTGCGGCCTACCTGCCGATCGATCCCGACTATCCGGCCGAGCGCATCGCCTACATGCTGCGCGACGCGCGGCCGGCCGTCGCGATCACGCAGGCCCACCTGCGCGAGCAGGTCGAGGCCGCGCTTGGCGATGGCGTCGCGACGCAGTTGCTGACGGTGACGGACCTGCTCGCCGATGAAGCCGAAGGCGACGCCGCCGGCGCGACCGCCACGATCGACGATGCCCAGCTCGCGTACCTGATCTACACGTCCGGCTCGACCGGCAAGCCGAAGGGCGCCGGCAATACGCACGGCGCGCTCGCGAACCGGATCGCATGGATGCAGCACGCCTACCGGCTGACGCGCGACGACGTCGTGCTGCACAAGACGCCGTTCGGCTTCGACGTGTCGGTGTGGGAGTTCGTGTGGCCGCTGGCGATCGGCGCGAAGCTCGCGATCGCCGCGCCTGGCGACCATCGCGATCCGGCGCGTCTCGCAGCGGCGATCCATGCGCACGGCGTGACGGTGCTGCACTTCGTGCCGTCGATGCTCGCCGCGTTCGCCGCGTATCTCGACGATTTCTCGGCCGCCGCGCAGTGCGACAGCGTGCGCCTGATCGTCGCGAGCGGCGAGGCGCTCGCGACGGAACTCGTCGCAAAGCTGGCGCGGCTGCTGCCGAACGCGACGCTCGTGAACCTGTACGGGCCGACCGAAGCGGCAATCGACGTGTCGCACTGGACCTGCGGCCCCGACGACGCGCACGCGGTCGCCGTGCCGATCGGCCATCCCATCGCGAACCTGCAACTGCACGTGCTCGATGCGGCATGGCAGCCGGTGCCGGTGGGCGCCACCGGCGAACTGTATCTCGCGGGCGCGGGCCTTGCGCGCGGCTATCTCGGCCGCCCGGCGCTGACCGCCGAGCGCTTCGTGCCCGATCCGTTCGTGCCGGGCGCGCGCATGTACCGCACGGGAGACCTCGCACGCCGGCGCGCCGACGGTGCGCTCGACTATCTCGGCCGCGTCGACACGCAGGTGAAGCTGCGCGGCCAGCGGATCGAGCCGGGCGAGATCGAGGCATTGCTGCGCGCGGCGCCCGGCGTGAACGACGCGGTCGTGATCGTGCGCGACGAGCAACTGATCGGCTATGTCGCACGCGGCGACGCAGGCCCGCTCGACCGGGCGGCGCTGCTCGACGCGCTGCGCGCGCAGTTGCCGGCCTACATGGTGCCGTCGCAACTGATCGAACTCGACGCGTTGCCCGTGACGCCGAACGGCAAGTGCGACCGCCATGCGCTGCCCGCGCCGGTGCGCGAAGCGGCGGCCGACGTCGAGCTCGCGACCGACACCGAGCGCGCGCTCGCCGCGATCTGGCAACGCGTGCTGCACGTGGACGCGATCGGCCGCGACGGCGATTTCTTCCTGCTCGGCGGCCATTCGCTGCTCGCGACGCAGGCCCACGCGCAGGCGAACCTGCACTGGGGGCTCGCGTTGCCGCTGCGCACGCTGTTCGACGCACGCACGCTGGCGCGCTGCGCGGAAGCGATCGACGCGGCCTGCGCGGCCCGTGGCGAGACCGATGCGGCGAGCGCGATCGACGCGCTGCTCGGCGAACTGGAAACCCAATAAGGACGACGGATGACGAAGGTTCAACCCGACTGGCTCGCGCTCGCGACGCGTTTCGCGCAGTTGCCCGACGCGCAGCGCGCGGTCTTCATCGACAAGCTCGGCGCGGCCGGCATCGACTTCCGCGTGCTGCCGATCCCGCCGCGCACGCCGCGCCACGACCGCGTGCCGGCGTCGTTCGCGCAGACGCGGCTGTGGCTGCACGCGCGGCTGATCGATGCGCCGGACGCGTATCACATCACCGAGCGCCTGGCACTGACGGGCCCGCTCGACGCGCATGCGCTGCGCCTCGCGTGCGACGCGCTGATCGCACGCCACGAGGTGCTGCGCACGACCTTCGACGAAGCGCAGGACGGCGTCGCGCAGACGATCCATGCACCGTTGCGCTGCCCGTGGCGCGAAACCGATCTTGAAGGGCTGCCGGACGCGCAGCGCACGGCGCGCGCGGAAGCCGTCGCGACGGCCGACGAAGCCGAGCCGTTCGATCTCGGCGCGGCGCCGCTCGTCCGCGCGCATCTGGTGCGCTTCGATGCGACGCATCACTGGCTCGCGCTGACCGTGCATCACATCGTGTCGGACGGCTGGTCGTCGGGTGTGATGCTGTTCGAGCTTGCGGCGTTCTATCGCGCCTATGCGTCGGGCGAGCCGGTGCCGCTCGCGCCGCTGCCGATCCAGTACGCCGATTACGCGCTGTGGCAGCGCCGCTGGCTCGACGCCGGCGAGCGTGACCGCCAGCTCGCGTTCTGGCGTGAACGGCTCGATCCGCAACGCGGCGTGCTGGCGCTGCCGGGCGCGGCCGCACGACCGGCGCGCCGCAGTGCGCGCGGCGCACGCCACGTGTTTTCGCTCGACGCGCGCATCGGTGCGCAACTGCGCGCATTCGCGGCCGCATCGGGCGCCACGCCGTTTGCGGTGCTGCTCGCTGCGCTCGATGCGCTGCTGGCGCGCGCGACCGGCGACGCGCGGATCTGCGTCGGCGTGCCGGCCGCGAACCGCGAACGCGCGGAAGTCGCCGGCCTGATCGGTTTCTTCGTCAACACGCTGGCGATCGATGTCGACGTGCCCGCGCACGGCGATTTCTCGTCGCTGGTCGCACGCACGCAGCGCGCGCTCGTCGACGCGCAGATGCACCAGGACGTGCCGTTCGAGCAGGTGGTCGACGCGCTCGGCGTGCCGCGCAGCGCGAGCCACCATCCGCTGTTCCAGGTGATGGCCGCCTACGGCGAGCGCCGCGCGCTGCCGGCGCTCGGCGCGGCATCGGCCGCGTTGCTGCCGTCGGGTACGCCCTCCGCGAAATTCGACCTGACGCTGTCGGTCGAAGCGATGCTGGACGGTACGTTCGACGCCGCCTTCATCTATGCGCTCGACCTGTTCGAAGCGGACGCGATTGCCCGGCTGGCCGCACGCTTCGTCACGCTGCTCGCCGATGCGCTCGCGCGCCCCGACATGCCGATCGGCGATCTCGACTGGCTACCCGCCGCTGAGCGCGAGCAGCTCTTCGCGTGGAACGCACCGGCAGGCGCAACCGCGACTGAACCGTTCGTGCCCGTGCATGCCCGCATCGCCGCGCATGCTCACGCACGGCCCGACGCACGCGGCGTCGCCGATATCGATCGCGCGCTGACGCGCGGTGAAGTCGATGCGCGCGCGGCGCGCCTGGCACGCCACCTGGCGGCGGCCGGCGTTCGGCCGGAAATGCGCGTCGGCGTCGCGCTGCAGCGCTCGGTCGACCTGCTCGTCGCGCTGATCGCGGTGCTGAAGTCGGGCGCCGCGTTCGTGCCGCTCGACCCCGCGCATCCGCGCGAACGGCTCGCGCAGATCGTCGGCGACGCGAGCATCGCGCACGTGCTGACCGACGGCGCGAGCGCCGCGTCGCTGCCCGAACTGCCGGATCTGCGCGTGTGGCGCGCCGATGAAGTCGACGCACTCGACGAAGCCGCGCACGTCGTGCTGCCGGACGTGCTGCCGGGCCACGCGGCCTATGCGATCTACACGTCGGGCTCGACCGGCAAGCCGAAGGGTGTGATCGTCGACCATGCGTCGTTCGCGCTGCATTGTGCGGCGATCGCCGAGCGCTACGGCGCGGGCGAGAACGACGTGTTCCTGTTGTTCCAGTCGGTCAACTTCGACGGCGCGCACGAAGGCTGGTTTTCGCAATACATGTCGGGCGCCGCCGTGTCGGTGACGGCCGACGTGCTGTGGCCGCCCGCGCAGACCTGCGCGATGATGGTCCGCGACGGCGTGACGATGACCTACGTGCCGCCCGGCTGCGCCGCGCAGCTCGCCGAATGGGCGCTCGCGCATGGCGCACCGCCGACGCTGCGTTCGCTGACGGTCGGCGGCGAGGCGACGTCGCGCGAGGCGTTCGCGATGCTGCGCCGCGCGCTGCCGAACGTGCGCGTGGTCAACGGCTACGGCCCGACCGAGACGGTCATCACGCCGACGCTGTGGATGTTCCGGCCCGGCGACGATCTCGCGATGCTCGGCGACGCCGCGTACCTGCCGATCGGCACGCTGGTTGGTGCACGCACCGCGCACGTGCTCGACGAACGGCTGCATCCGCTGCCGGTCGGCGTGATCGGCGAGCTGTACCTGGGCGGCGAGGGGATCGGCGTCGCGCGCGGTTATCTCGACCGCCCGGCACTGACGGCCGAGCGCTTCGTGCCCGATCCGTACGGCGCGCCGGGCGCGCGGCTGTACCGCACGGGCGACCTCGTGCGGCGCCGCGCGGATGGCGTGTTCGACTTCATCGGCCGCGTCGACCACCAGGTGAAACTGCGCGGGCTGCGCATCGAACTCGGCGAGATCGAGGCCCAGCTGGCCGCGCACGAGGCCGTGCGGGAAGCCTGCGCGGTCGTGCACGGGCAGGGCGCACTGGCGCAGCTCGTCGCTTATGTCGAACTGACCGCCGACGCACGGGCGGCCGCGCAGCCGGTCGAAGCCGCGACGCTCGACGCGCACCTGCGCCGCACGCTGCCCGATTACATGGTGCCCGCACAGCTGATCGTGCTCGACGCGCTGCCGCGCAACGCGAACAGCAAGGTCGACCGCGCGCGGCTGCCGGCGCCGGTACGCGTCGAACGTGCATACGAAGCGCCGCACGACGGCGACGAAGCCGCGCTTGCGGCGATCTGGTGCGACGTGCTGAATCTCGAGCGCGTGGGCCGTGGCGATCACTTTTTCGATCTCGGCGGCCATTCGCTCGCCGCCGTGCGCGTCGCGACGCGCGTGGCCGAACGGCTCGGCCGCGACGTGCCGGTGCGCGCGCTGTTCGAGGCGCCGGTGCTCGCGCAGTATGCGTTGCAGGTGGCCGATGCGCCGCGCGCGGCGCACGCCGGTGCGGCGGCACCGGGCGTGGCCGTCGCCAAACCGGATGCACATGGCGTGTGGCCGCTGTCGCCGGCGCAGCTCGGCCTGTGGTTCCTGTGGCGCGCGCAGCCGGACAGCGCCGCGTACAACATTCCGGTCGCGCTGCGGGTGCGCGGCCCGCTCGACGTCGATGCGCTGCGTGCGGCCTTCTCGGATGTCACGGCCGTGCATCCGGCGCTGCGCGCGCGGCTCGTCGCGCGTGACGGCGCCATGCCGGGCCAGCGGATCGATGCAAATGTTTCTGTCGAACTGCCCGTGATCGACCTGTCGGCGCAATCCGATGCGCTCGTTCGCGCTGCGGTGCTGACCGACGAGGATGCACTCGCGCCGTTCGACCTGGCTGCCGATGCGCCGCTGTGGCGCGCGCGCGTGCTGCGGCTCGACGCGGACGACCATGTGCTGTCGATGACGATTCATCACATCGTGTCGGACGGCGAATCGATCGAGCTGTGGCTCGATGCGGTTCGTGCGCGCTATGTTGCGCGTGTGCAGGGCGGCGCCGGCGCCGTGCCGGCCGACGAGGCCGTCCAACCGGCCGCCCGACCGCTCGTGCTGCCCGCACCGTGCCATCCGGCCCGCGTCGCCTACTGGCGTGACGCGCTGGCCGATCTGCCGGCGCGCGTGCTGCCGCAGCGCGCGGACGCGCCGGCCGTGCCGCAATGGCGCGCGGCCCGCATCGCGTTCGAATTCGACGGCGCGCTGATCCGCGCCGCACGCGACACGGCGTCGGCCGCGCACGCGACGCTGCCGATGCTGCTGCACGCGGCGCTCAACACCGCGCTGTTCCGCGCGACGGGCGCGGCCGACCAGCCGGTCGGCGTGCTTGCGTCGACGCGCGAGTTGACGGGCGATGCGGCCCGCGACGCGCTTGGCCTCTTCATCAATTCGGTCGTCGTGCGCACGCGGATCGACCCGGCCGCGCGTCGCGCGGACGTGCTCGCACAAGTGCGCGATACGGCGCTCATGGCCTACGCGCACGCCGACGTGCCGTTCGCGGACGTCGTCGCGGCGCTGCGCGCGCCGCGTGCCGCGCAGGCCAATCCGCTGTTCCAGGTGATGTTCAACTACCTGCGCCCGACGGGTGCCGCGGCGCGCGACTGGGCCGGCCTGTCGCTGGCCGGGTTCGACGACGTTCGCCATCGCGTCGTGTTTACGCTGGAGCTGGACGTCGTCGAGCATCCGGATGGCCGCGTGAGCGCCGCGTTCTCGTATGCGGACGAACTCCTCGATCGCGGCTTCGTCGATGCGCTCGTCGATCTCTATCACGACGAAGTCGCGCGTTTCGCCGGCGCGTCGGAAGCGGTGCTCGGTGCGCCCGACACGCGTGCCGTTGCGCAGGCGTCGCATCGCGCACGGACCGGAAGCAATGCACGCGCCGCAACGCCGCGCCGTGCGCCGCATGCGGCTGCCTTGCTCGCGGCACTGTGGTCCGACACGTTCGCAACGGCTGCGCCTGAACCCGATGCCGACCTGTTCGAAGCCGGTGCGACGTCGTTCGACGTCGTGCGCTTCGTCGACGCGGCCAGCCGCGCCGGCCACGCGCTGACGGTCGCCGACGTGTTCGCGTCGCCGACGCTCGCCGAACTCGGCGCGCGGCTCGATGCGCACATGGAAACGGGGCGGGAGGCGCGCCATGCTGGCTGAAGTGCGTCCGGACGGATTCACGATGCTCGATACCTACCGCCTCGCGTTCGCGGACGGCCTGTTCGCCGTGCGTGACGGCGTGGAGATCCGCGTCGCGCAGGGCGACGGCATCGGCGCGCAGTTGCTGCGCGCGCAACTCGGCGACGACGGCGCGCTGCGCCTCGTCGCATACAACCATCGCGCGGCACCGGCCGACCAGCGGCGTGCGCTGCTGGCGGCCCTGGCCGCGGCGTTTTGCGACAGCGCGGGCCACGCGGCGATCCGGCTCGACCCGGCCGCGTGGCCCGCAGTCGCGCTCGATGCGCTGCGCGCGAGCGGCGTGCTCGCCGACGGCGGCCGCTGCATGCGTGAAGGCTGGGCGCAGCAGGCCGATCTGTGGCGCGTCGGCCCGCATCTGCCGTGCGCGACGTTGCCGACGTTCACCGACGGCCGCCGTCACCCGCGCCGGCCGCCGGCGCCGCGCGGCGACGTCTACGCGCGCGACCTGCCGGCGCTCGGCGTGCGCTTCACGCTGCGCGGCTGGCAGCCGGCCGAGGACACCGCGCGACTCGCGCGCTGGTTCGACGAACCGCGCGTGCGCGACGGCTGGCCGGGCACGCAGCCCGGCACGGACGGCACGCAGGGCACCGCGCCCGGCACCGATCCGCACGTGATTCCGCTCGTCGGCTGCTTCGACGGCGAACCGTTCGCGTATGTCGAGGCGTACTGGCTGAAGGAAGACGCGCTCGCGCCGCACGTCGCGGCACGCGACTACGACCGCGGGCTGCGGATGCTGGTCGGCGAGTCGCGCTGGCGCGGCCCGCATTGCGTGGCGGGCTGGCTGCCGTCCGTCGTGCATTACCTGTTTCTCGACGACCCGCGTACCGAAGCGGTCGGCTGTGCCGTACCGGCCGGCCACGCGCGGGTTGCCGACCATCTCGCGCGGCACGGCTTCGCACGGCAGCGCCGTCTCGCGCTGGCCGACGCGCAGCCGCTGTGGATGCGCACGCTGCGCGAGACGTTCTTCTCCGGCCGTCACGTCTGACGCGCCGGATTCACCGACAAGGGAGCTGAGACATGCAGAGAGAAACCGTATTCGACCTGATCGGCGTCGGCTTCGGGCCGTCGAATCTGGCGCTGGCCATCCGCCTCGAGGAGCGGCGCGCGGCGCGCCCGCTCGCCCATTGCTTCGTCGAGCGCCAGCCTGAATTCGGCTGGCATCGCGGCATGCTGCTCGACGATTGCCGGATGCAGATCTCGTTTCTGAAGGATCTCGTCACGATGCGCGATCCGAAAAGCCGCTACACGTTCATCAACTACCTGTTCGAACGCGGCCGGCTGAACGAATTCGTCAACCTGAAGAACTTCTATCCGACCCGCGTCGAATTCCACGACTACCTGAGCTGGGTGGCCGAGGCGTTCGACGATCGCGTCCATTACAGCGAGACCGTCCTCGCGATCGAACCGGTGCGCGGCGACGGTGCGAGGATCGACGCGCTGCGCGTGCTGTCGCGCGACGCCGGCGGTCACGAGCGCCAGCGCGTCACGCGCGCGCTGTCGGTCGGCGTCGGCGGCACGCCGGCGGTGCCGGACGCGTTCGCCGCGCTCGGCCGCGACCGCGTGATCCATTCGTCGTCCTACCTGACCGACATCGACCGGCTCGTCGCGTCGCCGGACGGCGAGCGCCGCCGCGTCGCCGTGATCGGCGCGGGGCAGAGCGCGGCCGAGGTGTTCATCGATCTCGCGCGCCGCTTCCCGCACGTCGACGCGAGCCTCGTGATGCGCGCCGGCGCGCTGAAGCCGGCGGACGACAGCCCGTTCGTCAACGAGATCTTCAGCCCCGAGTTCACCGATGTCGTCTATGCGCAGCCGCACGACGCGCGCCGCGCGCTGCTCGAGCGCTATCGCGACACGAACTACGCGGTGGTCGACCGGCCGCTGATCGAACAGATCTACGAAATGCTGTACCTGCAGCGCATCGACGGCACGCCGCGCCATGCGCTGCTCGCGAACAGCGCGATCGAGGCCGCGGTGCGCACCGCCGACGGCCGCATCGAGCTGACGCTGCGCGACCGGATGAGCGGCGACACGCGCGTCGAGCGCTTCGACGCGCTCGTGCTGGCCACCGGCTACCGCCGCGACACGCATTCGGCGCTGCTCGAAGGGCTCGCGCCGCATCTGGGCGACGCGCTGGCACGCGGCGACGTTACGCGCGACTACCTGCTCGCGACGCCCGAGCACTTCGCGCCGCGCATCTACCTGCAAGGCTGCTGCGAAGACAGCCACGGCCTGTCCGACACGCTGCTGTCGGTGCTGGCGCGCCGCGCGGACGAAATCTGCGCGTCGCTCGAAGACGGGATCGCACCCGCCCATGAAGAAGGCGCGGCCCGGACAACACAGGAAAAACGGCAGGAAAACGGGGCGAGCGCGAGCCGGATGGCTTTCGCTCTTTGACAAAGGCGCGGTCGGAGACCGCATGAAAAAAGTGGAGCAGAGAACGATGGAGTGGGCAACAGGCACGCGTTTGCGTGCGATCGCAGCCGCGGCGAGCGTGGCGTTCGGTGTGGCGGCAGGGCAGGCACATGCCCAGACGGCGCCGGCCGTGAACGCAGGCGCAGCGGCGTCGGCCAGCAGTGCGCAGAACGGTGCGGCGGCGAGTGCGGCGGCCGGCACGCTGCCGACGATCAGCGTCAACGCGGCCTCGGAAGGGGACGGCGCAGTCGGCCTCGTCGCGAAGCGCAGCCGCACCGGCACGAAGACCAATACGTCGATCAACGAGATCCCGCAGACGATCAACGTCGTCACCGCGCAGCAGATCGAGATGACCGGCGCGACCGACGTGAACGCGGCGCTGCGCTACGTGCCGGGCTTCTCGTCGTACGGCTCGGACAACCGTTCCGACTGGTACGCGGCGCTACGCGGCTTCACGCCGACCGCGTACGTGAACGGGCTGCAGGTGCCGAACACGCTGAACCTGTCGAGCTGGCGCGTCGATCCGTACATGATCGACAGCATCAGCGTGCTGCGCGGGCCGACCTCGGTGCTGTACGGCGCGGGCGACCCGGGCGCGATCGTCGACGTGCAGACCAAGCTCGCCGACGGCGAGCGCGTGCGCGAGGCCGGCGTGCAGATCGGCAACTACGCGCGCAAGCAGTTCATGATCGACGTCGGCGACAAGCTCGACCCGGACGGCAAGTATGCGTACCGCTTCGTCGGCGTCGCACGCGACGGCAACGCGCTGACCGGCCCGAACAACGACCAGCGCGTCGCGCTCGCGCCGTCGTTCCGCTGGCGCCCGAACGCGGATACATCGCTGACGCTGTCGGCCACCTATCTGCAGGACTGGGGCGACATCTCGTCGAACTTCCTCCCCGCGCAGGGCACGGTGCTGCCGAACCCGAACGGTCAGATCAACAAGGACGTGTACGAAGGCGATCCGAGCTTCAACTACTACCGCAAGAAGCAGTGGTCGGTCGGCTATCAGTTCGAGCGGAACCTGACGCCGGCGTGGACGTTCCGCCAGAACACGCGCCTGATGCACCTGTCGCTCGACAACGGTTCGGTATTCGGCAACGGCTTCGTCGACGGCAGCACGACCGACGTGTCGCGCTGGGCGGGCGTGTTCCAGACGAACTACAGCCGCTTCGACATCGACAACAACCTCGAAGGCCGCTTCGCGACGGGCCCGCTGCAGCACACGCTGCTGCTCGGCTTCCAGTACAACCGCCAGACCGCGACCGACAGCGAATGGCTCGCCGCCGCGCCGCCGCTGAACATCTACAACCCGGTCTACACGCCGGTGAGCACGGCCGTGTTCTCCGATCCGAACGCCACGTTCCGCACCAACACGTACACGACGATGAACACGTTCGGCCTGTACGCGCAGGACCAGATCAAGTGGAACCGCTGGACGCTGACGCTCGGCGGCCGCGAGGACTGGGTCAACATGCGGATGGACGACCGTGCGGCCGGCACGTCGACGAAGGCGGACGTCACGGCGTTCACCGGCCGCGTCGGCCTCACGTACCAGGGCGACTACGGGCTGTCGCCGTACGTCAGCTACGCGACGTCGTTCAACCCGCTGATCGGCGTGAACCTGGTCGGCGGCGGGCTGCCGCAGCCGACGCGCGGCAAGCAGATCGAGGCCGGCCTGCGCTGGCAGCCGCCCGGCAAGAACCTGATGCTGAACGCGGCGATCTACCAGATCAACCAGACCAACGTGCTCACGTCGGCGCTGCCGAGCCAGGACCCGACCGGCACGAAGTCGGTGCAGACCGGCGAAGTACGTTCGCGCGGGATCGAGCTGAGCGCGACCGGCAAGGTCACGCGCAACCTGTCGGTGATCGCGTCGTACGTGTATCAGGACGTGAAGAACGTGAAGGCCAACGACGCGTCGCTGAACAACTGGCCGGTCGACATTCCGCGCCCGCGCCAGATGGCGTCGCTGTGGACCGACTGGACGTGGCACACGGGGCCGCTCGCGGGCTTCGGCCTGGGCGGCGGCATTCGTTACCAGAGCGCATCGGCCGGTGCGGCCGACAACTCGCTGACGGTATCGAGCGTCACGCTGTTCGACGCGGGCGTGCATTACGACACGCGTAACTGGCGCTTCGCCGTGAACGGAACGAACCTGGCCAACCGTCACTACATCAGCGGTTGCCAGTCGGCGAACGTCTGTGTGTTCGGCACCGACCGTACCGTGATCGCGACCGCGAAATACAACTGGTGACGATGCGCGCCGCGGCGCGCCGGCCGGCCTTCGTGGCCGGCGCGGGCGGGCCGCGGCGCCTTCGTCCGCTTTTCCACGACGCATCCATGCCGAAGAAAAATCTCGTCTACATCCAGTCGCTGCGCAACGGCGCGGCCGATCGTGCCGGCCAGCCGGTCGCTTATCAGGGCGGCACGCGCTACATGAAGGCGCCGCTCGAATATCTCGTCGAACGCCTGAACGATTCGCCGCTCGGCGAGCGCTACACGCTCAAGGGCGTGATCGTCGATGACGACGACGGTTCGCCGGCCGACCGCGCGAAAGTCGCCGACTACGGCTTCGCCCGCACGCCGGGCCGCCCGTGGATCCTGCCGGAAGGGTTGACGGTGCAGGGCCGGCCGGTCGACGACCTGTTCTGCACGATTGCGTCGACGTACCGGCGGCTGCCGCGCGACGCGCGCGAGCGCGTGGCCGGCAAGCAGGCGTTCGAGCGCCGCCTGCTCGAGCGCCTGCTCGAACTCGACGCCGACGTCGTCGTGCTCGACGGGCTGCTCGTGATCCTCGACGAACTCGTGCGGCCCGGCGCGCGCTTTCACCGGCGCATCGCCAACATCCACCCGGGCATCACGGCCGTCGGTTCGCCGTACCAGCGGCGCGGCGCGTGGGCGACGCTCGACGCGCTGCACGGCGCGCGCGGCGAACGGGTCGACTGGTCGAACGGCACGACGTCGTCCGTCGAGCCGGTGATGATGACGGGCGCGTCGTTTCACTATGTCGACAACGGCATCGATTCCGGCGAGGTGATCTGCGACGTGCTCGACACGCCGATCGCGCCGGATGACACGATTCTCGAACTGCGCTGGAACAACTTCCAGCGCAGCCTGTTTCCGGCACTCGAGCGGGGGCTGCATGTCCTTGCCGATCGCCACGACGCGGGAGCACTGTGATGCAGGACACGCTGACGAAACCGGCCGGCGCCGCGGACGCCGTCGAAGGTGAAGTGGCCGCCGCGCTCGACGGCGCCTCGCACGGGCAGGCGATGGCCGTCGCCGAGCACACGCTCGACGCGTGGCGGCCCGACGACTCGCCGGACGAACTGCTCGCGGCATTCGTCGCGCTGTTCAACACCGACACGCGCTACGACGCGGCGACGATCACGGTGCCGCTCGGCGGCGCCGATGCGGCAGCCGTTGCGGCGTACGTCGCGCGCGCGGTACGCGAGGGCGTGATCGACGGCGCGCAGGTTGCCGGCGACGCGCTGCGCTTCACCGTGTCGCGCGCGACGTTCTGGCAGAACCCGCGGCCGTGGCTGAAGGCGCCCGCATCGGGTGGAATGCCGCTGCGCCATGTGATCACGAACGGCCACCGTCACCCGGTGCGGCCGCCGTCACCGGCCGGCGAGATCTATGCACGCTACATGCCGCAGGTCGGGATGACGTTCAGCCTGCGCACCGTCGACGTCGACGCGCACGCGGACCTGTTCAGCGGCTGGATGAACCTCGATCGCGTCGCGCATTTCTGGGACCAGCGCGGCACGCGCGACGAGCACGCGGCATATCTCGCCGAGCGGCTCGCCGATCCGCACATGCACCCGATGATCGGCTATTTCGACGACACGCCGTTCGGCTATTTCGAGTTCTACTGGGCGAAGGAGGACCGCCTCGCGCCGTTCTACGACGCGCACGACTACGATCGCGGGCTGCACCTGCTGATCGGCGATTCGCGCTTCCAGAGCGCCGGCAAGCTGCATGCGTGGTGGAGCGGGGTGCTGCACTACATGTTCGTCGACGAACCGCGCACGCAGCGGCTCGTGGGCGAACCGCGCGTCGATCACGTGCGGCACATCGCGTACATGCACCGGCTCGGGTTCTACACGCTGAAGGAATTCGACTTCCCGCACAAGCGCGCGGCGCTCACGGTGATCGAGCGCGATACATTCTTCGACACTTTCAAATTGCCGTAACGGAGCGGGTGCGCGGTGCGGCGCGAGGTTGCGCGCGGCGCCGTGGCTCGCGGGCATCGGCCGTCCGGGATATGGACCGCGCGGCCTGCGTCGTGAAGAATGGATCGCTCTCCTCATCGACGACAGGCCCACGACATGGCAAAAACATCCGCGACGGCATGGGGCGCGGCATCCGTGTTGCGTGCCCCGAAATTGACATATGCCGGCATATGTCCAGAATGGGCGCATCATACTCCCATGGAGTGGCTCATGCGCACCGTTTCCATTTTCAAGAATGCTCGTAACCAGGCAATCCGCATCCCGAAGGACATGGAGTTCGAGGGGGTGACCGAACTCGAGATTCGCCGCGAGGGCGACACGCTGCTGCTGCGGCCGGTGCGGCCCACATGGCTCTCGTTCGCGAGCGAACCGCCGGCCGACGCCGACTTCCTCGCCGAACGCCCGGCCGTCATCGAGCCCGGCCGCTTCGACCTGTCCGACGGTGGCGGCGCCGCACCGACGGAGTCCGGCCAGTGACCACACTCTACATGCTCGATACGAGCATCTGTTCGTTCATCATGCGCGAGCGGCCGCCCGTGGTGCTGTCCCGGTTGCAATCGTGCGTCAATGCGCAGCACCGGATCGTCGTCTCGGCAATTACCTATGCCGAAATGCGATTCGGCGCGGCCGGCTAGAAGGCATCGCCGAAGCATGCGGAACTCGTGACGGCCTTTGTGTCGCGGCTGGATGGCGTGCTGTCGTGGGACACGGCGGCCGTCGATGCAACGGCCGCGATCCGTGCCGATCTCGCCGCGCGCGGCACGCCGATCGGCGCGAACGACGCATCGATCGCCGGCCAGGCGATCGCGGCCGGTGCGGTGCTCGTCACGCACAACAGCCGCGAGTTCGGTCGTGTGGCCGGGTTGTCGCTCGAAGACTGGGCGGCCTGAGCGCCGTTCGGGATCTGTTCGGTCGCTCGGCTGTTGCGCATCGGCGCGTCAAGCGCGTGACGCGGGTTCGTCTGCGAGAAAGGCGTTGCGGAATGCGTCGAGATACCGGTCGGCGTCATCGCTGAATTCACCGGGCAACAGCGCAAATGCACGTGCCAACAGATCCTGGCCGAGCACGGCACAAGTTGCTTCGTCCGACAACAGCGCACGGATCGCGTCACGCGTTTGCGGCGAAGCGATGCGTTTCGCCTGTCGCGCGAGCAGCGCGGCAGCGGCGAATCCCGGCCGGCGTGCGTCGACCTCAAGCGGGCGGTTGGGCGAGGTATCGGCCATGGATGCGATCGGCGATGGCGAGATTGCGGCTGTCGCCGGACGAGACGAGATCCGCGTAGATCAGCAGCGGCGGCACGACCGGGACTTCCTGCTCGCGCCAGTCGAGTGCGGCAGACGGCGGCCAGAACGCTTCGACGAGTTCGACCTCGCCGCGCTCGTCCGGACGCAGGCGGCCCTGGAGCAGCAGCCGATTCGACGCGGTACCGTGCGTATAGACGGTGATCGCCGCCGGCTTCAGGTCGTGCGTCAACAGGTCGGCCGCCGGCTCGCCGCCGAGCCGCGCATCGAATGCCGCGAAATCGAAGCTGCGCCACCAGTCGGGCGCGAGGCTGGCAAACCGGCGGCTCGGCAGTTTCGCGCGCAAGCGGCTCGGATAGAGCGCGACCCATTCCTGTACGAGGCGCGGCCAGTCGGGCATCAGGCGCTCGCCGTTGCGGCGTTGCCCGACGAGGCCACGCGCGATCAGGTCGTCCATCGCAAGATTGACCGTGCCGAGCGCGACGTCCGACGCGGCGGCGATCGCCCGATACGGTTGCGCGACCAGGCCCGGCTGCGTCGCGAGTGCGAACATCACGGCCAGCCCCTTCGGCGTCGTCGCGCGCGACGCCTGTCGGCGTGGCGTGCGTGCGGGCTTCGGCCGGCCCGCGATCATCACGGTCGCCTCCGGTTCGATCAGGCATGCGTTGCCGGCGGTATCGAGAAACGGGATGCCCTGGTCGGTCAGGCCGGCGGCCAGTTCCGCCGAAAGATACGGGGCGACCAGCATCAGCGACCGTTCACCGGGCGCTGCGGTGTCGCCGCGGCGGCGCAATTCCGCGAGCGCGCACGCCAGCGATTCGACGCGCAGGCTCACGGCGACCGGCATCTCGAATGCCTGCCCGGCAACGTCGAAGCGGATCATGGCGTCGGCGCGCGCCTTCCAGGCGGCCGACACACGCACGGGCCGGGCACGAAAGCGCCGGGTCGCGCTTTCGAACGCGGCGCAGGCTTCGTCGAGCACGTGCTGTTCCGACACGGAGAGGGAGGTGTTCACGGGCATCAAAGGGAGTCGCTTGTTCACTTTTTTATCAGCGTACACAAAAAATGTACAAGCGTCAAAAAGTGAACAATCATTCGCAAGATATTGATGCGTATTAACTATTTGATGATTCTGAACGATAGTCACCGCGGCCCTCACACGCAAGAAATCGATGGATGGCACACAGTGTTGCGCGTTCGGCTCCTGGGCGGCAGTCGTCCGGATGACCAGCTTGCGCGCCTCGCGCATCGTTCTCAGTATGGCAACTGCCGGTTGCTACCGTGACGACTTTCCATCTGCCCGGTTGCCGTCGAACCCACTATCCTTGCCTGCACATTCCCCCCAGGACAGGAGACGACACCGTGACGCACAGCGTGATTCCCGCAGGCCTCGCCGACGAAATGATCGAGATCCGGCACCGCATCCATGCCCACCCCGAGCTCGGCTTCGAGGAATTCGCGACGAGCGACCTCGTCGCGGAGCAATTGCAGTCGTGGGGCTACACGGTGCACCGCGGGCTCGGCGGCACGGGCGTCGTCGCGCAGTTGAAGGTCGGCGAAGGCACGCAGCGACTCGGCCTGCGCGCCGACATGGACGCGCTGCCGATCCACGAGGCCACGGGCCTGCCGTACGAGAGCAGGATCGCCGGCAAGATGCACGCGTGCGGCCACGACGGCCACACGGCGATGCTGCTCGCGGCCGCGAAGCATCTTGCGCGCGAGCGCCGCTTCTCGGGCACGCTGAACCTGATTTTCCAGCCGGCCGAGGAAGGGCTCGGCGGCGCGAAGAAGATGCTCGACGAAGGGCTGTTCGAGCTGTTCCCGTGCGACGCGATCTTCGCGATGCACAACATGCCCGGCTTCCCGACGGGCAAGTTCGGCTTCCTGCCGGGGTCGTTCATGGCGTCGTCGGATACGGTGATCGTCGACGTGCAGGGCCGGGGCGGCCACGGCGCGGTGCCGCACAAGGCGGTCGATTCGGTGGTGGTCTGCGCGCAGATCGTCATCGCGCTGCAGACGATCGTGTCGCGCAACGTGTCGCCGCTCGACATGGCGATCGTCACGGTCGGCGCGATCCACGCGGGCGAGGCGCCGAACGTGATTCCCGATCGCGCGCAGATGCGCCTGTCGGTGCGCGCGCTGAAGCCGGAGGTGCGCGACCTGCTCGAGACGCGCATCAAGGAAGTCGTGCATGCGCAGGCGGCCGTGTTCGGCGCGACCGCGACGATCGACTACCAGCGCCGCTACCCGGTGCTCGTCAACGATGCGGAAATGACCGCGTTCGCGCGCAACGTCGCCCGCGAATGGGTGGGCGACGCGAACCTGATCGACGGGATGGTGCCGCTCACCGGCAGCGAGGATTTCGCGTTCCTGCTCGAAAAGCGGCCGGGCTGCTACCTGATCATCGGTAACGGCGACGGGGAGGGCGGCTGCATGGTGCACAACCCCGGCTACGACTTCAACGACGCGGCGCTGCCGACCGGCGCGTCGTACTGGGTGAAGCTGGCGGAGACGTTTCTGGTTTGACGTCGGAGACGATCTGATCGGAACAATGGAAGCGCTGGCGCGCGGTGAAAAGGCCGGCCGAACTTGCATTGTTCGCGATGGATATTTCCGGTACGCAGTGGGCTCCCACGGCGTGTTCTATCGCGAAACGGAATACACGATCGATGTGATTCGGGTCCTGCACCAACGAATCGACATCGAACAACATCTGTAGTCGCACAAAGCGGGCGGGTGATCGTCGCGAAGGCGCCCGCATTCCCCGTACGGCTTGAGCCACCCCAAGGCTAGAACACTTCCCCGCTGAACATCGCCACGACCACATTCGGATTCGACGGCCAGTACATGTGCATGTACGTGGCGACGATCGCATCGCGTCGATAGACGGCTTCGCCGCTGCCCGATGCGCCGTCGGGACGCACGGCTCTGGCGACCGGTTCGAGCGGCGTCGCGAGCCGCGAGTAGTGGAAAGTATGGCCGCGCATTGGACCGGTACGTGTATCGAGCTGCTGCATCCCCAGCGCCGCGAACCGGCGCTGCATCGTCGCGTGACCCGGCAACAGCCCGAGCATCGGCGTCGTCACGCCGTCCACGTCGGTCAGCGATTCGCACAGATACACCATCCCCCCGCATTCCGCGACGATCGGCCGGCCGGCCGAGGCGTGCGCGCGAATCGTTCGCGCGGTCGCGGCATTCGCCGCGAGTGTCGCCGCATGCAGTTCCGGATAGCCGCCCGGCAGGAACAGTGCGTCGCAATCGTCCGGCAAGGGTTCGTCGGCGAGCGGCGAGAAGAACCGCAATTGCGCACCGAGCGCGTCGAGCAACGCAAGATTCGCCGGATAGATGAACGAAAAAGCCCCGTCGCGCGCCACCGCGATCCGCTTGCCGGCGAGCGCACGCGGCAGCGGCGCCGTTGCATCCGGTTCCGCGAACGCAACGGCCGGCGGCAACTCGGCAAGCGCCGTCTGTGCGAGCACGTCGGCCGCGCGATCGAGCCGCGCATCGAGATCGTCGATGTCGTTCGGCTGGTGCAGGCCGAGATGCCGCTCCGGCAGCGCGATGCCCGCATCGGCCGGCACGTGCCCGAGCCAGCGCAAATCGTCGGGCATCGCCTGTTGCAGCAGTTCCGCGTGTCGGGCCGACCCGACGCGATTCGCCAGCACGCCGTGAAACGGCAGTCCCGGCCGGAACCGCGCGAGCCCGAACGCGATCGCGGCGAACGTCTGCGCCATCGACTTCGCGGAAATCACCGCGACGACCGGCACGCCGAACGCGGCCGCGAGGTCGGCGCTGCTCGGCGTGCCGTCGAACAGTCCCATCACGCCTTCGATCAGGATCAGGTCCGCATCGCGCGCGGCATCGGCCAGCAGCGCACGGCAGCCGGCCTCGCCGACCATCCCGAGATCGAGCGCATGCACGGGCGCGCCGCTCGCGCATTCGAGCAGCATCGGATCGAGAAAATCGGGCCCGGTCTTGAACACGCGCACGCGCCGGCCGAGCCGGCGGTGCAGCCGTGCCAGGCCAGCCGTCACCGACGTCTTGCCCTGACCCGACGCGGGCGCACTGACGAACAGCGCAGGGCAGGCGGGCATGCTCAGAACTCCACGCCGCGCTGCGCCTTCACGCCTTGCTCCTTGTACGGATGCTTGACGAGCCGCATTTCGGTGACGAGGTCGGCCGCGTCGATCAGCGCATCGGGCGCATGCCGCCCGGTCACGACGACGTGCACCGAATCGGGACGCGCGGCGAGCGTCGCGAGCACTTCGTCGAGCGGCAGGTATTCGTACTTCAGCACGGTGTTCAGCTCGTCGAGGATCACCATCCGGTAATCGCCGCTCTCGATCATCCGGCGCGCCTCGTCCCAGCCCTTGCGCGCGGTCGCGATGTCGGCGTCGCGGTCCTGCGTGTTCCACGTATAGCCGTCGCCCATCGTCACGAAATCGCATTCGGCCACCGCGCCGAGGAAGTCGCGCTCGGACGTGTGCAGCGCACCCTTGATGAACTGCACGACACCGAGCCGCATGCCGTGGCCGAGCACGCGCACGGCCATGCCGAAGGCGGCCGTGCTCTTGCCCTTGCCGTTGCCGGTGTTGACGATCAGCAGGCCCTTTTCGTTGACGGCGGCGGCCTGCTTCTTCTCGTGGCCCGCACGGCGGCGTTCGGTCATCCGTTGATGGGATTCGGCGTCGGTTTTCATCGGATTCGTCCTGTCAAAAGAAAGCGAAACAAAGAGTTCAGAGCGGGCCGGCGAGTGCGACCGTCACGCCGTCCCGGATGGATTTGGGGCCCAGCAGCCGGCCGTACGGCGCCGCGAGCTGTGCGCAAGGCTCGGCCACGCCCGCGACGCCGAAGCGGGCAAGCGCGGCATCCGACGGGCCGCTCGCGGCCAGCTCCGGGCGGCTCGCGAGTTGCGCCGCATCGAACGCGACGAGCGGCCAGCCGCGTCGCGCGCACAGCGTGCGCAGCGCACGGGCGCGCGCCTTGTCGGCGAGCGTGGCCACGAGCGCCGGTTCGGCGGCCGGGTACGGCATCAGCGCCGCGCGGATCGCGGCATCGAGTTGCGCGGCCGTCACGCCGGCACGGAAACCGATGCCGAGTGCGACACGCATCATGCGCCGCCGCCGAGCGCGGCACGTACCGCGGGATCGTCGGCGAACGCCGCGACGCGGCCGATCACGACGATCGCGGGCGAACCGATGCCGGTGGCGTCGATACGTTCGACGAGCGTGTCGAGCGTGGCGAGCACGTGCCGTTGTTCGACGCGCGTCGCGTTCTCGATCGCCGCGCACGGCGTCTCGCCGGGCAGGCCGCCATCGCGCAGCGCGGTTGCGATCGCGTCGAGCCGGCGGATGCCCATGTAGATGACGATCGTCATGCGCGTGGCCGCGAGTGCGCGCCAGTCGGGTTCGTCGGCGCCCGCGCCGTGGCCCGTGACGAAGATCACGCCCTGCGCATCGCCGCGCTGCGTGACCGGGATGCCGATGGCAGCCGGCGCGGCGATGCCCGCGGTAACGCCGTTCACGACCTCGACCGGGAATCCCGCCGCGCCGATCGCGGCCAGCTCCTCGCCGCCGCGGCCGAACACGAACGGATCGCCGCCCTTGAGCCGCGCGACGCTGCGGCCCGCGCGCAGATGCGCGAGCATCGCGGCGACGATCGTCTCCTGCGGCGTCGATGCATGGCCGCCGCGCTTGCCGACGTGCTCGACGTGCGCATCGGCGCGCGCATGGCGCAGCACGTCGGGATTCACGAGATCGTCGACGAGCAGCACGTCCGCCGCGCCGATCGCGTGGGCGGCCTTGAGCGTCAGCAGGTCGGCGTCGCCCGGGCCGGCGCCGATGAGCCAGGCGCGGCTCATCGGGCACGGCACGGCGCGCACCGTGTCGTAACGGGGGAAAGGGGCAGGCGGGCGGTCCGGCGGCGGCCGGCGGACAGGTGAACCATGACGAATCGAACGAAGCTCGCGCGGACGCGGGCGGAATGCGCACCTCATCCGTCCCCCGCGGATCGGGCGTTCGGCGAGCGTCGCGCTCGCCCCTTGCGTCGGCCGGTATCCGGGCTGGCCGCTTGCCGGGCCGCAGCCTTCCCGCCCGGCTGAAGGGCAGTGGCATCGAGGGCGGCCTGGGCGCGTGCGCGGGGAAGCGCGTCGCGCGGGCGGCGTACCGTTGCGGGGACAGCACAGGCCGGGCGGTGGTCCGCCTCCTGTTTCCCGTTTAACTGCACGCGCGGAATGCGCATGCGAGCACCGAACGCGGCGCTACGATAGCACAGCGCACATTGGGCACGGCGCCGACGAACCGGGCCCGTATCCGTTCGGTACTCGATCCGGCGGCGCCGCGTTGTCCGGCCGTAATATTGGTGTGCGATCCTCTGGCCAACGTCACGACCAAGGCGCGGGCTTCGGGCCCCCGGTCGCACGAGGCTGACGAAATCCATACCAAAATCGGCTCGCTCTGCCGGACCTGCAGGGCGATGACCACTACATCGCAAAGCGCTGCACCTATGCCGAACGTACGCAGGTGGACAACCTCCCATGGGGCCGGCCATGCACTCGCTATCTGCGTGCTGGTCGTTTCGGCAGGACTGGCGTTGGCAGTGTGGCCACAGGTCACGAAGATCGTGCTGGCGCGATCGGTTGCCGCGCTGGGGATGCAAGTCGTCCAGCAGATCGACGTTGTATTCGACTCGGCGGCCAGGACGCTTGCCGACGTCGATGCCTCGCCGTACGCCGCCTGCTCGCCCCAGGATCGGCGCCTGTTGCGATCGGCTTCCGTGCAGTCGAAGTACATCAAGGACGTCGGACGCCTGTCGGGCCCCGATCTGCTCTGCACGACGATGCTGGGCGTGCTGCCCAGGCCCTTTGCGCCGAAGCGGCAGCCATTCCGGCTGACCGACGCGATGTCGGCCTTCTGGACTGTGCCGTTGTTGTCGAGCCCCGACACGCTGGGGCTGGTGGTCGCCGGGGGGAGGGCGAACCTGCTGATGGATCTGGACGCCTTCAGGGTGCCGCCGCCGCCGGGCCTGCACTACGTGATCGAACTCAAGGACCACCCGGCCGCGCTCGTCATCGGACTCGACAAGCGCGGCGTCCCGGCGTACGTCGATGCCGGCCAGGTGCCGGGGTTTCGGGACGGCAAACCATTCTGCTCGGCGCGGGTGCCGCTGTGCACCGTCGTCGTCGTGACGCCGCAGGCGCTCGCGAACGCGAGTCGGCGCGCCGGCTGGCTGCTGGGGATCGCCGCCGGCGCGGCGGGCTGCTGTCTGGGGCTCGGCGCGCGGGTGCTGCACCGGCGCTGGGCCGCGCTCCCGGCGCAGATACGTCGAGCGCTGGCAAACGGGCAATTCGTCCTGCGCTATCAGCCGATCGTTGCGCTGGGCGCGTCATCGCGAATCGTCTCCGCCGAAGCGCTGATCCGCTGGACCGGCGGGCCAGCCGCCCCGACGTGTTCATTGCCGAGGCCGAACGCGCGGGCATGATCGTCGACGTCACGGCGTTCGTCGTGCGCACGGTCCTGCGGGAGATGCGCGTGCTGTTCGACAGCAGGCCGGACTTTTGCGTCACCATCAACGCCAGCGCGCCCGAATTGCGGGACGGCAGCCTGATGGCGACGCTGAACGGCTGCTGGCCGGCCGGATTGCCGCGCCGGCATGTCGGCGTCGAACTGACCGAACGGTCGACCGTGGAACTGCCGGAAATCGTGCCGGCACTGCGGCAATTGCGCGAGCTCGGGCATCCCGTCTACATCGACGATTTTGGCACCGGCTACTCCAGCCTGAGCCTGCTGCAGCATCTTCCGATCGACTACATCAAGGTCGACCGTTCGCTGCTGCCGGTCGCGCCGCAGCATGACGGCACTTCGTTCATTCCGGAGATCCTGGCGATCGCCCGCCGGCTCGGGGCCGGCCTGGTCTTCGAGGGCGTCGAGACCCGTGAGCAGGCGGACATGCTCGACATCCCCGGGCAGTCGATCCGTGCACAGGGCTGGTATTTCGGGCGTCCCGATACCGTCGAAGCGCTGCGCCACGCGATCGCGGCGCAGTCGCCGGAAACCGGCTGAGCCGCTGGACCGAAAAGCCGGCCGCGACGCGCGCTCGCACGGGCTCGCGGGCCGTCGTCTTGACGCTCTCGGCCCACCCGCCTACACTCGCACGCGTTTTGGTGCTCGCGCGTGCCGCTCCGGCGCGCGCAGTTAAACGGGAAACAGGGAGCCTGCCTGCACCGCAGTCGAGCCAACCTGTGCTGCCCCCGCAACGGTAAGCGAACGCGTCGTGCCTGCCACGACGCAGCGCCGCTTCGCCGCATGCCTGCCGCATGCGGACGACCGCCACTGGATGCCGCGCATCCGGGAAGGCGAAGCGGCGTGTTCGTCAGCCCGGATACCGGCCAGGACGTTGGATCCAGCGCCGCGGGGAGGCGGCGCATCGTCCACGGCCGCAGTACGCCCAGACGTCCGAGTGTTTCCCGCTTCCTCCGCCGAACCGTCCGCTGCATGCGCGCGCCGGCGTGGCGTGCGGCGGGCGGCACGGGCAGGGCACGCGGCAGCCGTGTTGGCATTCACCCTGTCGACCGTTCGCAAGGGAGCATCATGCTCGACTCGTTCCTCCGCCTGTTCAACGACAGCCCGTCCGGGCTGCGCGGAAAAATCGCCGCGATCTACTCGCTGCTCGTCGCGTTTAACGTCGCCGCGTGGATCTGGGCGTTCGTCGCGTTCCGCGACCAGCCCGTGCTGCTGGGCACCGCGCTGCTCGCGTACGTGTTCGGGCTGCGCCACGCGGTCGATGCCGACCATATCGCCGCGATCGACAACGTCACGCGCAAGCTGATGCAGGGAGGCCGCAGCCCGCTCGGCGCGGGCCTGTTCTTCTCGCTCGGCCACTCGACCGTGGTGATCGTGATGTCGGCGGCGGTCGCGCTGACCGCGGCGTCGCTCGCGCGCTTCGAGAGCGTGAAGACCTGGGGCGGCGTGATCAGCACGAGCGTGTCGGCATTCTTCCTGCTGGTGCTCGCGGCCGCGAACCTGCTGATCCTGATCTCCGTGTACCGCACGTTTCGCGCGGCCCGCCGCGGCGAGGCGATCGTCGATGCCGATCTCGACATGCTGATGAACCAGCGCGGCGTGCTCGCGCGCCTGTTCCGGCCGCTGTTCCGCCTCGTGTCGCGCAGCTGGCACCTGTATCCGGTCGGCTTCCTGTTCGGCCTCGGCTTCGATACCGCGACCGAGATCGCGCTGTTCGGCATTTCCGCGACGCAGGTGCAGGGCGGCATGTCGTTCTGGTCGGTGATGGTGCTGCCGGCGCTGTTCACCGCGGGCATGACGCTCGTCGACACGACCGACGGGATCCTGATGATGGGCGCGTACCGCTGGGCGTACGTGCGGCCGATCCGCAAGATCTACTACAACATGACGATCACGTTCGTGTCGGTGCTGGTCGCCGCGCTGATCGGCGGCATCGAGGTGCTCGCGCTGCTCGCCGAAAAACTCTCGCTGCAGGGCCCCGTCTGGGCATTCTCGACGCTGGTCGCCTCGCATTTCGGGATGCTCGGCTACGTCGTGATCGGCCTGTTCCTCGCGTGCTGGATCGTATCGGCCGCGATCTACCGCCTCAAACGATACGACGAGATCGACGTGACGCTCTCGGCCTGACTCCCTCATTCGACACAGGACCTACCATGACCCTACGCAAGCTTCCCGTCACGATCGTCACGGGCTTTCTCGGCAGCGGCAAGACCACGCTGATGCGCCACATCCTGCAGCACGCCGAAGGCCGCCGCATCGCGGTGATCGTCAACGAATTCGGCGAGCTCGGCATCGACGGCGAAATCCTCAAGGGCTGCGGCATCGGCTGCGAGGATGCCGACGGCGCGCAGGGCGAAGCGGCGGGCCAGCTCTACGAGCTCGCGAACGGCTGCCTGTGCTGCACCGTGCAGGAAGAGTTCTATCCGGTGATGGAAGCGCTCGTCGAGCGCCGCGCGGACATCGACCACGTGCTGATCGAGACGTCCGGCCTCGCGCTGCCGAAGCCGCTCGTGCAGGCGTTCAACTGGCCGACGATCCGCAACAGCTTCACGGTCGACGCGGTCGTGACCGTGGTCGACGGGCCGGCCGCCGCCAGCGGCCAGTTCGCGGAAAACCCGCAGGCCGTCGACGCGCAGCGCCGCGCCGATCCGAACCTCGACCACGAATCGCCGCTGCACGAGCTGTTCGCCGATCAGCTGTCGTCCGCCGATCTCGTGATCGTGAACAAGGCCGATCTCGTCGGCGACGCGGAATTCGCGCAGATCGAAACCGCGATCCGCGACGAGATCCCGCCGCAGGTGAAGATCGTGCGCGCGACGCGCGGCGAGCTCGACCTCGCGATGCTGCTCGGCCTCGAATCGGCATCGGAAGAAACGATCCACCTGCGTCACGACCATCACGGCTCGGCCGACGACGGCGATCACGATCACCATCACGACGATTTCGACTCGGTGGTCGTGTCGGGCGATGCGGGTACGCGCGAAGCGACGATCGCCGCGTTGCAGCGCGTCGTCGAGGCGCACACGATCTACCGCGCGAAAGGCTTCGCCGCGCTGCCCGGCGCGCCGATGCGGCTCGTGATCCAGGGCGTCGGCCGCCGCTTCGACAGCTATTTCGACCGTCGCTGGCAGGACGGCGAAACGCGTGCGAGCCGCTTCGTGCTGATCGGCGAGGATCTCGACGCGGCCGCGCTGCAACGCGCGTTCGACGCCGCATGCGCGGCCGAGCCGCAACAGGCGTAACGCACGATGCATCTGCTGCGCACCACGCCGGGCGGCTTCGTCGACGATACGCAGGGCGTCGTCCGGATCGACCAGCAACCGGCCGACATCGTGATCCTCAGTTCGGCCGACACGACGCTGTCGCTCCTCGCGAGCGTCGTGCCGCGCCTGCCGGCCGGGTTCCCGAGCGTGCGGCTCGCGAACGTCACGTTCCTGCGGCAGCCGGCGTCGGTCGATTTCTACGTCGACGACGTGCTGCAGCATGCGAAGTCGGTCGTGATCGATCATCTCGGCGGCGAGGCGTACTGGCCGTACGGGATCGAGCAGGCCGTGTCGCTCGCGTCGAAGCGCGGGCAGCAGCTCGCGATGTTCTCGGGCGACCTGCAGGAAGACCCGAACCTCGTCGCGAAAAGCACCGTCGCGCCCGACCTGTGCCGGCTGTGGTGGCGCTACCTGCGTGAGGGTGGCGTGCACAACGCCGAGGCGCTGTTGCGCAGCATTGCCTTCCACACGCTCGGCTTCGGCGACGAACCCGAGCCGCCGCGCCCGCTGCCGGCCGCCGCGCTGTATCACCCGGCGCGCGACCGCGCGAGCGTCGACGACTGGCGGCCGCGCTGGACACCCGGCGCGCCCGTCGTCGCGATCCTGTTCTATCGCGCGCACTGGCAGGCGGCAAACACGGCCGTGTTCGATGCACTGGCCGACGCGCTCGTCGACGAAGGGCTGAATCCGCTGCCGATCGCGGTCACGTCGTTGAAGGACGCGGTCAGCCGCGAAGTCATCACGCAGCTCTGCGACACGCACGGCGTCGCGCTCGTGCTGAACACGACCGCATTCGCGGCGGGCTCAATCGACAGCCCCGAGCACGACGTGCTCGCCGGCGACGCGCCGGTATTGCAGGTGATCCTGTCCGGCGGCAATCGCGACGCGTGGATGGCCGACAACCAGGGCCTGCATGCGCGCGACATCGCGATGCACATCGCGCTGCCCGAGGTCGACGGACGCATCGTCACGCGCGCGGTGAGCTTCAAGGGGCTCGCGTACCGCTGCCCGCACACCGAGGTCGACGTCGTGCGCTACCAGCCGGATGCCGAGCGGATCGCGTTCGTCGCGGCGCTTGCGCGCGGCTGGTGCCGGCTGCGCACGCTCGACCACGCCGACAAGCGCGTCGCGCTGATTCTCGCGAACTATCCGCAAAGCGAAGGGCGCATCGGCAACGGCGTTGGGCTCGACACGCCGGCGTCCGCGCTGCGCGTGCTCGCGGCGCTGCGCGACGCGGGCTACACGGTGGCCGACCTGCCGCCCGACGGCGACGCGCTGATCGCGCGGCTCACCGAAGGCGTGACCAACGACGCGGCCGTGCATGCGTTGCGCCCCGCATTCCAGAGCTTCCCGCTGGCCGACTACGTCGCGCGTTTCGCGCGGCTGCCGGCGGCCGTGCGCGATGCGCTGAACGAACGCTGGGGTCCGCCCGACGCCGACCCGACGCTGCGGCAAGGGCGCTTCACGATCGCCGGCTGGCGCGCGGGCAACGTGTTCGTCGGCATCCAGCCGTCGCGCTCGCGCGGCGAGAACGACTACGCGAGCTATCACGACGCGGATCTCGTGCCGCCGCATGCGTATCTCGCGTTCTATTTCTGGCTGCGCGATGCGTATCGCATCGACGCGGTCATCCACCTCGGCAAGCACGGCAACCTCGAATGGCTGCCGGGCAAGAGCGTCGCGCTGTCCGACGCGTGCTGGCCCGACCTGACGCTCGGGCCGCTGCCGCACCTGTATCCGTTCATCGTCAACGATCCGGGCGAGGGCAGCCAGGCGAAGCGCCGCGCGCAGGCCGTGATCGTCGATCACCTGATGCCGCCGCTCACCCGCGCGGAAAACTACGGTCCGTTGCAGGATCTCGAACGGCAGGTCGACGAATACTACGAAGCGCTGATGGTCGATGCGCGGCGCGCGAAGCTGCTGCGCAAGACGATCCTCGCGACGATCGCCGAGCATCGGCTGCACGACGAACTGAGCGTGTCGCCGCCGCGCGACGCGGGCGACGAGGATGCGCTGCTCACGCGCGTCGACGCGTGGCTGTGCGAACTGAAGGAGGCGCAGATCCGCGACGGGCTGCACGTGTTCGGCGAATCGCCGGCCGAGCGCCAGCGTCGCGACACGCTGCTCGCGCTCGCGCGTTTTCCGGTCGGCGACGGCAAGGGGGCGCGCGCCGGGCTGATCGGCGCGCTCGCACGCGATCTCGCGCTCGGCGACGACTTCGATCCGCTCGCGGCCGACTGGGCCGCGCCGTGGGTTGGCCCGCGCCCGGCGGTCCTGCAGGCGCTCGACGCATCGCCGTGGCGCCATGCGGGCGATACGCGCGAGCGGCTCGAACGGCTCGCGCAGCAATGGCTCGACGGGCTGTGCGCAGCCGACGGCCGCGACACGTGCACCGGCACGCCGCCGCCCGGCGACTGGCCGCATACGCTCGCCGTCATCGAACGCGTCCGCGCGACGCTGTTGCCCGCGCTCGACGCGTGCGGCGGCGAGGAAATGCGCCAGCTGCTGCGCGGGCTCGACGGCCGCTTCGTGCCGCCGGGGCCGAGCGGCTCGCCGTCGCGCGGCCGCCCCGACGTACTGCCGACCGGCCGCAATTTCTACTCGGTCGACACGCGTGCGGTGCCGACGCAGGCCGCGTGGTCGCTCGGCCTGAAATCCGCGCAGCAGCTGATCGAGCGCCATCTGCAGGATCACGGCGACTATCCGCGCGCGATCGGGCTGTCGGTCTGGGGCACGGCCACGATGCGCACCGGCGGCGACGACATCGCGCAGGCGTTCGCGCTGCTCGGCGTGCGGCCGAAATGGGCGCACGGCAGCCACCGCGTGACCGACTTCGAGATCCTGCCGATCGAGATCTTCGACCGGCCGCGCATCGACGTGACGCTGCGCGTGTCGGGCTTCTTCCGCGACGCGTTCCCGAACCTGATGCACCTGTTCGACGCGGCCGTGCAGGCGGTGGCCGCGCTCGACGAGCCCGAGGAGCTGAACCCGATCCGCGCGCGCATCGAGCGCGAACGCGAGAAATGGGTGGCGCAGGGCGTGGCGCCGGACGAAGCGCGGCGCCGCGCCGGCTGGCGCGTGTTCGGCGCGCGGCCGGGCAGCTACGGCGCGGGCCTGCAGGACCTGATCGACCAGCGCCGCTGGCAGACCGACGCCGATCTCGCCGATGCCTACCGCCAGTGGGGCGGCCATGCGTACGCGCAGAACAGCGCGGGCGACGCCGCGGCCGACGTGTTCGGCGAGCGGCTCGCGACGATCGACGTCGTCGTGCAGAACCAGGACAGCCGCGAGCACGACATCCTCGATTCGAACGACTACTACCAGTTCCAGGGCGGGATGACCGCGGCCGTGCGGCACCTGTCCGGGCAGCAGCCGAGCATCTACCACGGCGACCACGCGAACCCGGCCGCGCCGAAGATGCGCACGCTGCGCGAGGAAATCGCGCGCGTGATCCGCTCGCGCGTCGTCAACCCGAAATGGCTCGACGGCGTGAAGCGCCATGGTTACAAGGGCGCGGCCGAGCTGGCCGCGACGGTCGACTACCTGTACGGCTATGACGCGACCGCGCGCGTGCTGTCCGACCACCAGTACGCGCTCGTCGCCGACGCGTACCTGTTCGACGACGCCACCCGCGCGTTCCTCGAGCGCCACAATCCGAAGGCGCTGCACGGCATCTGCGAACGTTTCGTCGAGGCGATGCAGCGCGGCCTGTGGCAGCGGCCGGGCGACTATCGCGAACGGATCGAAGCGGTCTGGCTCGCGAGCGAACAACTTCAGGAAGGGGGACGGCGATGACCGATCCGACGACGCACCGCGCCCGCGCGGTCTTTCCGTTTGCGGCGCTGGTCGCGCAGGACGCGTTGCAGCAGGCGCTGCTGCTCGCCGCGATCGACCCGTCGCTCGGCGGCGTGCTCGTGAGCGGGCCGCGCGGCACCGCGAAATCGACCGCGGCGCGCGGCCTCGCGGAGCTGTTGCCCGAAGGGCAGTTCGTCACGCTGCCGCTGTCGGCGAGCGACGAGCAGGTGACGGGGACGCTCGATCTCGCGCATGCACTCGCCGAAAACAGCGTGCGCTTCCGGCCGGGCCTGCTCGCGCGAGCGCATCTCGGCGTGCTGTATGTCGACGAAGTGAACCTGCTCGCCGACGGGCTCGTCGATACGCTACTCGATGTCGCCGCGAGCGGCGTGAACATCGTCGAACGCGATGGCGTGTCGCACGCGCACGATGCGCGCTTCGTGCTCATCGGCACGATGAATCCGGAGGAGGGCGAACTGCGTCCGCAACTGCTCGACCGCTTCGGGTTGATGGTCGAGCTGGAGAACTGCTTCGACGCCGCGCAGCGCGAGCGGATCGTGAAGGCGCGGCTCGCGTTCGATCTCGATCCGGATGCGTTCCGCGCACGTCATGCATCCGCCCAGCGCGAACTTGGCGGCCGCATTCATGCGGCGCGCGCCCGGCTGGCGGCGCTCGATTTCGACGATGCGGTCCATGCGCGCGTCAGCGCGCTGTGCATCGCCGCGGCGGTCGACGGGCTGCGTGCCGATCTCGTGATGCTGCGCGCGGCGCGCGCGCTCGCCGCGCTGGAGCAGGCCGACGCGGTGACGGTGTCGCATGTCGAGCGGGTGGCCGACGCGGTGCTGCGGCACCGGCGCCACGCGGGCGCGCCGCCCTCGTCCGGCGCGCCACAGCGCGACGACGAACGCAACGATCGCCCTGCGCCCGATGTGCCTGATGCGCGCGATCGCCCCGACGATTCGTCGGATGTCGCGAAGAACGATGCCACCGCACCGCAGGGCGACTGGGGCTACCTGCCGCCCGAGCCGGCCGGGCTGCGCGACGTGAAAGGCGTGGTGCCGCTGCCGCTAAAAAAACGCTGAGCCATCGAGCCGGCGCCGCCGCGAACCCCGTTCGCGGTCCTCGATGGCAATCAGGCGCAGCCGCGCGCGTGCCGGGCACGGTGCGCGCCGGCACGGCCGTGGCATGGCCCGCGACGCTCGCCGCGAAACGCGGCAGCGCGCTGCATCGCGACCATCTGCGCTTCCGGAAACACGCCGGCACGCCGCACGCACTGCATTGCTTCGTGCTCGACTGTTCGGCGTCGATGCTGTCGCACGCGCGGCTCGCGTTGGCGAAGGGGCTGATCGTCGCGTATTTCGACCAGGCCGCGCGCGACCGTGTCGAAACCGCGCTGATCTGCTTCGGCGGCCATGGCGCCGTGCGGCGCTTCGGCCCGGCCGTGCCGCGCTGGTGGAATGCGCGCTGGCTCGAACCGGTCGAAGGCGGCGGCGGTACGCCGCTCGCGGACGGCATCGCGGCCGCCGCGCAATTGCTCGCGCGCGCGGCGCGGCGTGAGCCGGCCACACAGCGCTGGCTGTGGGTGCTGTCCGACGGACGCACGCGCGAGACGCCCGCGAAACCCGCGGCGGCCGATCACGTCGTGTTCGTCGACTTCGACGATGCGGCCGTGCGGATCGGGCAGGGCGCGCGGCTCGCCGACGCGTGGGGCGCGCAGTGGGTGACGGCCGACGCGCTGTGCACGGGCCGCGCCGGCTGATGGCCGGCCGGCGGTGCGCTATGATCGCCGCTTCCGCTTCAACCCATTGGGAAACCCCGCCATGCAAGTACTCGTCGATGCCGACGCGTGTCCCGCCGTCATCAAGGACATGCTGTTTCGCGCCGCGCGTCGTGCCGAAATCCGCGTGACGCTGGTCGCGAACCAGTTTCTGCGCACGCCGCCATCGCCGTTCATCAAGGCGGTGCAGGTGCCGGCCGGCTTCGACGTGGCCGATGCGCGCATCGTCGAGCTGGTGGAAGCGGGCGACCTCGTGATCACCGCCGACATCCCGCTGGCCGCCGCCGTGCTCGACAAGGGCGCGCATGCGCTCGACCCGCGCGGCAACTGGTTCAGCCGCGAGAACATCGAGGAACGCCTGTCGACGCGCGCGATGATGGACCAGTTGCGCAGCGCGGGCATCGACACGGGCGGGCCGGCGCCGTTCAGCGCACGCGACGGCAAGGCGTTTGCGTCGCAGTTCGACCGGTTCCTGGCGCGACAGGGCAAGCCTTGAGGTTGCGTCGCGGCGGCCAGGTGTCGTGATCGCCCTGCGTGGGGCTGCGCCTGCGCGCCATGCGCTACCTCACCGAATCCGCATCGAATCGCGCGTGCCCCACAGGCGGGGATGCAGGTTTGTCCCTGCGCTGCTATCGTGGCAAAAACCACAACACAGCATAGGAGCGCACGCGTGTCACCGACTCAACTCCTCGTTCCGACCTTCACCCAGATGCTGCGCGCGCAGTCCGCGTGGCTCAACAAGGCCGCCGCACATCGGCAGGCCGCGGGCGACGCGCCCGACGCGGCGATGTCGCTGAAGCTCGCGCCCGACATGTATCCGCTCGCGGCACAGGCACGCTTCTCGTGCTTCCAGGCGATGGAGCCCGTCCACCGGCTGCGCGGCGAGCCGCTGCCGGACGCCCTGCTCGCATTGCGCGAGGCGGGATGGAATGCGGATGCGCAGCCCGGCACGCTCGCCGATGCGCAGGCGATCATCGCCGGCACGCTCACGTTTCTTGGCGACCTCGCGCCAGATGCGCTCGATGGCGGTGCCGCGCTGCCGATCGCGCTCGAGTTGCCGAACGGGATCGCGTTCGACATGACGGGCGAACAGTACGCGCGCGACTGGGCGCTGCCGCAGTTCTACTTCCACGCGATCACCGCGTACGCGATCCTGCGCCACCACGGCGTCGAACTCGGCAAGGCCGACTACGTGCCGCACATGCTCGCGTACGTCCGGCCGGGCACGATTCCGCAGGGTTGATCGGGCAGGCGCCGGGCATCTGCGAAGCGACATGACGCGGGCACTCTTCCTCTGTAGCCGCAACCGGCTGCGCAGCCCGACGGCCGAAGCGGTGTTCGCCGCATGGCCGGGCATCGAAACCGACTCGGCGGGCCTCGCCCCCGATGCGGACACGCGCGTGTCCGCCGAGCAGCTCGACTGGGCCGACGTCGTATTCGTGATGGAGCGCGCGCACCAGGCGCGGCTGGCGGCGCAATTCGGCGCGCATCTGCGGCACAAGAAGATCGTCTGCCTCGACATTCCCGACCGCTACGCATACATGCAGCCGGAACTCGTCACCTTGCTCGAACGCAAGGCCGGCCCGTTGCTGCGCGCGTGACCAGAGCAGGCGCTATCGACGTCAGCGCAGCCGGCCGTTCGCGATCGCCGAAAAACCGTCGAGACGCAGCAGCTCGATGATCTTGCGCGTCGGCACGCTCGCGCGCAGCGTGTCGAGCCGGTCGACCGTGAACCACTTGCAGCGGGCGATCTCGTTGCTCGCGCGCGGCGTCAGGTGCGCCGGCACGTCGGCCACGAACACGTGATGAAGCTTCGTCAACCCGCCGAACTGCACCGCGTAGTCGAGCGCGAGCCCCTCCAGCCGGGTTTCCTCGGCAAGCTCCCGCAATGCGGCATCGAGCGGCGTTTCGCCACGCCGGATCGTGCCGCCCGGCAGCGACCAGCGCGACGCGACGCGGGCAACCAGCAGCACGCTGCTGCGCTGACGGCACACGATCGTGGCGCGTTCCTTGATGACGGCGAGAGTGTCCGGCCCGGTACTCATGTTCGGTAAAACAGGTGCTGAATCGTGGAGAAATTGCGTGTCGGCGGCGCGTTGCCCGGCAGCAGGCTACAGCGGCGTACAGGCACCCGTAGCGATCTTAGCGGTCGTTCATGACAGTTCCATGCACGCCTTCGCGGGACGACCGCCGGGTCACGCGTGCGTATAGATGCCGCTGCGCGCGGGCTTCGCGTGGCGCGGCTGGCGGCGCTTGTGAACGGCGCGCCGATGGTGGGACGGCGGCGGCGTGACGTGCCGCCGTGCGGGCGCGGGCCGTGCGGCCGGTGAGGCCGACTGCGGCGCGCCACCCGGCATCCCGGTCTGTCCTTCGCCGAAATGGAACGTCCGGGTTTGCGCATGTCCGACGCCCAGCGTCGACGCCAGCACGAAGGCCGCGAGCAACATCCGTTTCATGAATGATCCGTCCGATTGTTTTGAGATGAAGATGGCCCGCCAGCTTACGAAAGGCGGGGCGCCGCCGCAACCGGCCCGTGCCGGGTGCCGCCCCACTTGCGCGCGGCGGCGTCTTCCGCTCCGCCTCAGCGTGCCGCCGGAGTTGACAATGTAATTCCTGAGTGTGAATATAAATTCACGTACAAGAATTATTCGCCGAATCCGGAAGATCGCGCCGCAGGCGCGGGACCACCGGGGCCGGCCGTCCGATCAACCGGAACCAGGAGCGGGACGCATGGCGGAACACGAGCAGCAGGGCGCGCTGGCGGGATTGCGCATCATCGATCTGTCGCGGGTGCTGGGTGGCCCCTATGCCACGCAGATCCTGGCCGACCACGGCGCGGAGGTGATCAAGGTCGAACCGCCGTCCGGCGACGAGACGCGCACCTGGGGCCCGCCGTTCGACGGCGACACCGCGTCGTACTTCCTCGGCGTGAACCGCAACAAGCTCGGCATCGCGCTCGACCTGACGCAACCGGCCGACCGCGAGCGGCTGCTCGGCCTGCTCGAACATGCGGACGCGATCGTCGAGAACTTCAAGATCGGCACGATGGAGCGCTGGGGCCTCGGCTTCGACGCGCTGCATGCGCGGTTTCCGCGCCTCGTTCATTGCCGTGTATCGGGCTTCGGCGCGGACGGCCCGCTGGGCGGGCTGCCCGGCTACGACGCGGCCGTGCAGGCGCTCGCGGGGCTGATGAGCGTCAATGGCGAAGCCGGTGGCGCGCCGCTGCGGGTCGGCGTGCCGATCGTCGATCTCGTCACCGGGCTGAACGCGGCGCTCGGCGTGCTGATGGCACTGCGCGAGCGCGATGCGAGCGGCCGCGGCCAGTTCGTCGAATCGACGTTGTTCGACTGCGCGCTGTCGATCCTGCATCCGCATACGCCGAACTTCTTCCATTCGGGAAAGGCACCCGTGCGCACCGGCAATGCGCATCCGAACATCACGCCGTACGACAGCTTTCCGACGGCGAGCGTCGACATCTTTCTGGCGGTCGGCAACAACGGGCAGTTCGCGGGCTTGTGCGACGTGCTCGGCACGCGCGACTGGCTCGACGATCCGCGTTTCGCGGACAACCGCGCGCGCAGCGCGAACCGCGCCGCGCTGCGCACGCTGCTCGAAACGGCGCTGGCCGGACACGACGGCGCGGCGCTCGCCGAGCAACTGATGCGCCGCGGCGTGCCGTGCGCACCGGTGCTCGGGCTCGATGCGGCGCTCGACCATCCGCATGTCGCGCATCGGCAGATGAAGGTCGAGCTGGGCCGGCATCGCGGCATCGCGTCACCGATCAAGCTCGGCCGCACGCCGGCCACGTACCGGCGGCCGCCGCCCGCGCTGAACGAACACGCGGCGCAGGTGTTCGCCGACGCAGGCAACGATCACGACATACGCCAGGACTGACCGGACGGGAGGGCATGCCATGCAGTTCGACCTGACCGATGACCAGCGCGCGATCGAAAGCGCGATCGAGAAAATCTGCGCGCGCTTCGGCGACGACTACTGGCTCGAACGCGATCGCGCGGGCGGGTTTCCGGCCGATTTCCACGCGGCGCTCGCCGAGGCCGGCTGGCTCGGCATCGCGATGGATCCGGCCCACGGCGGCGCCGGGCTCGGGATGACCGAGGCCGCGCTGATGATGCGCACGATCAGCGCATCGGGCGCCGGCCTTTCTGGCGCGTCGGCCGTCCACATGAACATCTTCGGGCTGAACCCGGTGCAGGTGTTCGGCACCGACGCGCAGAAGGCGCGCTTCCTGCCGCCGCTGATCGCCGGGCGCGACAAGGCGTGCTTCGCGGTGACGGAACCCGATGCGGGCCTCGACACCACGCACCTGAGCACGCAGGCGCGCCGCGACGGCGACCATTACCTGCTGAGCGGGCGCAAGATCTGGATCTCGACCGCGCAGGTTGCGAACAAGATGCTGATCATCGCGCGCACGATGCCGCTCGACCAGATCGCGAAGCCGACCGACGGGCTGAGCCTGTTCTATACCGATCTCGACCGCTCGCGTGTCGAGGTGCGCGAGATCGACAAGATGGGCCGCAAGGCGGTCGATTCGAACATGCTGTTCATCGACAACCTGCGCGTGCCGGAAGGCGACCTGATCGGCCACGAAGGCGACGGCTTCCGCTACCTGCTGCACGGGCTGAATCCCGAGCGGATCCTGATCGCCGCGGAGGCGATCGGGCTCGGGCAGGCCGCGCTGCGGCGCGCGACGCAGTACGCGTGCGAGCGCGTCGTGTTCGGCCGGCCGATCGGGCAGAACCAGTCGATCCAGCATCCGCTCGCGCAGGCGTGGATGCAGCTCGAGGCCGCGTGGCTGATGGTGATGAAGGCCGCGACGCGCTACGACGCGGGGCAGCCGTGCGGCGCGGAGGCCAACGCCGCGAAATACCTCGGCGCGGAAGCCGCGTTCCACGCGTGCCAGACGGCGGTCGCGACGCACGGCGGGATGGGCTATGCGAAGGAATACCATGTCGAGCGCTATCTGCGCGAGTGTATGATTCCGAGGCTCGCACCCGTGAGTCCGCAACTGATCCTGTGCTACATCGCGGAGAAGGTGCTCGGGCTGCCGAAGTCGTACTGACCGTACCGACCCGGCGCCCGGCCCGGTGCGCGGTTTCCCGTTCCGATTCAAGCGCTCGTCATGGACGTCAAACTCGTTGCCCGCACGCTCGACCTGTTCGAGCTGTTCGCCGCCGAACGGCGGCCGCTGCCGCTCACCGAACTCGCGCGCCTGCTCAACGTGCCGGCGTCGAGCTGCCTCGCGATGGCGCGCACGCTCGTGAGCCGCGGCTACCTGTACGAAGTGCGCAAGCGCGGTGGCTACTACCCGACGCGCCGCCTGCAGACGATCGCCGCCGCAATCGACGCGACCGATCCGGTCGTCGACATCGTCCATCCGCATCTCGTCGCGCTGCGCGACGCGAGCCACGAGACGGCCGTGCTCGGCAAGATCCAGGGCGTATCGGTCACGTATCTCGACGTCGTCGAATCGGAGCAGGCGATCCGCTACACGCGCGCGCCGGGCGAACTGCGCCCGCTGCATGCGAACTCGATCGGCAAGGCAATTTTCGCGGAACTGGCGAGCGACGCGCAGCAGGCGCTCGGCATGCAGCTGCCGTTCGAACGCCTCACCGATGCGACGGTGGCGGATCTGCCCGCGCTCGTCGCGCAAACCGCCCGGTTTCGCGAAGTCGGCTGGGCCGAGAACGTCGGCGAGAGCGCGCCCGAGCTGTCGGCCATTGCGGTCGCGCTGACGCTCGACGGCGACTGGTACGGGCTATCCGTGGTCGGGCCGACCGAGCGGATTCGCCAGCATCGCGACATGCATGCCGCGCTGCTCGTCGACGCGAAGGCCAGACTGCTGGCCGAGCACGCGCGCGGCTAGGGCGGGCCGTCCGCCGGCGATCCGGTACTGGCGATCGCCGTGAACGGCCCCAGATGCACAGGCCTGAAGCCTAGCGACGGCCGTTCCGCCGCATCACGACTTCACCCACACACCGCCCGCACTCGGGTTGTCGCCTTGCGTCCACCATTTCGCGCAGTATTTCGCGCCCTGGTACATCACGCAGGTGCCGCCTGAATACGCGGTGGTCGCCGACCACGTGGCCGTGCCGCCGCCCACCGCCTTCCACACGGCGGCCTGGCCGGGCACGTCGCCCTGCGTCCACCATTGCGCCTGGTACGTCGTGCCCTGGTAGGTGACCGTCGCGCCGGCCGTATAGACCTGGCCGGCCGACCAGGGCGCGCCCGGCTGCGGCGTGCCGCCGTTCGAGCCGCCGCCGTAGTTCGGATCCTGCGTGACGCCGCCGCCCCACTTGCCGTCGAGCTGCTTGAAGATCGTCGCGAACGCGTACGGCTGCTGCGCGACGCCCGAGCAGGTCGGCGACGCATACGTGCCGCCGGAAGGGCACGCCTGGTCGCGGCCGACCGACCAGTTGCCGAAGAAGCCGTAGCCGTTGCTGAGCGCCGCGTTCAGCACGCTCTGCGCATTCGCGAGCGTGAAGGTTTCGCCCTGCACGTCGTTCGCGCCGATCATCGGCGTGACGCCGACCATCTGCCAGAGTTGCGCGTTGGTCTTCGGCTGGCCGGCCGACTTGAACGCGGTATCGAGCTGCGAGTACAGCGCCTGCGCGGCGCTGATCGCGGCGGCGCCCATGTCGAGGTTCGCGGGGCCGTAGTCCATCGCCATCACGTTGACCGCGTCGAACGTGGTCTTGTTCGCGATGGCCGCGTTGACGACGTTTACGCCGTCCTGCGTGAGGCCGGTCGGCATCGTCGGCAGCGTCAACGTGACGTGCAGCGGCTTGCCTTTCGCCGCATAGCTCGCCTGCAGCTGCGTGACCGCCTGGAAGTTGCGCGCGACCGCGGCCGTGTCGGTTTGAGACGCGCCTTCGATGTCGAAGTCGATGTGGGTGAGACCGTACGTGTCGATCACGGTCTGGTACGCACTCGCCAGCGCGGGGACCGTCGAGCATGCCTGCATCAGCGGCGTGCCGTTCGCACCGCCGAACGACACGGCGACTTCGCCGCCTTTCGCGCGGTAGCTCGCGATCGACGTCGACAGCGCGGTGAGCAGCCCGCCGCTCGCGCCGTTGCCGATCGGCTGCACGCCGCCCCACGACGGCACGCAGCCGTTGCCCGCGACCACGAACGCGAGCGTGAACTGCTGGATACCCTGGCGCACGCCGATCTGGTCGACGAGCGGTGTCGGATAGAGCGTCACGTCGACGTAGGGCGCATAGACGCCGGCGCCCTGGGACACGCTCGCCACGGCAAGCAGGCAACCCGCCGCCAATGCGCGCGGGATGAAACGCGGCAACACATTGTTGTTCATTGTGTTCTCCAAGTGGAAGAGGGATACGCTGGCCCGCGTATCGCCGCCGGTCGGGCGATCGGGCATGCCCGGCCGGCGGCGTGCCCATCTTGGAGGATTCACGCCGAATAGTGAATGGTCAGGAGTTCTTTTTGTTATTTGATTCCCGATACGTAACGATCTTGCCGATTCGACACAGTTGCGGAATGCGTGATGCGGGTGTTTTTTCCGATCGATCGTGCCGATCGCGCGTGGCCTCACGCGCGTCGTTCGCGACGCATCAGGCCGATGGCGGCTGCACGAGCGAGCGTGCCAGTGCGACGAAGCGCTCGACGCACGCCGACGCGAACGGCTCGTTCCACGACACGATCTGCTCGACCGCGCGCGTGCCGGCGAGCGGCACGTAGGCGACGCCCGGACGCTGCAGCGTGGCCGTGAAGCCCGGCACGATCGCGATGCCGCGCTCGGCGGCCACCAGCGACACGAGCGTCGTGATCTGCGCGGCGGTCGCGCCGATCCGCGGCGCGAATCCGGCTTGCGCGCACAGGTCGTCCAGCGCCGCGGTCAATGCCGAACCGTAACCGGGCGGAAAGGTGACGAAGGTTGCGTTCGCAAGCTCCGCGACGTCGACGCTCGCACGGCCCGCGAGCGGATCGCCGGCCGGCACGGCCGCGACGAGCGGTTCACGCGACACGACCAGCGACGCCACCGGCACGCCGGGCGCACCGTCCCACGCCCAGCCGAAACCGATGTCCATCGTGCCGTCCGCAATCTGCTGGCGCTGGCTCGCGGTCGCCGCCTCGCGAAACGCGAGTTCGACGTCGGGCATCGTCCGGCTCGCGACGCGGATGACGTCCGGGAACGTGTCGGACATCGGAATCGAACTCGCATAGCCGATCACGATGCGCCCGGCGATGCCCTGCGCGATCTTGCGCGCGCTCGCCTCGGCCTCGGCGGCCGCGCTGACGACGTTGCGCGCATGGTCGAGGAACGCGGCGCCTTCCGGCGTCAGCCGCACCGCGCGCGTCGAACGTTCGAACAGGCGGACGCCGAGCTCGCTTTCCAGCGCGGCGATATGGCGCGTCAGCGGCGGCTGCGCGACCCGCAGGCGCAACGCCGCGCGGCCGAAGTGCAGTTCGTCGGCGACGACCACGAAATAGCGGAGGCGGCGCAGGTCGAGCATTGTTGTGGTTCCGGTATCAATGACGTTGAAAACGGTATTGGCGTGCCTGCGGCGCACTCGTCAGACTGTCGGCATCGACGAACAGGCCGCTCCGATGAACGACAGGACCACGCGCATCGCGTTCTTTCTCTGCGGCTTCGCCGCGTTTCTCAATCTGTATTCGACGCAGGGCATCCTGCACGAACTCGCGGGCACCTTCGGTGTCAGCGCGGAGCGCGCGGGGCAGGGCGTGAGCGCCACCACGACGGCCGTCGCCATTATCGCGCCGTTCGTCGGCGTGCTGGCCGCGCGCATCGAGCGGCGCGTCGCGATCTCGCTCGCGGCGGTGGCCGTCGCGCTGCCGGTCGTGTGGTCCGCGCATGCGGGGAGTTTCGCGTCGTTTCTCGGCGCGCGCTTTGCAGCCGGCCTCGTCATGCCGTTCATTTTCGCGCTGTCGATCGCCTATATCGCCGAGCGCTTCGATCGCGGCACGTCGGCCGAGATCAGCGCGCTGTTCGTCGCCGGCACGACGCTCGGCGGTTTCGCCGGCCGCTTCGCGACCAACCTGATGACGTCGATCTGGGGCTGGCGGCATGCGCTCGACGTCGTCGCGGCGCTATGTCTCGTCACGGGCATCGCAATCTACGCGAGCCTGCCGGCGTCGGGCGGGATCGCGCGGCACGTCGAGCACGATGCGGATAGCGGCGCGGGGCCGTCGTGGCGCATCGTCACGCGTGGCACGCTGCTCGCGTCGTTCGCGATCGGCGCATGCGTGCTCGCGTCGCAGGTCGCGACGTTTACGTTCGTCGGCCTGCGCCTGGCCGGCGCGCCGTTCGGCTTCGGCACGGTCGGAATCGGCGCGATCTACGCGGTGTTTCTGGTGGCGGTGGTCGTGACGCCGCTGGCAGGACGCGTCGCGCGGCATCGCGGCCCGCGCGCGCCGGGGCTTGCCGCGGCCGCGCTCGCGATCGGCGGGGCGCTGTTCACGCTGTCCGACAACGTACCGGTGATCCTGACCGGACTCGCGCTCAGCTCGACCGCCGTGTTCGTCGAACAGGCGTCGGCCAACACGTTCATCTCGCAGGCGGCGTCGAGCGTACGCTCGACGGCGATCGGCATCTACCTGTCCTGCTATTACTTCGGCGGCAGCCTCGGCTCGATCCTGCCGGTGCCCGGATGGCATCGGTGGGGATGGGCTGGCTGCGTCGCGTTCGTGGTCGCGGCGCAGGCGATCGTCGGCGTGCTCGTGTACCGGTTCTGGCATGCCGACGGCGCAGCCGGCACCGCGCAGGCCGACGCACGCAGCGTCACGCTGATGCGCTGACCCGGTTCAGCGATACCAGCGCGGCGTATAGACCCACTCGCGTGCGTTGCCGATCGCGAAGCGCCGCGTCGTCGACGAACCAATGATCACCATCGTACGCATGTCGACCTGATCGCTGCGCAGCGCGCCGAGCGTCGTCGTCGTGAGCGTCGCGCCCGGCCGGCCGATGTCGCGGCCGAGCACGGCCACCGTATCGGCGTGGCGGTGCGTGCGCACGACATCGAGCGCACGATCGAGCTGCCACGGCCGCGCGCGCGAGATCGGGTTGTAGAACGCCATCACGAAATCGGCCTGTGCCGCATGGCTCAGGCGCTTCTCGATCACGTCCCACGGCTTCAGGTTGTCCGACAGCGAGATCGCGCAGAAGTCGTGGCCGAGCGGCGCGCCGGCCTGCGCGGCCGTCGCGAGCGACGCCGAGATGCCGGGTTCGATGCGCAGGTCGACCGCGGCCCAGTGCGGATCGCGCGCTTCGTCGAGTGCTTCGAGCACGGCCGCGGCCATCGCGAACACGCCCGGGTCGCCCGACGACACGACCGCGACGCGTCGGCCCTCGGTCGCGAGTTCGAACGCATGGCGTGCGCGCTGCATCTCTTCGCGATTGTCGGTGCCGTGCACGCGCTGGTCATCGCGGAACGGGCCGGCCATGTTCACGTAGGTCGTGTAGCCGAGGATGTCGGTTGCGTCCGCAAGCGCGGCGCGCGCGGCCGGCGTGAGCCATTCAGCACCGCCCGGGCCGAGGCCGAGCACCGTCAGGCGGCCGCGCGCACGGCCGAGCGTGGAGGGATCGACCGGATACGACGCGACCGCGCATGCGATGCCGTTCGTCGTGGCGCGCAGCGTGTGTGCGACGCGCAACGCGCGGCCGAGCAGGGTGGCCGCATCATCGGTTGAGTCAGCATCAGCGTCAGCGTCGGTTCCGGCATCGACGAAGCGCAGCGGCACGTCGAGCGTTTGCGCGGCGTCTTCCAGCACGGCATCGCCGATTTCCGATGCGGGCGCAACGATGGCCGCGAGCGCCAATCGTGCGAGACCTTGCGAATCGAGCGCTGCATCGATGCGTGCGGCAAGCGCTTCATCCGCGTGGATAGCCAGCGCATCGACGCCGACCACCACGCTGCGCGGGTGAATCACGAGTTCGTCGCGCGCACCGCGCCATGCATCGGGGGTTACGCGGATCGCATGCATGGCCGCATCGTCGCGCGGCAGCGCGACATCGTCGAGCCACGGCGCCGCGCCGTCGATGCGCGTCGACGCGCCTGCGAGCAGATCGGATACGAAGCGCTTGCCCTGGCCGAGATCGGCAAGCGCATAGCCCGCCGGCGGATTGAGCACGCACGCGCCGAAGCGCAGTTCGCCGCTCGTCGTGATCGCCGGCGCAACGCCGATGCATGCGGCGATTTCCCGCGCGATCACGTTCACGCCCGTCAGCCCGCCGAGCAGCGGCACGACCGCCGAGCCGTCTTCCGCCACCGCGAGCACGGGCGGCTCGACGCCCTTGTCGGCCAGCGCCGGGGCGATGCAGCGGATCACGATGCCGGCCGCGCACAGCGCGACGATCGGCAGGCCGCGCGCGTAGAGTTCACGCAGGTGCGCGCCGAGATCGTCGAACGGCACGTCGGCCGCGACGCGCGACGCAAGGCCATGCACGCGCGCACCCGGATAGCGCGCCTGGATGCGCCGCGCGGTATCGAGCGCGCCCGCGCCGAGAATCACGATCGCGGGCGGAGTCGTCATCCTTGCCATTTTTCCCCCGGCACGACGAGCAGCGAAAAATACGGCGACGCCATCGGATCGACTTCGTCGAGCGGCACGATGCGCTGGCTCGCCATCGTCGCGCGCTCGACATACAGCGCGCGCTTCGCGAGCCCCAGTTCGTCGAGCACCCGTCGCACCTTGTCGAAATTGCGGCCGAGCTTCATCACGACGGCCGCGTCGGCCCGCGCGAGCCGTTCGCGCAGTTCGGGCTCGGGCAGCACGCCCGACAGCACCGACAGGCTCTGGTTGCGATAGACGAGCGGTTGGCCGAGCACCGCGGTGCCGCCGAGCATCGAACACACGCCGGGGATCACCTCGGTGTCGTAGCGCGGCGCGAGGCGGTCGTGCAGGTACATGTACGAGCCGTAGAAGAACGGGTCGCCTTCGCAGATCACCGCGACGTCGCGCCCCGCGTCGAGATGCGCGGCAACGATCCCGGCGGCCGTGTCGTAGAAGTCGGCGATCACCGTCTCGTAGCACAGCGGCGGCGGCAATGCCTCGGTCGTCACCGGATAGACGAGCGGCAGTTGCGTCTGCCCGTCCTGCAGGTGCGCTTCGACGATCCCGTACGCATTGCCTTTCTTGCCCTTCGCGACGAAGTACGCGACCACGGGCGCGGCCTGCAGCACGCGCAGCGCCTTGATCGTCATCAGTTCGGGGTCGCCGGGGCCGACACCGACCCCGAACAGGCGTCCGCGCGCGGTCGTCATTCGACCTCCGTCGCGAGGGCGTTGACCGCCGCCGCCGCCATCGCGCTGCCGCCGCGCCGGCCGAGCAGCGCGACGTACGGCACGCCGCGGCTGTCGGCATCGAGCAGCGCCTTCGATTCGGCCGCACCGATGAAGCCGACCGGAAAACCGAGGATCAGCGCGGGGCGCGGCGCGCCGGCGTCGATCATGTCGAGCAGGTGGAACAGCGCGGTCGGCGCATTGCCGATCACGACGACGCTGCCCGCGAGGTGCGGACGCCACAGCTCGAGCGCGGCGGCCGAACGCGTGTTGCCGAGATGCCGCGCGAGATCGGGCACCTCGGGCTCGCCGAGCGTGCAGATCACGCGGTTGTCGGCCGGCAGCCGCGCGCGCGTGATGCCTTCGGCGACCATCCTCGCGTCGCACAGGATCGGCGCGCCGGCCGCGAGCGCCGTGCGGCCCGCCGTGCCGGCGCCGGCCGAGAAGCGCAGGTCGTAGACGACGTCGACCATCCCGCACGCATGGATCACGCGCACCGCGAGTTTCTCGAGGTCGGGCGGAACCTGCGACAGGTCGGCCTCGGCGCGGATCGTCGCGAACGACTGGCGGTAGATTTCCTGCCCGTCGCGAATGTAGTCAAGCATCGGTGGTGTCCTGGCTGTGCCGTGCGCCCGTCAGTCGGGCCGCGGCCTGGTCAATCGTCAGATGGCGCGCGAGCGGGGCGCCGAGGCCCGCAGCGGCGTCGCGCCGGTAAAGGTCGTAGTGCGCGGGCGCAACCGCGACGAGCGTGTGCGTCGCGGGATGCGGCAGCGCGCAGTGGCGCTCGCAACCGGTCAGGTGCACGTCGACTGCGTGGCCGATGCGGGCGGCGAGCGCGAGTGCGTCGTGCTTCGTGTCGGCGCGCGCCTTCGTGCAGCCCGCGCTGCCGGTGCACGCGACGAGCGCAGCGAGCGGGTCGGACGACGCGCAGACGAGGCCGAGCGACGCGAGCGCATCGAGCGTGGCCGGTGCGCGTACGCGCGATACGTCATGCAGGAACACGCCTTGCCATGGCGTCATCGACAGCGTGCCGTCGCCGTCGGTTTCGGCCAGCGCGGCGAGCCGTTCCAGTTGGGTCGCATCGAGCCGGCCGAGCACGAATTGGGCGCCGACGTTGCAGCGCGCCGCATCGAGCGACGGGCGCACGCCGAAACGCAGCGTCGGGTCGGTGCGCGTGCGGCGCCAGCCGGCGAGCGCCGGATCGGCTGCAAGCGGGAAGGGCACGTAATGCTGCGCGCGTTCCAGCAACGCGCGTTCGCTGCAGGTGGCGAGCAGCGCGCGTAGCCGCGTGACGTCCGCCGGTGCGAGATCGAGAAACGCGAGCAGCAGCGCGCGAACCAGCGCAGCGACTTGATCGGGCGCGACATCGACCGAAGCGGGCGGGTCGTCGTGTGCAACCGGCGGGCAGCCTGCCAGCCCGGCTGCGATCCGCATCGCGCCGTCGCCGCGACGCCAGGCGGCCAGCCAGATGTCGTGCGGATGATCGAGCGCCGCAACCGATTCGCCGCCGTCGAGCTGGATCGAGAATTTCGGCGACAACTCGCCACGGCGGGGCTCGCGCGCCAGCATGTCGAAGAGCGGCACGGCGAGCGCGCGGCTGTCGACGAGCGCGGCGGGGTCGTGGCCGGCGAGCGGGCTGAGCATCAGGTTGCGCACGTCGTCGCTCGCGGCGAGCGCCGCCGCGTCGGCGGCGGCATTCGACGTGGCGTCGACGGACGGGCCGAGACCCGCGTCGAGCAACGCGCGCGTCAGCGCGTTAGCCGCGCCGTCGCGAACGCCGCGCAGCTGGAGATTCGCGCGATTGGTCGCGTCGATCGCGCCGGAGCCGAATGCCCGCGCGGCGGCGGCGATCGCACGCGCCTGGCGCGCGTCGAGCCGGCCGCCCGGCAGCTTGATCCGGCACAGTCCGCCGTCGGCGGCCGCAACCACGCGCACGAGCCCCGGGCAGGCCGACGGGCGCATGACGGGCGTTGCAGGAATCGAAACGGGGGCGGAACTCAACGGGGTACCGGGGCAGTGTCGCGCCGCGGCCAACGCATCGGTACACCCCGCCCGACGCCGACTGGCACGCACGCACTTTCTGGCCGGCAGGTCTCCTGGCTGACAGGTCGGCGCCGGCTCCCGGCCTTCCCGGTGGAACCAGTGGCATGAGGGGGAGATCGGCTCGCTGTCTACAGTTGCGGGGGCAGCCACAGCGGCGCGTGGCGCGCCCTGTGTTCCCTCTTCGGCCCCGAGGGGCACCGGCGAACGAACGGCCGTAGGATACCCGATTTTCGCGACGATCCGGCATCGGCGATGCGTCGCACAACCGCGTCGCAGCACGGCTGCAGCCGGTTTTGTGCTGTCGCGTCAATGGTACGATTGGCGGCTCGGCACCCGACATCCGGGCCGTATCGCACCGGCGGGCGACGCGCACGGCGCGGAGGCGGATCGGGATCGGAATCGGCAACGAATCAACGCGCGGCAGCCCGGCCGCCGCGCATCGCAACAAACGGCAGGAAATCGAACGATGGGGAAGGGTGCATGACGGCGTGGCTGACAGTAGTGGGCATCGGCGACGACGGTTACGCGGGGCTCGGGCGCAGCGCGCGTCGCGCGCTGCTCGACGCGACGCTCGTCGTCGGCGCGAAGCGGCATCTCGACATGCTGCCCGCGCGGCTGCCGGCCGCGCGCGAAGCGTGGCCGTCGCCGTTCGACCTGGCGGGCGTGCTGGCTCGACGCGCGTCGCCCGTCTGCGTGCTTGCCAGCGGCGACCCGATGCTGTTCGGCGTCGGCGCCACGCTCGCGCGCCAGCTTTCCCCCGACGAATGGCGCGTCCTGCCTGCGCCGTCGTCGCTGTCGCTCGCGGCCGCGCGCCTCGGCTGGGCACTGCAGGATGTCGGCGCGGTCTCGCTCGTCGGCAGGCCGCTCGCGACGCTTGCGCGGCACTTGCTGCCCGGCCGCCGCCTGTTCGTGCTGAGCGCCGACGGCCGCACGCCGGCCGCCGTCGCGGCCGAACTCGTCGCACGCGGCTTCGGGCCGACGCGCATCAGCGTGTTCGAACATCTGGGCGGCCCGCTCGAGCGCCGTCTCGACGGGCTCGCGCAGGACTGGCGCATCGACGAAACGGCCGCGCTCAACCTCGTCGCGCTCGACTGCCAGGCCGGCCCCGATGCGCCGCGCCGCGCGCTCACGCCCGGCCTGCCCGACGATGCGTACCGTCACGACGGCCAGCTCACCAAGCGCGACCTGCGCGCGATGACGCTCGGGCGTCTCGCGCCCGCGCCCGGCGAGCTGCTGTGGGACGTCGGCGCCGGCAGCGGCTCGATCGGCATCGAATGGATGCGCGCGCATCCGTCATGCCAGGCGATCGCGATCGAAGCGCATGCGGAGCGGCAGCGCTTCATCGAGCACAACCGCGACGCGCTCGGCGTGCCGGGCCTGCAGCTCGTCGCGGGCCGCGCGCCCGATGCGCTCGCGGGGCTCGCCGCGCCCGACGCGATCTTCATCGGCGGCGGCGCGACCGCGCCCGGCGTGCTCGACGCGTGCTGGGCAGCGCTGAAGCCCGGCGGCCGGCTGGTCGCGAACGCGGTCACGCTGCAGGGCGAGATGACGCTCGCCGCGTGGCGCGATGCGCACGGCGGCACGCTCACGCGCGTGTCGCTCGCGCATGCCGAGCCGCTCGGCCGCTTCGATACATGGCGACAACCGTTGCCGGTCACGCTGTACGACGTGCGCAAGCCCGACCCGGCCGACACACCCGCGTCGTCGGCCACGGCAAACACGACGAACCCAACGGACGCGTGATGCGCGACGAGACCCCCGAACAGCCCGCACCGCTGCGCTTCGGCTATACGACCGGCAGCTGCGCGACCGCGACGTCGCTCGCCGCCGCGCGGCTGCTGCTCGCGGGCCGGGCGGACGACGCGGTCGAGATCGTGCTGCCGAAGGGGCAGCGCGTGATGATGCGGCTCGAGTTCTGCCGGGCGACGGCCGACGGTGCCGAAGCCGGCACGATCAAGGATGCCGGCGACGATCCGGACGTCACGCACGGCGCGCTGATCTTCGCGCGCGTCGCGCTCGCGGCGGCGCCCGGCGTGCGGTTTCATGCGGGGCCGGGCGTCGGCACGGTCACGCGCGCGGGGCTCACGCTGCCGGTCGGCGAACCGGCGATCAACCCGGTGCCGCGCCAGATGATGACGACGCACCTGGACGCGCTGGCGGCCGAGCATGGCTATGCGGGCGGCTTCGACGTGACGATCGGCGTCGAAGGCGGCGAAGCGCTCGCGCTGAAGACGATGAACCCGCGCCTCGGCATCGTCGGCGGGCTGTCGATCCTCGGCACGACCGGCATCGTGCGGCCGTTCTCGTGTTCGGCCTATATCGCGTCGATCCACCAGGGCATCGACGTCGCACGCGCGAACGGCATCACGCACATTGCCGCGTGCACCGGCAACGCAAGCGAGGACGCGATGCGCGCGCACTATCAACTGCCCGACATGGCGCTGATCGAGATGGGCGATTTCGCGGGCGCGGTGCTCAAGCACCTGCGGCGCGCGCCGGTCGCGCGGCTGTCGATGTGCGGCGGCTTCGGCAAGCTCAGCAAGCTCGCGGCCGGCCATCTCGACCTGCACAGCCGCCATTCGAGCATCGACCTGCCGCTGCTCGCGCAGTGGGCGGCGGAGGCCGGCGCAAGCGACACGCTGCAGGCCGCGATGCGCGCCGCGAACACGAGCCAGGAAGCGCTGAAGCTTGCGCACGCGGACGGCGTGCCGCTCGGCGATCTCGTCTGTGCACAGGCGTTGCGCGTCGCGCGCGACATCGTGCCGCCGTCGGTGGCCGTCGAGATGTTCGCGATCGACCGCCAGGGCCGCTTCGTCGGGGAGGCGCGATGAGCGCGCGCATCCTGCTGCTCGGCGGCACCGGCGATGCGCTGAAGATCGCTCGCGCGCTCGGCTCGCATCATGTGTACAGCCTGGCCGGCCTCGGCAAGGTGCCCGACGACCTGCGCTGCGACGTGCGCGTCGGCGGCTTCGGTGGCGCGGCCGGGCTGGCGACCTATCTGCGCGACGCCGGCATCGGCCTCGTGATCGACGCGACGCATCCGTATGCCGCGCGGATCAGCGCGAACGCCGCAGCCGCCGCGCGTGAAGCGGGCGTGCCGCTGTGGGCGCTGCGCCGCGCGGCGTGGGTGCCGCAACCGGGTGACGACTGGCGCATGGTCGACGACTGGGCCGGCATCGAGGCCGCGCTCGCGCCGTTCAGGCGGCCGCTGTTCACGCTCGGCCGCGAACCGCTCGCGCATCTCGACGCGATTCCGCCACACCAGTTCTGCCTCGTGCGCTGCCCCGACGCGCCTCCCGGCAATGCGCGCGCGCAGATCGTCGCCGCGCGCGGGCCGTTCACGCTCGAAGGCGAGCGCGCGCTGTTCGCGCTGACGGGCATCGACGTCGTCGTCAGCAAGAACAGCGGCGGCGCCGCCACGGAAGCCAAGCTCGATGTCGCGCGCGAACGCAGGCTGCCGGTCGTGATGCTGCGCCGGCCGCCGCTGCCCGGCGCCGATCGCGTGTTCGATTCGGCCGCGGCGCTCATCGACGCGCTCGATCCGGCCGCACGCGCGTGACGCCGCGCGGCCGGTCATCCCATGAATTGACGGAGATTTTTCGATGACGGTGTATTTCATCGGCGCGGGCCCCGGCGACCCGGAGCTGATCACGGTGAAGGGCCAGCGCCTCGTGCGCACGTGCCCGGTGATCCTGTATGCGGGTTCGCTGGTACCGGCGGCCGTGCTCGACGGCCATCGCGCGGAGCAGGTCGTCAATACCGCCGAACTCGACCTCGACGCAATCGTCGCGCTGCTCGCCGGCGCGCACGCGAAAGGGCAGGATGTCGCGCGGGTGCATTCGGGCGACCCGTCGCTGTATGGTGCGATCGGCGAGCAGATTCGCCGCTTGAAGGCGCTCGGGATTCCGTATGAAATCGTGCCCGGCGTGACGGCCACGGCCGCGTGCGCGGCGACGCTCGGCGTCGAGCTGACGCTGCCCGGTGTCGCGCAGACGGTGATCCTCACGCGCTTCGCGGGCAAGACGACGATGCCGGAAGGCGAATCGCTCGGCGCGCTCGCCGCGCACCGCGCGACGCTCGCGATCCATCTCGGCGTGCGCCATCTCGCCCGCATCGTCGACGAAGTGTTGCCGCATTACGGCGCCGATTGTCCGGTCGCGGTGATCTATCGCGCGAGCTGGCCCGATGAAGCGCGCGTGACCGGCACGCTCGCCGACATCGTCGGCAAGGTGCAGGGCACGCAGATCGAGCGCACCGCGCTGATCCTGATCGGGCGCGTGCTCGACGCCGAAGGGTTCACGGATTCGACGCTGTACGCCGGCGCAGGCTGATCACGCGCGGGCCGGCCCGGGTTCGGTGCAGCGTTCGCGCAGGTGCTTGGGTGCGTGTGGCGCGCCACGCCGATCGTGATCTCGGCGCCGATGAAGTCGATCGGCGACGCCGATTCGCCGAGGATCGGGATCGACGCCGCGATGCCGACGACGGGGCTGAGGTCGAGCACGACCACCGCCGTATCCGATCGCGGCGCGGCCACATGCGGCGGGACCCGCGCTACGCACGCGCGGCCTGCAGCACCCGCTTCGGCGCAAACCCTGCCGCCAGCGCGAACAGCGCGACACACAGGCAGGCCATCGCGATCCAAGCGGGCGTCAGGTCCGCGAGGTGCTGGCGCACGATGCCCGCCCCGAACGGGAACAGCCCGGCGATCAGGTAGCCGATGCCCTGCACGAACCCCGTCAGCGACGCGGCATCGGCCGGCGTCGCGGCATGGTCAACGGTGACGATCAGCGACAGCGGAAACAGCGCGCCGATTCCCGCGCCCAGCAACAGCGCGGCCGGCAACGCCAGCGCCTCGGGCGCGGCCAGCATCACCAGCAAGCCGACCAACAGCGACGCGATCGACGCGTACAGCGCGGGGCGGCGATCGGGCAGGCGGTCGATCGTCGCCGAGATCGTCAGCCCCGCGACGACTTCCGCGAGCGTCACGCCGCCGAGCAGGCTGCCGGCCGCCGTCGGCGACCAGCCGAGCCGCATGTAGTACGGCGGCAGCCACGCGAGCACGAGCGTATACGCGCCCGTCGCGATGCCGAAGAACAGCGCGAGCCGCCACGCGCGCGGCGAGCGCGACGGCTGAGCGTTCGACGCCGACGTCGGCCCGGCGGCGAGCGCGTCGCCGCCGCGACTGGCCAGCGGCCACGCCAGCGCGGCCACCACGGCCGGCAGCGCCCAGCCCGCGAGCGCGGGGAGCCAGCCCCAGCGCGCCGCGGCGAACGGCGCGACGACGCTCGCGAGCACGGCGCCGCCCATGATCGACGTCGAATAGACGCCCATCGCACCGCCGATCCGCGTCGCGAAATGCGCCTTCACGAAGCCGGGCAGCAGCGCCTGCACCATCGCGATCCCGACGCCCGCGCAGCAGGCGCTCGCGAGCAGCAGCCACGCGTGCTGCGCGCCGAGGCGCGACACGCAGGCGAGCCCGATCAGCGCGACGCCCAGCCAGACGCCGCCCGCAATCCCGGCCAGGCGCTGCAGGCGCCGCGCACTCAGTGCGCCGAGGCCCATCAACAGGATCGGGATCGTCGTCAACAGGCTGGCCGCGCCGTCGCTGAGGCCGGTCGCGCGCTGGATCATGTCGAGCAGCGGGCCGACCGCGGCAAGCGCCGGCCGCAGGTTCAGCCCGACAAGGACGATGGCGGCGAGCCGCCATCCGGGGGAAGTGAAGCGATTCATTGCAAGGCCCTCGATATCGGTACGCGGCCCCCGGTGAGGCGCCACGCGCATTTCATGTAAAGTATCTCGACATCAAGATAAATGCTGATTTATCTCGACGTCAAGATAACTGGTGAACCGAGGAGGGTTAATGGATCGAGCCGCGCATGCGCTCGCGCAATGGCGCGCCGAGCGTCCGGATCTCGACGCGTCGTCGATGGTGGTGATGGGGCGGCTGCAGGAAGCGGCGCTCGTGATCGCGCGTGACCGTCTCAATCCGCTGTTCGCGCGCTACGGAATGCAGCCGGGCGAATTCGACGTGCTGGCCACGCTGCGGCGCGGCGGGGCGCCGTTCGCGCTGACGCCGACGGCGCTGTACGACGCGCTGATGATGTCGTCGGGCGGGATGACCGCGCGCATCGACCGGTTGCAGAAGGCAGGGTGGGTGGAGCGCCGGCCGAACCCGGCGGATGGGCGCGGCACGCTTGTGGCGCTGACGGAGAGCGGCCGCGCGCTGATCGATGAGGCAGTCGTCGCGCATATCGACAATCAGCGCGAGTTGCTGGCCGTGCTGTCGGATGCGGAACAGGCGCAGTTGTCGGAACTGCTGGGAAAGTTGCTGGCGGGGCTGGGAGACGGCGCGTCGAACGCAGCGGACGGAAAGTAGCGCCGCAGAAAGCGTGATGCGAACGCGCGAGGCGGACGAAACAATCGTCGTGAATGATCATGGACGTCGCTTGCCGACCCAGCGCTGCCTCTCAACCCTGAGTTCCTTCGACGGCCGATTTCGAGTGCGGATTCAACCCGTCGATGCAACACACTTGAGGCTGCATAGCAGCAAGGAGTGTTGCCATGAAGCAGAGACGGCGGATCTACTATACAGACACCCAGAAGGCGTTAATGTGGGAGCGCTGGCGCAAGGGCGAGTCGCTGCAGCAGATCGCTCAATTGTTTGATCGGAACCATTCCTCGGTACAAGGGATTCTGGCCGAAACGGGCGGCATACAACCAAAGCAACGGCGCCGTTCGAGCTTGGCACTGACCCTTGCCGAGCGGGAGGAGATCTCGCGCTCAGTGGTTGCTGGCGATTCGATTCGCGCGATTGCGATTCGGCTCGCACGTGCTCCGTCCACCATTAGCCGCGAGCTCAAGCGGAACGGCGGTATGCAGGGTTATCGGGCGAACAATGCTGACGAACTTGCGTGGGAGCGAGCCCGTCGTCCCCAAGTCTGCAAGCTCGTCAGGAACCGGGAACTCGCCCAGGTCGTGGCAAGCAAGCTCAGGCTGCAGTGGTCACCTGAGCAGATCGCTGGTTGGCTTAAGCACGTATATGCGGTCAACAGGGACTATCAGGTGTCGCACGAAACTATATACCGCAGCCTCTACATACAAGCTCGCGGTGCACTCAAAAAGGAATTGCTCGAGCATTTACGGCGCTCGCGGGCTATGCGTCGTTCGCGTCATCACACGATGAAGACCGACGACCACGGCAGAATCTGCGACACCGTCCCGATTAGTGAACGCCCCGCGACCGTTGATGACCGTGCGATACCGGGCCACTGGGAAGGTGATCTGCTGTTCGGCAGCGCGAACAGCCAGATTGCCACTCTTGTCGAGCGTCAGAGCCGCTTCGTGATGCTGGTGAAGGTTGCCAGTAAGGATACGGAAACGGTCTTCAACGCATTGATCCGACACGCCAGCAAGCTTCCTCAGGAACTATACAAATCACCGACCTGGGACCGAGGCAAAGAGATGGCCGATCACACGCGGTTCACCGTGGCCACCGACATCAAGGTCTATTTTTGTGATCCGCAGAGCCCTTGGCAACGTGGCTCGAACGAGAACACAAATGGGCTTCTCAGACAGTATTTCCCCAAGGGGATCGATCTCTCGGCCTATTCGCAGGCTAAGCTCAACACTGTAGCCAGGCGGCTCAATGAGCGTCCGCGAAAGACACTAGACTTCGATACACCGGCTGAGAGATTTCATCAATTCGTTGCATCGACGGGTTGAATCCGCAAGGTACACGGGCCATTGGAGCAGTCGATCGGGATGGCAAGTGCTCGGCCCTCTGACATTGAGACGGGCTGAGTTCTACGTCAGCAATGTGCCGGATTGTTGAGCATGGGGGCGTCGAGCGGCCGTACCCGCCGTGGTAACTGGACGGCCAAGCCCCCCCCTGTTTCGCGTCCTTGGTTTTTGACGTCTCGGCTCGAGCACAATGGATCAACACGCGTCTAGGAGAAGAGTATATGGATATTGATAGAGGGATCGATTCCGCTCAGAAAGCAGAGAAGGTTCTCGATGCGTTGGAATCGGGAAAACTGAAGTTGCGTCCACAAGATAGGTTCTGGGCTGACCAGCTACGCGTTTTACCGAGAGGTATTACCGGACTCCTTAATATTTCAAAGCTAACACCAGACGTGCTGGCGATTATTCGAGCCACTGCCCTGGCGTTGACTCATCTGGAACAAGCGGAAGAAAAGGTAGACAATGAATCACCTCTTCCAATTCTTGACGCCCAGTGCATGCTGTTTCGACTCTACGAAGAGCTCTTTGTAGCGCTGACGGGTGTGCCGTCCGGCAAGGTCGGTTCAGAGCAGGAAATTAAACTGCGAATGCTGGCACGGTTCGGAGATGGCAACATAGCCCATTTTGACGAAATCAATGCGGCAGCTGGTGAACTAGAACAGTTCTACCGCGAAAATTCAGCGTCAATGTTTCGTGCCGGAAAATCACTTGGTGGTATTAAAGTGGTATCGGGCGGTCAGCGGCGCTACGGGCCGTCAGCACTTTCGGCAACTCGGATCGCTGGTCTGTATTGCGACACCCAATTGATACCCGATCCGGTTTGGCCTTTTTTTGCAGAAAACCTTCACCTCAATGCGTTGCACTTACAACTAGCTATCGCGTTATTTTGTATTCTGCAACTTCGTCCACTGGTGGACGCACGACTTTCGGTACCTCCAATCTTGGTCTTCCCTAGTTTCGAGGAGAGATTGGAGGCAAATGACGCAATGACTCAGGCTGGCATCGCATCTCTTGCCGTAAAAGTTATCGTCCCCGCTTGTAACGCGAATATGAGTACGATCGACGAACTGTTCGAGTACGTCAAAAAATACGAACAACCGTTCCTCGACGCAATAACGCGTGAAAGGCTGTTCGTACCGCCTGGAGTTGAACCTACCGCTGTAGGCACAGCAGAGGAGGCGGCAGCCATCTATCTGCAAGAGTTAAAGGGAGTGCGCGACCAGGAAATGCTTGGAAAAATGGAGAAGCTTCCGCGAGGCGTCCTTGTTCTTAACGGAATTCTGGAAAGATTACGCCCTCAATACCACCTTGCAGAGAACGCTGAGGAGCTTAATAGTCAACCAATGCTCAGCACACCCGTGCATTGGTACTACTTCGAGCTTTGCGCACGGGCCGAAGCGCGAGAACTCATAAAGCAACAAGTACTGTCTAGGGAAGCATTCGATATTCTTCGAGCACTTCAAGATGACAGTTTGACCTGGCTGGGCAACGTGCCTATAGCAGGTCTCGTTGAGCTTCGAGAACGCATGGAGCACGCGGAACTTCGCGAACAATTGAAGAAAATCACAACTCAGTTGACTGCGGCGGGTCCCGCCGAACTTGAAGCTGTAGCGCGGGAAGTCCGGCATGGGTTGGACTTGCTGATTCAGCGCCAGAAGAAAGCAATAAAGGACATCGAAGACAAATACTCACCGAAATACTGGGCTGCAGGAACAGGTAGCGTTATTGGAATCGCCGCCGGTGCAAGTATGTTTTTCATGCCAGCTCTCGCAGCTGCCGCCGGCGTTAGTGCTCCAATCGCGAGTGTGGTGGGTGCGATTGGTGGCGGAGGTATCGCGATGGCGAAGGACGCAGTCGGCCAATTTGTAGAAAAGCGCAGAGCACGAAAAAGTATGCTCGGTATCCTCGCAACGGCGCGAGCGACTTCAAAGTAGTACCGCACACGGAGCGGTGCCGACGCTTGAATGTCCGACCGACTACGGATCAGAACGGCGGCTTGTGGCCGATCGTGGCCTGCCGCCGCCCTGCAACGCGCGACTGGCGCAGATCGACCCACTTCGGTCGTTTACTTCCGTGTGGCCTCAGGGACCGCTTCCAAGGTACAACAGTCTTTCCGGGTGTGGACCGCGTCGGCACGTCCACAACCTGAGCAGACTCTTCAATGCCAATCTCGTTCAAGCGGAGCCAGGTTGTTTTTTCGCCATTGGGACAGCCCCATTCGCTGAGCGGTCAATACTGGAAGTACGTTGGCATGTCTCGGTCTGAGACTGTCTTGCTATCATCACTCTTCGCGGGGCCCACCCGACCGATGGACAAAATAGACCGATTGGAACATTGCTATGCTTTTCGCCCATATGGCAGCAGTAGAGGATCAACTCCTGGCCACTTCCAAAATACCGGCCAATAGTGGTCACTCCCTCCACAAAGGAACCCCGCGCGAAGCTTTCATCAAGGAGTTTCTGGAGGCGCACCTTCCATCTACCCTCGCGATAGGTTCGGGAGAATTGATTGACAGCGAATCGCAACCGTCCGAAGCAAGGCGGCAGTTCGATCTCGTGATATACAAGCGAAGTTTGCCCAAGCTCGATTTTGGGGGCGGCATAAGTGGTTTCTTAGCTGAATCGGTAATCGCTACGATAGAGGTGAAGTCCACCCTCGACAAGGCCGGTATGCAGCAAGCAATCACGGCAGCAAAGACCGCAAAGCAGCTTAAGAAGAGCGAAACATGGTCGTTTAGCAGCGGTTATGTTCCGCCGGCGATTCTGAGTTTTGTGGTGGCGTATGACGGTCCGCGGCAGATAGAGACCGTTCTCAATTGGATCACCGAAATAGAGGCGGCAGAGGGAATCGGCGGTCCGCGCCTTCCCATTGGTGAAGAAAGAATAAAAACACCCAGCCAATCGATCGACGGTGCATTCCTTCTCGGAAGAGGGTTCGTAACGTTTGATAATTTTCCCGTCGGCTTCCTTAATGATAGTGCTCGCAGTAGCGCTCCTGACACACGATGGGTCGCAGCATCAGCAACCCACGGTTCACTGTTGTGGTTGTTTCAAATGCTCACGCAAGCGTCTATGAACATCAACGGCACGTTTCTGAACATGGTTCCATACATGAATAAGCTCCGTGTGGGGATCAAGACGGGAGGCTAGCTGTTCTGCACGGCGAAGACCTTCGGGGCGCAGTTGTCCAATGCCTAATCTTTGCGCCCAACAACAGCGACGGTCGAGTGGCCGAATAGCCGATGGGGATCGGTGAAGAGACGTTAAAGCGACAGCATCAAGGCGTGGGTGAATGGCCGGAACTGGCGGCGGATTCAACCGGTCGATGCAACAGCTTGATGGAATCGTTCAGCCGGTGTATCGAAGTTGCGTGGACGTTCGTTGAGCCGTCGGGCAATGGCGTTGAGCTTGGCTTGCGAGTAGGCAGAGAGGTCGGTTCCTTTTGGGAGGTACTGTCTCAGAAGCCCGTTCGTGTTTTCGTTCGTGCCGCGTTGCCAGGGATGCTGGGGATCGCAGAAGTAGACCTTGATGTCCGTTGCGACAGTGAAGCGCTTGTGGCCAGCCATCTCCGTGCCCCGATCCCAAGTCAGCGATTTATACAATTCCTGCGGAAGCTTGCCGGCGTGTCTTATGAGAGCGTTGACTACAGCCTCAGAGTCCTTGCTGGCAATCTTTACCAGCATCACGAACCGGGTCTGGCGTTCGACGAGTGTTGCAATCTGACTGTTGGCGTTGCCGAACAGCAGATCGCCTTCCCAGTGCCCGGGTATTGCTCGATCCTCGGCCGTGCCAGGGCGTTCACTGATTGATATGGCATCGCGGATGTTCGTGCGATCCTCGGTCTTCAGTGTGTGTTGGCGCGATCGACGCATGGCTCGAGAACGCCGCAGGTGTTCCAGCAGTTCTCTTTTCAGTGCACCACGGGCCTGAATGTAGAGGCTCCGATAGATGGTCTCGTGCGACACCTGATAGTCCCTGTTGACCGCATACACGTGCTTGAGCCAACCCGCAATCTGCTCCGGCGACCACTGCAATCGAAGCTTGCTTGCCACAACCTGAGCGAGTGTCCGATTGCTGATCAGCTTACATGTCTTTGGTCGCCGTGCGCGGTCCCGGGCGAGCTCGTCGGCCTGGCTCGCCCGATAGTACTGCCTTCCGCCATTTCGCCGCACCTCGCGGCTGATAGTAGATGGCGCACGTCCTAACCGCGCCGCTATCGATCGAATTGACTGGCCGGCGACGACTGCGCGCGATATTTCCTCGCGTTCGGCAAGCGTCAAGGCAAGCTTGGAGCGGTGTCGAGGCGCTGGCTGTATTCCGCCAGTCCTGGCGAGAATCCCCTGAACAGAGGAATGGTGGCGATCGAACAGTTGGGCAATCTGATGAAGCGTGTCACCCTTGAGCCACCGCTCCAACATCAGTGCCTTTTGAGTCTCGGTGTAGTAGATCCTGCGCCGCTGTTTCATTTGCAACACCTCCACTGCTTACGCAGCGTCTAGTGTGTTGCATCGACCGATTGAATCCGCCGCCGGACACCGACAGTCTTCCCAGCGATCCCGAAAAATTCGCGACGACTTAAAATAAAAACCCGCCGCGCAATGCGGCGGGTTTTTCAGATCGCGGCCTGCACGACGTACACCCGCTTGACCCATCAGCCCCGCGCCGGAATATTGAGCCCACGCTCCACAGCCGGCCGCGCAACGAACGCGTCGAGCACCCGCTTGACGTTCCGGAATTCGCTGAAGCCGACCAGGTCTCCCGCTTCGTAAAAGCCAACGAGGTTCCGCACCCACGGGAAAATCGCGATGTCGGCGATCGTGTACGTATCGCCCATCACCCATTGCCGGTTCGCGAGATGCGCGTCGAGCACGCCGAGCAGGCGCTTCGACTCGTCGACGTAACGGTCGCGCGGGCGCTTGTCCTCGTAGTCGCGGCCGGCGAACTTGTGGAAGAAGCCGACCTGGCCGAACATCGGCCCGATGCCGCCCATCTGGAACATCACCCACTGGATCGTCTCGTAGCGGCCCGCGAGATCCTTCGGGATCAACTGGCCCGTCTTGTCCGCGAGATAGATCAGGATCGCGCCCGATTCGAACAGCGGCAGCGGCTTGCCGTCCGGGCCGTTCGGATCGATGATCGCCGGGATCTTGTTGTTCGGGTTCAGCGACAGGAATTCGGGCGAAAACTGGTCGTTCGTGTCGAAGCGCACGAGGTGCGGCTCGTACGGCAGGCCGGTTTCCTCGAGCATGATCGACACCTTGACGCCGTTCGGCGTCGGCAGCGAGTAGAGCTGGAGACGGTCGGGATGCTGGGCCGGCCACTTTTGCGTGATCGGGAAGGCGGACAGGTCGGACATGGAGGGTCGCTCGTCGAAGTGAAGGATCCGCGCCCCGTTCCTGCTGCCGCACGCGCCACGGTCGATGGCGGGACGGCAGGGCGGAGCGCGCCGAAAACGCCCACTGTAGCCGATCCCGGCGATCGATGCCGACGGCGGCCGCACGCGACCGCCGCCGCACGGCCGGAAGCCGTCAGAAGTTGTGCCGCAGCCCGATCATCGCAGCCGTCGTGCCGACGCCCGGCGCGACCGGCTGCCCGTACACGAGCATCTGGTCCATCGTGCCGCGGTTGTTCACGTGCCCGACCTGCGCATAGACCATCGTTCGCTTCGACAGGCTGTAGTCGGCCGCGAGCACGACCGCCGTCGACTTGTTCGCCGAGACGTTGCGGTCCTTCAGGTAATACAGCGCGGACGTCACCTGCAGCGCGGGCGTGAAGCGATAGCCGATGCCGGCCGACAGCATGTCGAGGTTCACCTTGTCCGCATGCGACGGGTTCCGGCCGTTACCGTACGACGCCGACACCGAGAAATCGTGGATCGTGTATTTCGCGCCGAAGTAGATGAAGCGGTTGTTGTCGACGCCGGTCGGCGCGACGCCCGGCGCCGGGCTCGTGTCGTGGCCGTTGTAGTAGACGGCCGAAGCATTGAGCCCATAGTTTGCATACCTGAGCACGACCGATTCGCGCGTGCCGCCCTGGAACTGCCCGGCCACGCCGCCCGGCGCGTATTCGAGCGCGATGGACGCACCCGCGAAGGTCGGCGAGTGGTAGACGAGCGCATTGCTGTCGTACAGCGCGCCGATCGCTGCGTTGGTGCTCGTTCCCGACCAGCCGGCCGCCGTGTTCAGGCCGAGCCACGCGATCAGCACGCTGCCGAAGAACTGCGCGTTGCGCACGTCGGTGTCGGCCATCGCGTAGATCATCGGCACGATCTGTCGGCCGGCGGTGAACGCGCCGAACGGGCCCGACACGCCGAGCGACGCGACCTGGTTGAAGATCGCGACGGCGCCCGGCGTGTCGCTCAGCTGCAGCCTGCCGGTGCCGCTGTCGAACGAGCCCTGCAGCTTGAAGTTGACCTTGTAGCCGCCGCCGATGTCCTCGCTGCCCTTGATGCCCCAGAAGCTCGAGTAGATGCCGCCGTCCTTCATGCGGAACACCTTGCCCGTGTTCTTCGCGGTCGGGCTGAACGACGCCGCCGACGTGCTCTGGTACAGCAGGCCCGAGTCGATCACGCCGTAGAGCGTGACGGAGGATTGCGCGTGCGCGAGCGCCGAACAGCCGGCAAGCGCCGCGAGCGCGGCCAGTTTCGTCTTCATCAAAGTCTCCGGGGTCGGTTTGGACCGGACGGGATCGAGCCTGTCCGGGTGAAGCAGGGAGGCTAGCGGGAAGGTGTGACAGGCAACGCCCGCATGAGCCATGCGGAAAGACTACGCAACGGCGGGCGGCCGCTCCCCCCCATGCGCGGGGGGCAGGGTTGCGGAGAATCGGCGGAAGACGGGCGCGACGATGCGCCCGACTGGCGAAACCGGCGTTACGGCGTCAGGGCGCGCTTTCGAGCAGGCCGAGCACCAGCGCGCGGCGCACCACATGCTTGCGCGAGCTGGCGTCGAGCTTGCCGAACAGGTTCTTCAGGTGCCACTTCACGGTTTCCTCGCCGACGGCGAGCGCCACCGCGATCTCCTTGTTCGACAGGTTGCGCGCGAGCAGCTCGAGAATCGCGCGCTCCTTCGGCGTCAGCACGACGCTCGGCACCGCGCGCGGGCTGGCCGCGGCGCGCGGGGCAGGCGGCACGATGCGCGGTTGCGGCAGCGCGTGCCGCACGGGGCCGGTGCCGGCAGCCGCTTCGTCGCCGGCCCGGCGCGCCCAGTCGGCGATGGCCGGATGCGCATCAGCCAGCGTGCGCGTCAGCCCGAACAGGTCCGCGAGGTTCATCGCTTCGTCGAGCAACGCACGGCCGCCGCCGCCCGACTGTTCGCGCGCGAACGCGCTGAGCGCCATGATCTCGATGCGCGCCTGCCCCATGGTCATTTCGCGGGCCAGCACGGCGGCTTCGTCGAGCGCGGCGCTTGCGTCGTCCCAGCGGCGCGCGGCCAGCGCCGCGCCCGCGTGCGCGGTTGCCTGCAGCAGCACGACGGGGCGCCGCCACAGCGGCCCGTGCGACGGAAACTCGGCCGCGGCGATCGCATCGATCCGCTCGACGAGCGCGTGGCAGGTCGCCTCGCGATAGCGCGCCGCGTGGATGCGCACCTGTTCGGCGAGACTCGCGACCGACAGGCGCGGCAGGCGCCGCGCGACACCCATCGCGTCGAGCGCTTCGAGCAGGTCGATCGCACGATGCTCGACGCCGCGCAGCAGCGCGATGCGCGCGGCGGTGCGATAGCCGAGCAGCACGGTATCGGGCGTGCCCGCATGTTCGAGCACGTCGAGGCGGTTCGCGAGCAGCGCGGCGGCCTGGTCGACGCGGTCGGCCTCGTACGCGAGCGCCGCGCACATCGCCGCGAGCATGCAGGTGAGCGGATGGCGGCGCCCGAGATCGGCTTCCGCACGCGCCAGCGCCGGCGACAGCGTGTCGTCGGCCAGCCGGACCTGGCCCTCGCGCAGGTAGCTCAGGCCCGTGATCAGCTCGCCCCAGCGCGCGACGTAGCCGAACCCGGCCGCCGTCTCGCCGCGCGGCGCGGCGTGCTGGAAGCGGCGCGCCTGCGCCGGTTCGCCGACGATGATCGCGCGCGCCGACAGCCGGTTCGCGTGCATTTGCGCGAGCCACGTCGCCGCCGGCGGCGTGAAGTCGGCCCACGGTTCGAACAGCTCGACGAAACGGTCGATTTCGTCGGCGTAATAGGCGGCCGCGCTGAGGATCAGCGCGCATTCGTAGCGCATCGCCGCGGGCGTGCCGGGATCCGCGAGGATGCCCGCGATCTGGCGCCGTGCCTCGACATGGCGCTCGCCGAGCGCCAGCGCCCATGCCACCGCGACGCGCAGCGTCGGGCGCTTGTCGAGCTCCGCATCGGGCAGCAGCGCAAGCCAGTCGAGCACGTCGTTGATGCGGCCCTGCTTGATCGCATCCTCGAGACAGCGCTGCGCGAGCGCATACGCCACCTCGAACTGGCCGGCCGCGTATGCATGGCGGGCGGCTTCCTCGGTCATCCCGTGCGCGTCGAGCCACGCGGCCGCGCGCGCATGCAGCGTGCTGCGCTCGGCTTCCGGGCCCGCGGCCAGGCGGTCGCGTAGCGTGTCGCGCACGAGCGGATGGAGCCGGCACCAGTCCGAATCGTCCGACGAAATGAACAGCGGCGTGTCGCGCGCGAGCCGCGCGAGGCGGTCGGGTGCGTCTGCGTCGTCGAGCAGCGCGGCGCACAGCGACGGATGCAGGCGATCGGCGACGCTCGTGCGGATCAGGAACGCGGTGTCGTCGGCCGACAGGTTCGTGAGCAGCAGCTCGACGAGGCGGTCGCGCGTGCCGTCCACGCGGGCGGCGAGTGCGTCGACCGCCTGGCGCGGATCGGCCGAGCGCGCCATCGCGGCCATCGCGAGCTGCAGGCCGAGCGGCCAGCCGTCGACGCGTTCGAACAGCCGCGCGCACGCGTCGGCGTCGACCCGCTGCGCAAAGCGCGCGCCGACCAGCGCAATCGTCTCGTCGAGCGTGAAGCGCAGCCAGTCGGGGCCCGCGAGCGTGCATTGCCCGCCGGCGAGCAGATCGCCGGCCACGAGATCGAGCCCGCGCCGCGCGGCGACGACGACATGCAGGTTTTGCGGTGCGTTGTGCAGCACGTAGGTCAGCGCATCGAGGCCGGCGGGCGGCAGCCGCTCCGCATCGTCGACGATCAGCAGCGCATCGATCGACAGTTGCGCGACCTCGGCCAGCCACGCGGTCACGCCTTCCAGCGCGCGCGCCGCGTCGGCCGCACCGACCGGGATCAGGCGCCCGAAGCCGGGTCGCGCACAACCGGTCCGCACCGCCTGCACGAGCCCCTGCAGCAACCGCGCCGCATCGTCGCGCTCGTCGGCCGATAGCCATACGACCGCGCGGCCGAGCGCGAGGGTTTCGCGGCGCCATTGCGCGATCAGCGACGTCTTGCCGTAACCGGCCGGCGCCTGCACGAGCGTGACCGGCCGGCCGTCGAAAGCGGGCGCGGCGAGGCTCAGTCGCGCGCGCGCCAGCAAC